>JARIAT010000035.1 GCA_029257715.1 Faecousia sp. | reverse complement strand
TAAACAAGTAACTTTCTCTGATCTAGGAAAGAGGCATGTGTTATATCTAGACAAATGCTTTTAAGATCTAAGGCATGAGCTATGTGCTATGGTGAGCGCTGTGAATCGCCAACATCTTCGTGAGCGACGGATGCAACAGGGGGACGCTCGCTAGGGTCGATGAGCTTTCCTCTGCTCTGCAGGAAATAAATCACCACGGTGGGGAACAGCAGCGGAATGGCAGATGCCAAAGCGCTGAAGCAGGGGGCCAGGAACGCAATCAAAACCCATGCGGCCTGGAAAATGAGCCGTCCATTGTAGCTCAGCTGGATGCGGGCCTTCAGCTTTGGGCCGTTTTCCATACCTGCGCAGCTCTGGATGGTCAGACAGAGAATGGCGAAATTTAGAATTGCCACGATGGTTCCGCAGATTGTTCCGAGTACAACCTTGTAGGTGAACTGAAAATCTGAGAGCTGGGACACCAGGAAGAACCCTGCAAGTTCCAACAGTGCGCAGACACCGGAGCCGACAGCCATTCGTGTAATTTCTTTTTTGGATGCTTTCTGTAGTTTCATTGGATCCGTCCTTACTTTGGACAATCAGTGATGATCGTTGAAAGCCGGAGGATTCTCTTTGTGGTCAGATGCCTCTTCTGCTGCTTTTCGCAAAGAACGAATACAGGTTCGGACCGTACTGATGGTGACGAGTATGCCGATTGCAGCACACAGAACCATGATCCAAAGACCAAATCCGTATCGATTCTGAAGCCAGACAGCTAAAAGCAGAAAAAAACAAAGGGGAAACAGGATGGAAAAACCAAGCTGCGTTACCCACACAAGCAAAGAGAGAACCTTCATTCAAAACTCCTAAGATACATCGCGATTGGCCAGATTGTTACCATGGTATATTTTAACACGGTTAAATTAATTATGCAAGCAGTTTTCGTTAATAAAGTACAGAATGGTATAGTTTGTATATTCACTCTGAAAAATATTACAGCATAGTGCATAATATTGGTATTTTTTGGATTTTTCCAAACCGATGCAGAACGAATCGATAATTATACTTTTCATTTTCAAAAATTTGTAGTAAAATGAACGTAACTTTATGCTGTTTGAAATGGACGGCAACAGATGCTTGCGGAAAATTTCAGATCCGAAAGCTGGAATGGGAGCGAAGAAATTGGCAGAACAGGAACTTGAGATTTTACAGGGCACCATCTGCGGTGTCGTCTATCAGAATTATGATAACGGATATTCCGTCCTGCGTGTGAACTGCGGCGCGCGGGAACATGTGACGGTTGTAGGTACCATCCCAATGCCGATTGTCGGCGAGCAGCTGATGGTGACCGGAAAATGGAGCAACCACTCCAGCTTTGGACGGCAGTTTGAGGCGGAATTTCTCGAACGGCTGATGCCTCAGACATCTATGGAGATACAGCAGTATCTTTCGAGCCGCGCCATTAAGGGAATCGGGCCGGTGATGGCAGCGAGAATTGTCTCTTACTTTGGTGACCAGACACTGGAAATTATGGAGCGTGAGCCGCAGCGGCTGGCGGAGGTCCCGGGCATTACGTTGGAGAAGGCACGGAAATTCGGCGAGGAGTTTCAGCTTCAGTCGGGGATGCGTCAGCTGATGGAATTTTTTGCAATGCACCACCTTCCGACGGAACTGGCAGTCCGATGCTACAAACTCTATGGAGAGCGGACGGTTGAGCTGCTATATGATGATCCATACCTTCTGATGGATAATGGCCTAGATGCACCGTTTGGTGCGGTGGATCGGTTTGCAATTGAGCTGGGGGTTTCGGGGGATGATCCGAGAAGAGTCGAGGCCGGAGTTTTGTTTGAGCTTACATACAACATGTCTGCGGGACATACCTTCCTCCCGGAGGAAAAATTGGTGCTTGCAACCGCACAGCTTCTAAGTGTAGAGCCGGAAGCTGTGCGGGAGGGACTGACAAGGCTCAGCGACGGGGAACGGATTTTCCGAGATCGATTGGCAGGGATTGATATTGCTTATCTTCCCGAGCTTTATGAGGCGGAGCTTTATTCTACGGTCCGTCTGCTTCAGGCAGCATCCTATCATCACAGCGAACCGGAAAATCTGGATGAGCTAATGAAGACGGTCGAGCAGGAGAGTGCAGTTTCCTACTCTGCGCAGCAGGCTCAGGCAATCCGCTCGGCGGCTACCAACGGTGTGCTGCTAATTACGGGTGGACCGGGTACCGGTAAAACCACCATTTTGCAGGGGATTTTATCACTATTGGGGCATATGCAGCTGCGGTGTGTACTGGCTGCGCCGACCGGACGTGCGGCCAAGCGGCTGACCGATGTCACAGGAGAGGAAGCGAGCACCATTCATCGCCTGCTGGAGGCTGGGATTGATCCGGCTTCCGGGCTGATGGCATTCGGCAGAAATGAGGAGCAGCCCCTGAAGGCAGATGCAATTATTGTTGATGAGATGAGTATGGTGGATATCCTGCTGCTCAACAGTCTGTTGAAGGCTGTGCCGCAGAACAAACGCATTATTTTGGTGGGTGACCCAGATCAGCTTCCGCCAGTGGGCCCGGGATTTCCATTCGGAGATATGCTTCGCAGCAAAATGCTTCCGATGGTGCACCTAACTGATATTTTTCGGCAGGCGCAGGAGAGTCTCATTGTTATGAATGCTCACCGAATCAACAATGGAGAACTGCCGGATTTGCGTCGGGTGGACAAAGACTTTTTCTTTATGCGGCGCCAAAATGAGGAGACTCTATGTCAGCTGATTGCTCAGCTGTGTTCAGTGCGTCTGCCTCAGAATATGGGGATTCCATCCGAGCAGATTCAGGTGCTGAGTCCCACCAGAAAAGGACCGCTCGGCACTGGAAATCTGAATAAGATTCTTCAGGCAACGCTGAATCCCCCTGCACCGACCAAAAAAGAGCGGCAGTACGGTGATTTTTCTTTCCGCGAGGGAGATCGGGTGATGCAAATTCGCAATAACTATGATATAATGTGGAGAAAGTCTGACGGAAGCGCCATCGGTACCGGGATCTTTAACGGTGACGTGGGTGTCATCCGGGAGATTGATCCCCATGCGGAGACATTGACGGTGGTTTTTGATGACCGGGAAGCGGACTATGATTTTTCGCAGATGAATGAACTGGAGCCTGCGTATGCGGTGACGGTTCATAAAAGTCAGGGCAGCGAATACCGTGCGGTGATTCTGGCAGCATGGAATGGCTCACCGTATCTGCTCAGCCGCAGTATTCTCTATACTGCGGTAACGAGAGCGAGGGAATTGATGATTATTGCAGGCCGCGAGGATGTCGTGGCAACTATGACAGAAAATGCCAAAAGAAATCGCCGATATTCCGGACTGAAGCTTCGTCTTCAGGGGAAAACAGAATGAGTGCGGTACATCGGCTTTTGGATCTGATTTATCCGAGGAAATGCGTTCTGTGCCGGGAAATTCTCCACAAAGAAGAAACTGATCTGTGCAAAAGATGCCGGCTGGAGACACCAAGATACTACTGTTTTGGGCGAAAGCTGCCTCGGATTGCGGATTTTACAGCAGTATGGTACTACGAAGATCAGGTGCGAGAAAGTTTGATCCGCTACAAGTTCGGCAATGTCCGCAGTTACGCTTCAGCCTATGGAAGGTTTGCAGCCATGCGGATCATGGAAGATCTGGGGCCGGCAGACATAATCACATGGGTTCCGGTCAGTGCTCGCCGTAAATGGCAGCGGGGATACGATCAGGTAGAACTGATTGCAAAAGTGGTGGGGCTTGAGCTTGGGATTCCCTGTGAGCCGCTTCTGAAAAAGGTTCGGCATAATCGTCCCCAGTCCAGTCTTGAAAAAGCAGAGCAGCGTCGGGCCAATGTTCTGGGAGTATATCAGCCCTTGCAGATAGAACGGATCAGGGGCAGGCGGATACTATTGATAGATGATATTTTAACGACCGGAGCGACTGCTTCGGAATGTGCCCGGGTGCTTCTGACTGCCGGGGCGAAGGAAATTATATTTGCCGCAGTGGCGGCTGGACGAAATCAAAATGAGTAGGTGTTACTATGGCATTCAAAAAGCTGAAGAAAAATTTCAAGAAACTTAATTTTAATCTTTTTACAAGTGATCTTGGCGTAGATCTCGGCACGTCCAATGTGCTGATTTATGCAGAGGGCAAAGGTGTTGTCGTGCGGGAGCCTTCCGTGGTAGCGGTGGACAAAAATTCGGGAAAGGTTCTGCGTGTTGGTTCCGAGGCCCGCAATATGCTGGGAAGAACCCCTGGTAATGTTGTCGCAATGCGGCCGCTGAAGGACGGCGTTATTTCTGACCACGAAATGACGGTTAAGATGCTGCAGATTCTGTTTCGCAAGGCCATTAAAACCTCGGTATTCAATCCCAAACCCCGCGTTGTGATCTGTGTGCCCAGCGGTGTTACGGAGGTGGAAGAGCGTACTGTTATAAATGCCGCAATCGAGGCAGGTGCCCGCCGTGTGTACCTCATTGAGGAACCGCTGGCCGCAGCGCTTGGCGCCAATCTGCCCATTCAGGATGCCAACGGTCATATGGTCGTAGATATTGGCGGCGGCACCACGGATGTGGCTGTTTTGAGCCTCAATGATGTGGCAAATTCCTCTTCGGTTGAGGTTGCAGGCGATGCCTTTGACGAGGAAATTGCCCGCTATATCCGACGAAAATACGGCATGATTATCGGGCAGGTCACTGCGGAAAATATTAAAATTCAAATTGGATGTGTGATGCCCAGACCGTACCCTGTCAGCATGATCGTCAAGGGCCGTGATGCAAAAACCGGTCTGCCGAAGGAGGAAGAGGTGAACTCGGAGGAAATCCGTCAGGTATTTCAGGCTCCTGCTTCCCAGATTGTGGATGAAGTACTCCATGTTTTGGAGAGTACCAGTCCGGAACTGGTGGGTGATATCGCTCAAAATGGCATTACCCTCACCGGCGGTGCCAGCCAGATCTGGGGGATGGATCAGCTGTTAAGTCAGCAGACAGGCATTGCCTGTACCAGAGCGGACGATCCGGATTCCTGTGTCATTTATGGCTGCGGCAAATCCCTCGGCTGGATCAATGATATGAACGAAGGTCCCATCAATCTGGCGAGAAAGCGGATTATGCGGGAGTGATTTCATGAAAATCCTTCATCTGATCTCCGGTGGTGACGTGGGGGGCGCCAAAACACATGTTTTGACGCTGCTTCGGCAGCTGATGCAGTCCGACACAGTGCAGCTTTTGTGCTTTGTGGAGGGGGCGTTTACGCAGGAAGCACGTGCTATGGGAATCCCAACGCGGGTACTTTGCCATAAGGAGGCGTTCTGTCTGCGCCGGGAACTGATGGAGTGCATTGAATCTGAGAAGTTTGATTTGATCCACTGCCACGGTGCAAAAGCCAATGCGTTTTCTGCATGGATCCGACGGAAACTGTCGATCCCTGTGGTTTCAACCGTCCATTCCGATCCCCGTCTTGACTATCTGGGAAGACCTTGGGCCGATATCACCTATGGCACAATCAATCGGATTGCGTTGCGGCATCGGGATGGCTGGATAGCAGTGTCAGATTCCATGAAATCGCTGCTCATCGATCAGGGATATGAGGGGGATCGGATCTGGCCGATCTATAACGGCGTTTCCTTTTCTGCGCAGCAGACCTATCAGCCAAGAGCGTTGTATTTTCGAAATCTTGGGGTAAAATGGGAGGATGACTGTGTTGTGTTCGGTGTTGCAGCGCGGATTGAGGCGGTCAAAGATTTTCCGACGCTGGTACGCGCGTTTGCCGAAACGGTCAGACATATTCCGAAAGCACGGCTTCTGATTGCAGGAGACGGAGCGCAACGTCCGGAGGCAGAAGCACTGGCAGAATCTCTGTGCCCGAAAGGATCCTTCTTTTTTGCCCGATGGCAGGCAGATATGAACAGTTTTTACCATGCAGTGGATGTCAATATGCTCTCATCGTTGTCAGAGACCTTTCCGTATTCCATCACGGAAGGGGCGAGAATGAAATGTGCTACGATTGCGACGGCTGTCGGCGGAGTGCCAAAGGTGATTATTGACGCTCAAACGGGGTTTCTGGTGGAGCCAGGAAATTGGAAGCAGATGGCGCAGCGCATGATCGAGTTTGGGCAGTCCTCGGAGCTGCGACAAAAACTTGGAAGAAATCTATATGAAAAGGTTCGTAAATCGTATTCTTTAGAGGTAATGGCGGCTAATCAACTGCGGATTTATCAAAATGTCATCTTGAGATATCAAAAATCCCGTTCCGGGCGATATGGTGCGGTGATTTGTGGGGCATACGGCAGAGGAAATGTCGGGGATGAGGCTATCTTGATGACGATTATCGGGCAGCTGCGCCAGCAGGACCCGTTTCTTCCGATCTGTGTAATGTCCCGCCGACCAAAGCAGACACAGAAAGCGACGGGAGTGTCTGCGATTCCTGTGTTTAACCTATTGGCGGCGCACAGACGGATGAGACGAAGCAATCTTTATATCAGCGGAGGCGGGAGCCTGCTCCAGAATGTTACCAGCAGCCGCAGTCTTGCGTTTTACCTTCTTTCCATTTTTCAGGCTAAGCGAAGCGGCTGCAAGGTAATGATGTATGGATGCGGTATTGGTCCTGTGGAGGGTGAAAAGCATATTCGACGGACAGCGGCTGTTTTACAGCGGTATGTTGATCTGATTACGCTGCGGGATCCGGAATCCTGCCGGATGCTGAGACAATTTGGCATCAGCCAACCTGAAATTTATGTAACAGCAGATCCGGCAATGCTGATGCAGGCGGATCAGGCGGCGGCATTG
>JARIAT010000056.1 GCA_029257715.1 Faecousia sp. | reverse complement strand
AGGGTACCGAGGGTTCAAATCCCTCCTGCTCCGCCACAAATCCCCAACCGTTTGGTTGGGGATTTTTTCGTAGGGTATACCTGATTGTGAGGGAGGTGTCATTATGGATAAATTTTCGATACTCAATCAATATTTCGGCTACACTGCATTTCGTCCGGGGCAGGAATCCCTGATTGATGCTGTATTGGATGGAAAAGATGTCTTTGGCATCATGCCAACCGGCGGAGGTAAGAGCATGTGTTACCAGATTCCTGCACTGCTGCTGCCGGGAGTTACCTTCGTCGTATCACCTCTGATCTCGTTGATGATGGATCAGGTCATGGCACTGAAGGCCGCAGGCATTCCTGCTGCCTATATTAATAGCACCCTTTCTGCCCCTCAGATGCAGGCTGTTTATCGAAATTTGCTGCGTGGACAGTACAAAATCGTCTATGTGGCCCCGGAACGTCTGGATTATGGTGGTTTTTCCTCTGTGGCTGCCAGACTAAATATCTCTTTTATTGCCGTAGATGAGGCGCACTGTATCTCTCAATGGGGTCAGGATTTCCGCCCAAGCTATTTGCGAATCCTTAATTTTATCGCCGGTCTGCCAAAACGTCCGGTTGTTGGTGCATTCACTGCGACCGCCACAAAACAGGTTCGCGAGGATGTAGAACGAATTCTCGCACTGCAATCTCCGGTAAGAGCTATGACAGGATTTGATCGAGCCAATCTATATTTCGAGGTCCTTCACCCGGAAAGCAAAGATACGCAGCTCTTGCAGATGGTCGCCTCACGCAGAAATAAATCCGGTATTATCTACTGCTCGACACGCAAAAATGTAGAACGTGTCTGCGAGTCGCTTCTCGATCACGGCTATTGTGCCACAAGGTATCACGCCGGCCTATCCGAGCAGGAACGTCACCAAAATCAGCGCAGCTTTTTGTATGACGAGAAAAAAATCATGGTTGCCACAAATGCCTTTGGCATGGGAATTGACAAATCCAATGTCAGTTATGTCATTCACTATAATATGCCCAAAAGCATTGAGGCCTACTATCAGGAGGCAGGCCGTGCAGGACGAGATGGCATGAATGCGGAGTGCATTTTGTTTTTCAGCGGATCCGATGTTGCAACTGCCCGTTTCCTGATTAACAATGCCTCAGATAATGAAGAACTTACTCCTACCCAGAAGGATACCATCCATCGTCAGGAATTAGCAAGGCTCGAATCCATGATCGGATATTGCAAAACCGATCAGTGCCTTCGGGGATATATTCTCGAATATTTTGGGCAGAAACACCCCGAAATCTGCGGAAATTGCTCCACCTGCAAAGGCGGATATGATGAAAAAGATATTACAAGAGAAGCACAGATGATTCTGTCGTGTATCCAGAGAATCTACCATAAGCTTGGTCGGTGGTGTGATATTTCTCTGGTGGCCCGGGTTCTGCAAGGCTTCCCTGACAGTCGTGTACGGGAAGGGCAGTTGGATCAGCTTTCCACCTACGGGCTGATGAAAACCACCGGACGAAGCACAATTCGGGCAATTGCCGATCAGTTGGAGCAGGAGGGATATCTCAGAACTGATGAGCAGAGCAAAGCTGTGTCTTTAACTCCTCTGGCATCACAGGTACTCTATCAGGGAAAAGATGTTACGATGCTGATTCGCAAAGAACCGAATACAGAGCAGGATGTGGAAAATACCATGTCAGACGCCGATGCAGATCTCTATGACCTTCTAAACGATGTCCGTTCCCAGCTGGCTCGGAAATCCGCAATTCCTCCGGATGTAGTTCTTACCAACCCAACCCTTGTTGAAATGGCAAAACGAAAACCGAAAAATACCAGCGAGTTCCGGCGCCTACCCGGCATCGGTGAGCTGAAAACGCAATGGTATGCGCAGGCCTTTCTCAAAGTGATCCGCAGATTCCGAAAAGAGCAGGAATCGTAACAAACAGTTGCACTCGCAATCATTCTGTGGTAGGATGAATACAGTTTAAAAAGGAGGTTATCCCTATGCTTCTGATTCAAAACGGTTATATTAAGCCCATCGTAGGCAAGGAACTTACCAATGGCTGTATTCTCATTGGAGATGACGGAAAAATTCTCCAGGTTGCCGCAGAGATTGATGCACCTGAAGGCTGTACAGTCATTGATGCCGGCGGCAGACTTGTGACCCCCGGCTGTGTAGAGGCGCACTGCCATGTCGGACTGGACAATGAGGCTGTGGGCTGGGAGGGTCACGACTACAACGAAATTGTCGATCCTTTGACGCCCCAGATGCGTGCCATCGACTCGATTTATCCGCAGGACGAAGGATTACATAAGGCAGTCATCGGCGGTGTAACCACTGCATGCACCGGCCCAGGCAGTGCGAATGTGGTCGGTGGAACATTTGCCGTTATCAAGCTTTATGGCAACCGGGTTGACAACATGATTGTAAAAAGTCCTGCCGCCATGAAATGTGCGTTGGGCGAAAACCCCAAGCGCTGCTACGGTCAAAATGGAAAAAAGGCACCCATGACCCGCATGGGTGTTGCTGCGCTGCTGCGGGAACTTTTGTTTAAAACAAAACGCTACATGGAAGACAAAGCATCCGGAAAAAATCCACCCTTTGATATGAAACTGGAGGCTATGATTCCGGTTCTTGAGAAGAAAATCCCCCTGAAAGCCCATGCCCATCGTGCAGATGACATTCTTACCATCATTCGAATTGTAAAAGAGTTTGATCTCGATTTGACACTGGATCACTGCACCGACGGCGCTTGTATTGCCGATGAACTGGCAAAAGAGGGATTTCCTGCTTTCATCGGCCCCTCTCTCGGCAGTAAAACCAAGGTGGAACTGGCAAGCAAAAGCTTCACAACGGCAGGAATTCTTCATCGGGCCGGTGTGAAAGTAAGCATTATCACAGATGCCCCTGTTATTCCTTTGGAGAATCTACCCATGTGTGCCGGATTTGCCGTACAAAGCGGCCTGCCTATGGATGAAGGTTGGCGGGCTATCACCATCAATCCTGCTGAATCGCTCGGAATTGCGGATCGGGTCGGTTCTCTGGAGCCCGGAAAGGACGCAGACATAGTCATTTGGACTGCTGATCCGCTGACTACCATTGGCGGTCACGCCTGGATGACTGTGATTGACGGTAAAATCGCTCATAAAGAAGCATAGCCGCAAACAGGGCAGCCTGAATTTTCTTTGAATTATCCCCACAAAAAATGCGCAGATCAGAAATTCGATCTGCGCATTTTCATTTTCTCATGGTTTGCAGCTGCCGCAGGGCGAATAGCCTTCCCGAATCAGCTTTTCTCTGGAGCAGGATACCTCCTTGCGGTTTTCGCCGGAAATGGAGGATGCGGCCCCGCATCCGGGACGATGAAACTTCATGCTGGAAGTATTCAAAATAAAATCCTGTGAGATTCCCTCATCCGCATTTTCGACTGCATGGCTGTCGCCGGTTGCATAGTCAATCTCTACCCCAGGCTGAACATTATAACAGAACACATGGAATGCGACCCCATCTCCGTCATCCTCCACAGACCATGCCTCCATCTCCACCCCTCGGCATACCAATTCATCCGCTTCAAAGATCGGGGTTACCCGGTAAAGTACATGGTTGTTTGTTTCTTTCACATAGTCGGCAATCATGTTCTCAAAGGGAAGCATCCCCTGAACATTCAGGTAGCGCGTTCCGGTAACCAGATTCCGGTCGTTTGCGTTTTCACCTGCAAGCTGAAATCCGATCAGGTGGCAGCGATTATACAGGCTCTTGCCGTCTACAAAATCGTATCGGACACTTTTCCAACCGGTTGGATGAATATGTCCGATCTCCCCACGGCTTTCTGTGGGCATCAGCTCCCGGCAGATATTGGCATATGCTGCGCCGCAGCGGCCCAGACCATCCAGAGTGGAATATATTTCAAACGGCTCCACGGACTGCTTATCTTCCTGTGAAAACGCAGGGATATTATCATCTATGACCACATAGGGACTATCCGTATAGGGAGGAATCTCTGACAGGGAAGTACCGGAGAATCCCGACTGTTCTAGGGAAACAGTGCATCCACTAAGTGCAGCAACCATCGTCAGGACGCCCAGAATCAGAAGCTTCTTCCAAATACAATGCGCCGTTTGATTCTTTTGTTTTCTCATTTCTGATATACCTCAATTGTAATATTTTCGTGGCTGCTGCCGGCAAAATCACGTCGCTGGATCAGTTTCCATTCCCCGGGGAATTGAAAATATTCATCCGCAGGATAGCTGCGATTCCACTGAAACA
This sequence comes from Faecousia sp., assembly GCA_029257715.1. Lineage (GTDB taxonomy): Bacteria > Bacillota > Clostridia > Oscillospirales > Oscillospiraceae > Faecousia. The sequence continues at coordinate 15,488 of JARIAT010000056.1, read as the reverse complement.
GCACAATCTGCTCGATCTCGTCCTTGCTTGTGAGATAAGCCGTATCCTCTACAAAGCACCAATCCCCAGAACCTGCCCCCGACAGATAATCCTCCCCAATATAGGCAGAACTTTCTTGTGCCAAAAGCTTTGCCGACGCAAAGCTCATACGCAGACGGTTTCCCGCCATGGCGCATAGCTGTTCCATCATAATTCGGTCACGGCTCTGACGGCGGCCGTTAAACCGAAGGCCCATGGCCTCGTCCACACAGGCGGCAATAATCATATTTTCCACCTCTCTTTTCTAAAATCTTTCTTTATTTTACACATCATTTCTCTCTGCGTCAACTTATTTGACTTCTTGACAAGCCTTTATGGGTATGATATCCTTAGAATGTAAATGCAGAGAAGGGAAGGTTCCGCTCTCAAAATCTTTTCAGAGAACAGCCGGATGGTGCGAGGCTGCGGAAGATTGTGTGCGGATGGTCGTCCCGGAGCTGTTTTCCTGAAGTTCCAGTAGGGAAAGCCGGGTTTGCCCGTTACAGCAGCAAAGAGTGTCCGGGCAGCCGGAAATTCAGGTGGTACCGCGGAATTGCTTTTTCGCCCTGAGTCCTTTTACGGATTCAGGGCTTTTTATTTTATCAATTACTCTAAAAGGAGATTTCACTATGGCCAGAGAATTGCCAAAGATTTACGACCCCAGTGAAGTAGAGTCTTCCATCTATAAAATGTGGGAAGACGGCGGCTACTTCCACGCCGAACGCGACGAAAACAAAAAGCCCTTCACCATTGTCATGCCTCCCCCCAATGTTACCGGTCAGCTGCACATGGGTCACGCTATGGACAACACCATGCAGGATATCCTCATCCGTTCCAAGCGTATGCAGGGATATTCCGCACTGTGGGTTCCCGGTACTGACCACGCTTCCATCGCAACCGAAGCGAAGGTTGTTGAGGCCATGGCAAAAGAAGGTCTTACCAAGGATATGCTCGGTCGCGAAGGCTTTCTGGAACGTGCATGGGACTGGAAAAACACCTATGGCAACCGCATCGTGAATCAGCTCAAAAAGCTTGGCTCCAGCTGTGACTGGGAGCGGGAAAGATTCACCATGGATGACGGCTGCTCCGATGCCGTTAAGGAAGTGTTTGTCCGCCTGTACGAGCAGGGAAAAATCTACCGTGGCAACCGCCTTGTAAACTGGTGCCCCCACTGCAACACCTCCATCTCTGATGCTGAAGTTGAGCACGAAGAACAGGACGGTAATTTCTGGCATCTGCTTTACCCGGTTAAGGAAACCGGCGAAATGCTGGAGCTGGCAACCACCCGTCCTGAAACAATGCTGGGTGATACTGCCGTTGCGATCAACGCCGAAGATCCCCGCTATGCTCATCTGCATGGCTGCCATGTCATTCTGCCCCTTGTAAACAAGGAAATCCCCATTGTCTGCGATGAGCACGCCGATATGACCAAGGGTACCGGTGTTGTTAAAATTACACCTGCCCATGATCCCAATGACTTTGAAGTCGGCCAGCGGCATAATCTGCCCGTGGTTCGTGTCTTCACTTATGACGGCTTTATGACCGGAGCAGCAGAGAAAGCTGCTGCCGACGAGCTGTTCGCCAGCGGTCGTGCAACCGTCGGTGAGCCTGAGGTTCTCGACTGCGGCAAGTATGCCGGAATGACCACAAAGGAAGCCCGTAAGGCCATCGTTTCCGACTTGAAGGAAGGCGGTTTCCTGAAGGAAATCGAGCCGCTGAAGCATGAGGTCGGCACCTGCTACCGCTGCCATACCACCATCGAACCCATGGTTTCCAAACAGTGGTTTGTTAAGATGGAAGAGCTCGCAAAGCCTGCCGTCGAAAGTGTCGAGAAGGGCGAAATTAAATATGTTCCCGACCGCTTCACCAAGATCTACATGAACTGGATGAAGAATACACGTGACTGGTGCATCAGCCGTCAGCTGTGGTGGGGTCATCAGATCCCTGCATGGTACTGCGCCGACTGCGGTGAAACAATTGTTGCCAAAGAGGCTCCCTGCTGCTGTCCCAAATGCCAGAGCAAGAACCTGACCCAGGACCCCGACACGCTGGATACCTGGTTCTCCAGTGCCCTGTGGCCTTTCAGCACCTTGGGCTGGCCCAATGAAGACAGTGAGGATCTCAAGTATTTCTATCCCACAAATGTACTCGTCACCGGATATGATATCATCGGATTCTGGGTCAGCCGTATGATTTTCTCTGGTCTTGCTTATACCGGTCAGGCCCCCTTCAACACTGTCTGCATCCACGGCATCGTCCGAGACAGTCAGGGCCGCAAGATGTCCAAGTCTCTGGGCAACGGCATCGATCCGCTTCTGGTCATCTCCGAGTACGGTGCGGACGCTCTGCGTTTTATGTTGGTTGACGGCTCCACCCCCGGAAACGATATGCGTTACTCCGAGGATAAGGTGAAATCTGCCCGAAATTTTGCAAACAAGCTTTGGAATGCATCCCGCTATGTTCTGATGAATCTGGGCGAAGATGCAATCAATGAGCTGCCCGCTCTGGACAAGTTGGAAATCACCGATAAATGGGTTTTGTCCAAACTCAACACCCTGATTGCCGCCGTTACCGAAAATCTCGAAAAATACGAGATGGGTGTCGCTGTTCAGAAACTCTATGACTTCATTTGGGACACCTATTGCGACTGGTATATCGAGCTGACGAAGGCCCGTCTCTACTCTGAGGATGCCGAGCGTAAGCAGACGGCGCTTCAGGTCCTGACCTATGTTCTGGATCAGACCCTGCGCCTGCTGCACCCCTTTATGCCTTTTATTACCGAAGAAATCTGGCAGTCGCTGCCCCATGAGGGGGATGCACTGATCGTGGCCCAGTGGCCCACGTTCTCCAAGGAGCTGGCGTTCAAGGCAGAAGAAAACCTGATGGAATCCGTCATGGAGGCCATCCGTTCCATCCGTAACCGCCGTGCGGAGATGAATGTTCCTCCCTCCAAAAAGGCTGCACTGTATGTCCTGACCTCCAAGCCCGATGTTTTTGCAGAAGGCAAGGATTATCTGACCCGTCTGGCTTATGCGGATAAAGTTACCATTCTCGATGCGGAACCTGAAAATCTGAACGGTATGGTAACCTGCACCACCCATGATGCAAAGCTCTATATCCCCATGGGTCAGTTGGTGGATGTCGCCAAGGAACTGGAGCGAATTGCGAAGGAGCTGGAGAAGGCCCGTAAAAATCTGTCCGGTATTGAAGGAAAGCTGAATAACGAAAAATTCACAGCTCGCGCACCGGAAGCAGTTGTTGCCGCCGAACGCGAAAAGGCTGAGAAGGCCAGAAGCCTGATCGCTCAGCTGGAGCAGAGCGAAGCAGCTATGAAGCAGTTGTAATTTTCAATACTTCTTCTCACATCAATTCTCCTGAGCAGGGAGCAAACATCATGTTTGCTCCCTGCTCTTATTTTTTTACTTTCCTTCTTCCGACGGTATATGCACAATCATCGGGATATACTGGATTTATCCAATTTGAAGGAGGCATCAATTTATGCAATTTACAAGTTTTCTTCAGGATGGAAGGCTGACCATCGCCCTGACTGGAGAAATTGATCATCACCGTGCCCGCAGCTATATCGATCGGATTCGTTCAAAAATTGAAGCTTACACACCGGAAGAATGTATTCTTGATTTTTCCGAAGTAACCTTTGTGGATTCTTCTGGGATTGCGGTTGTTATCAACTCGATGCGGTTTATGGCGCAGATCGAGGGAAAACTGACACTTACAGGCATCGGTGAACAGCCCATGAAAGTGTTTAAGACCTCCGGCATTGACAAGCTGGTACAAATCAGGGAGGCGGTCTGATGAAATTTGAAAATTATATGATTCTGGAATTTCCCTCAAAATCTGCAAATGAAGCCTTTGCGCGATCTGCGGTCGCATGCTTTGCCGCACAGCTGGACCCGACATTGGAAGAACTGGGCGATATTCGAACAGCCGTTTCGGAGGCTGTTACAAACTGCATTGTCCACGCCTATCCAAATGCCTACGGCATTATCACGCTGCGCTGCCGGATTCTCAAGGATAATGTTTTGGATATCGTCGTCAAAGACAAGGGAGTCGGAATTCCGGACATCGAGCAGGCCAGAAAGCCCATGTTTACCACCGGCGGATCGGAACGAAGCGGCATGGGATTTACAATTATGGAAAGCTTTATGACTGCGTTGGAGATTACATCCTCTCCGGAAAAAGGTACCACCGTACATATGCGGCGGCGGATTCAGAGGCGGATATGACTCGGACTGAGGAACTGATTCGAGCTTCTCAAGATGGAGACAAAGAAGCCGGTGAAACACTGATTAAAGAAAATGCAGGCCTTATCTGGTCCGTTGCCAGACGATTTTCCGGTCGGGGAACTGATATGGATGATCTATATCAGCTTGGGTGCCTTGGCTTTCTGAAAGCGGTTGAAGGATTTGATCTCGAATACGGCACACAGTTTTCTACCTATGCAGTTCCCAAGATTGCCGGAGAAATCCGCCGGTTTCTCCGGGATGACGGTGCTATTAAGGTTTCAAGAAGTCTGAAAGAGCAGTCTGTTCAGATCAAATCTCTGCGCAACCGCCTTACCAACGCCTATGGTCGTGAGCCAACCATTCAGGAATTATCTACTCATTCAGGACTATCCGCAGAAGAAATTGCCGTCGCTGAAACTGCCACACGGGAGGTTGAGTCTATTCAGCGGGAAACCAGTGCCGAAGGATTTACCCTTGAAAATATTCTGACAGATACGGAGAGCGAGGACAGAATGCTGGAAAAGCTTGCGCTTCGACAGGCAATTGAGCATCTGTGCCAACGGGAGCAAATGGTCATTCGTCTGCGCTACTATCATGGATTGACACAGGATCGGGTTGCAAGAGTTCTTGGAGTCAGTCAGGTTCAGGTTTCCAGAATTGAGAAAAAAGCCATCGGGCATTTGCGGGAACAGGTAGAATCGTAAAGAAAGGGCTTTACCTTTTGCGGATTTTGCGGTAAAATAACGGATACCTTAGGAAAGATAGACAGGTGTTATTATGACCAATCAAATGGAATCCAGATATTTGAAAGCCCGTAAAAATTACATCCGCTCTGCCTTTGCCGGTCTTAACCCCATGCAGCAGGAAGCCGCCCTCGCAACAGAAGGCCCTCTGCTTCTTCTGGCAGGTGCGGGAAGTGGTAAAACAACGGTTTTGATCAATCGAATTGCCAATCTGATCCGATTCGGCAGAGGAAGTGAAAGTACACTGGTGCCGGATTTTATCACAGAAGAAGATGTGAATTTTTTAGAGAATTTCCCGCTGCTTCCTACTCAGGATGATATCGATCGCGCTGATCGGCTGGTTCGGGAAAATCCTGCCGCCCCGTGGAGCATTATTGCAATTACATTTACAAATAAAGCTGCGAACGAACTGAAGGAGCGTCTTGCTAAGATGCTGGGCGAGCAGGCTATGGACATCTGGGCCATGACCTTTCATTCCGCATGCTGTCGGATTCTCCGCCGCAATATCGACCGACTCGGCTACTCCAGCAGCTTTACCATTTATGATTCCGCTGATTCTGAGAGAATCATGAAGGAAATCATAAAAAATATGGGACTCGATGACAAGTCTTTTCCAGCTAAAATTGTACTTAACGTAATCTCTCGGCAGAAAGATGCCATGATCGATCCCGATACCTGTGCAGAACAGGCCCGCGAAAACAATGATATCCGTATGACCCGGATTGCTGACGCATATCGGCGGTATCAGTCCCAGTTGAAAGAAAACAATGCTCTGGACTTTGACGATATTATCAATCTGACCGTCCGGTTGCTTCAGGAACACGAGGATGTCCGCCAGTATTATCAGCGGAAATTCCGTTATGTGCTGGTCGATGAGTATCAGGATACCAACAATATGCAGTATCTGCTGACCTCGCTTTTGGCCGGAGGTCACGAAAATATCTGCGTGGTTGGTGATGACGATCAGTCGATCTATCGATTCCGCGGAGCTACTATTGAAAATATCCTGAACTTTGAAAAGCAGTATCAGGGTGCTCGTACCATTCGTCTGGAGCAGAATTATCGCTCGACACAGGCGATCCTGAATGCGGCAAATGCTGTTATTTCCCATAATATCGGGCGAAAAGGGAAAAAACTGTGGACTTCCAATGATGAAGGCGATCCCGTCATCTCCTTTGAGGCATTCAACGAAGGGGAAGAAGCCAACTATGTTGCCGGTCGGATCATTGCCATGTCCCGTGGGCAGAACTTTAAAGACTATGCCGTTCTTTACCGTACAAACGCCCAGTCTAACGCCCTTGAATATGCCTTTAAGCGCAACGGTGTTCCGTACCGGATCATTGGCGGAACACGGTTTTTCGACCGGGCAGAGGTCAAGGATATGCTGGCATACCTTTGGCTTATCAACAACCGATCTGATGATCTTCGCATGACCCGCATCATCAACAATCCCCCAAGGGGCATCGGTGCCAAAACCGTTGAAACCGCACAGCGTCTGGCGCAAAGTGAGGGAGCCAGCCTATACCATGTCGTAAGCCATCCAAATGACTACGCAGCGCTGGAAAAGCCTGCTGCCAAACTCAAGGCTTTTTCAGATCTGATTGAATCTCTGGCAGAGCTTCTGACCTCCGGAATCAGCCTTGCTGATTTTTATGAGGAAATGATCCATCGGGTCGGATACGTGGATATGCTTCAGGCAAAGCCCACAGAAGAAAATAAAACCCGGCTGGAAAATGTACGAGAACTGAAGTCCAGTATCTCAAACTATATTGAGAATGCAGAATGTCCCTCTCTTTCCGGTTTTCTGGAGGAAATCGCGCTCTATACGGATATTGAGCAATACGATGCCGATGCAGACGCCTGTGTGATGATGACCATTCATTCCGCAAAAGGACTGGAATTTGACCACGTGTTCCTTGTGGGATTTGAAGATGGCCTGTTCCCCGGCATGCGCTCGATCGGAGATGAAGAGGAAATGGAAGAAGAGCGTCGGCTGTGCTATGTCGCTATCACCCGGGCCAGAAAAACACTGGATATCACCCATGCCCGTCAAAGAATGCTCTATGGCCGCACCAGTGGTGCCAAGCACTCTCGCTTTCTGGATGAAATTCCCGAAGAGTTTCTGACCAAAAAGGGAGGAATGCGCCGTCCTGAGCCGACGCAGAGCAGCTATGGCACCGGCGGCGGATATGGCGGATACGCCACTGGCTCCGGCGCAAAGCCCAGAATGAGCGCTGCCGCACAGGCTCATCGGGAAAAAATCCAACGCAGCGAAAAGTCCGTCTTTACTTCCGCTCCCAAGCAGACAGCGATGCTGGAGGTCAATAAGGGCGATATGGTGCAGCACGAGGCTTTCGGCAAGGGTATGATCCTATCCGTTATGAATATGGGGAATGATGCGCTTCTGGAGATTGCTTTCGACGAGATCGGAACCAAACGCCTCATGGCGAAAGCTGCGTCTGCACATATGAAAAAACTGTAATTTCCGTTCCCCCTCCGCATAGACTGATGCGGAGGGGATTGCATGGAAAAATTTCACAAACCCCGGCGAAGGATTCCGGTTCTGATTTTTGCTGCATTTGTTTTTCTGCTCCTGTTTTGGTCTGTGCGCAGCAAACTCTGGCCTGTGGCGGATCAGCTGGCTCGAACACAGGTGACAAATACAACATCAGATCTTATCAACGATGCCATTGCCGAACAGATCGTAAGCGGAAATATTCAGTATGATCGGATGATCTATTTTGAGAAGGATCTGAACGGCAGAATTACTGCTCTGAAAACTAATATGGCAGAAATCAACCGTCTGAAAACTGATATCCTGAATTTAATCAACAATGAAATTCTGTCTCAGGATACCTCTCGTCTGGGCGTACGGCTCGGCAGTCTGATTTTGCCGGAGTTTTTCTCCGGAAAAGGACCGGAAATTCCGGTGAAAATTCTGAGTATCCGAAATTCTGATGCGACTTTCCACAGCAGCTTTTCAGAAGCGGGAATCAATCAGACTTTCCAGCAGCTTACGATGGATGTTGTTGTTGATGTTACGATTCTTGTTCTTGGCAAGACCGATTCGTTTCCAGTCTCTACGCAGGTCGTTGTGGCTGAAACCGTTATTGTAGGCGATGTGCCGGATACATTTTTACAAACTGGAGGCAATCATGGAAGTGAGAGAAAAAATCAATCTCCTGACTGAACAACTCAATACCGCAAATTATCAATATTATGTTCTGGATGACCCGCAGATGCCCGATTTTGAGTATGACCGGCTCTTACGGGAACTGGAAGAACTGGAGGCTGTCCATCCTGAACTGGCGCTGCCGGACTCGCCTACAAACCGAGTAGGAGGAACCGCCCTGAGCAAATTTGAACAGGTTGTTCATCCTGTTCCACTGATGAGCCTTCAGGATGTGTTTTCTCGGGAGGAGCTTCTGGAGTTTTTGACCAGAATGAAAACATCATACCCCAGTGCCGTTTTTTCTGTTGAGCCAAAGATTGACGGACTGTCCGTAGCATTGGAGTACGAAAACGGCCGTTTTATCCGAGGTGCAACAAGAGGTGACGGGGCTATTGGTGAGGATGTCACTGAAAATCTCAAAACAATCCGATCCATTCCCATGACGATTCCGGATGCTCCAGCAAGACTGATCGTCCGCGGTGAAGTCTTTATGCCAAAGAAGGTTTTTGAGCAGCTCAATGAAGAGCGAGAACGGGAAGGGAAGAGCCTGTTTGCTAATCCCAGAAATGCTGCTGCCGGTTCACTTCGCCAGCTAGATCCCAAAATTGCGGCAAAACGAAAACTGGATATCCTGATTTTTAATGTCCAGTTAGCCGAGGGTTTGACCTTTAACAGCCACGAAGAATCGCTGAAATATTTAAAAGACCGTAAATTCAAGGTTATCGGGGCTAAACTGATTCACGATCCGGAGAAGGTAATTGATCGGGTCATGGAAATCAATGAAACCAGAGAAAAACTGACCTGTGATATTGACGGTGCCGTTATCAAGATCAATGATCTTGCACAGCGGGAAGCACTCGGCGCAACTGCCAAATTTCCCAAATGGGCCGTTGCTTATAAATATCCTCCTGAAATCAAACAGACGCAGGTGGAGGATATCATCATTCAGGTGGGCCGCACAGGTGTACTAACCCCAAAGGCAGTCGTCAAGCCGGTTCGGCTGGCCGGAACCACGGTCACCAATGCTACGCTGCACAATCAGGATTTTATTTCTCGTCTGGATATCCGTCTTGGGGATACCGTATCCATCCGGAAGGCCGGAGAAATTATTCCCGAGATTCTGGAGGTTGACCTCAGCAAACGGCAGGATGGCGCACAGCCATATTTTCTGCCGTCTCGCTGCCCTGTCTGCGGAGCACCTGTGGAGCGTGACCCGGACGGAGCCTTTCTGCGTTGCACCGGTGCCAACTGTCCGGCTCAGCTCAGCCGCACGATTTCCCATTTTGCCAGCCGAGATGCCATGGACATCGACGGACTCGGCAGTGCCATTGTCGATGCACTCATCGATAAGGGATTTGTAACAACTCCTGCCGATCTCTATGATCTGACATTGGAAGAAATGAAAAGCCTGTGGCAGAAGGGGGATACACAGGCGAAAAAATTACTTGCCGCCATAGAAAACAGCAAACAGCAGGATCTCAGTCGTCTGATTTTTGCCCTTGGGATTCGTCAGGTCGGTGCAAAAGCCGGAAAGACGCTTGCTGCCCATTTTGGAACCATGGATGCGCTGATGAGTGCGACAGTGGAGGAATTGACCAACGTAGATGACGTCGGCAGCGTCACTGCGCAAAACATTGCTTCGTGGTTTGCTCAGCCGCAGGCACAGGAGATGCTTCGAAGACTTCGGGAGGCAGGCGTAAATTTTGAAAGCCAGCGGCAGGTCACCGATCACCGCTTTGCCGGAAAAACTTTTGTGTTAACCGGTGCCCTGAGCAAATTTACCAGAGAAGAAGCCACGGAAAAAATTGAGCAATTCGGAGGAAAAGCTTCCGGCTCTGTCTCTAAAAAGACCAGCTTTGTCGTAGTTGGAGAAAATGCAGGTTCCAAAGAGAGGAAAGCCAGAGAGCTTGGAATTCCCATCCTATCGGAAGACGATTTCCTTGCGATGATTCACGAATGAAATCTGGAATCTGTCGTAAATTGTTTAAAGAATTCTTATTTTCCCAGAGAAACAAGCAGGTGCTGGAATTTTCCGGCACCTGCTTGTCATTTTATCATATAGTTCTGAAAATGTTTCTGAGGTATCTTTCTCTCGAATCCGGCAATACTATAAAAAACACCATGTTGGAGGGAATACATTGGACGATAAACTCATAAATTCTGAAAAAGAGGAATCGAAGCTTTCACAGCTTGGTTCGGATTTGACCTCGTCGAAACTCGGGAATATTTATACACTGACCATCATCGGTCAAGTAGAAGGACATCAGGTTCTGCCGGAAACAGTCAAGACCACCAAGTATGAGCATGTCCTGCCTCTGCTCGCGGCTATTGAAGAAAGCGACGACATCGATGGACTTCTCTTACTGCTTAATACCGTCGGCGGAGATATCGAAGCAGGGCTTGCCATTGCAGAGATGATCTCCGGCATGAAGAAGCCTACGGTATCTCTGGTGCTGGGAGGCGGACATTCCATCGGAATCCCCCTTGCAGTATGCACAAAGCGATCCTTTATAACCCATACTGCGTCTATGACAGTGCACCCCGTGCGAATGACTGGGCTTGTAGTGGGGGCACCACAGACCTTTCGTTATTTCCAGAGAATACAGGAGCAGATTGCAGACTTTGTCACGAGAAATTCTAAAATTTCCCGGGAGGACTTCATGCGCTATTTAATGACGACAGATCAACTGGCAACGGATGTCGGTACAATCTTATATGGAGAGGAAGCAGTTCGATCGGGTTTGATTGACGAACTTGGCGGACTAAACGATGCGCTGAAATGTCTGCACCAGATGATTGATGAACAAAAACAGCCAACACAATAGCAGGGGAGGGTAGCGGAACCGAATGGTTCCGCTCTTTTGTACTTTCAGGATGGACAAACGGACAAAAATATGGTATGATTCATTGATAGTAAAGTAATATGGGGAGGAATGCAAATGAACATGAATTTGGTTCAGGGCATCATAATTGGGTTCGTTTCCGGTTTTGCAGAAATGCTCCCCATTTCTGCTGATGCCCATCGTTTAATCCTGCGAACAATCTTCGGTATTCCAACCGAGGATGCTCTTTTTCGCCTGTTTTGTCACGGATTCAGTCTCCTGATGTTAGTATGGATGTTTCAGGAAGACCTCCGTCATCTTCAGCGGACCAACCGCATTATGAATACTCCACCCAAACGGCGCCGTCAGAAGCTCGATTATGCCAGCAGTATCACGATTCGTCTGTTGAAAACGGCGTTTATTGTAATGCTTGTGATGCGAGTTCTGCTTTCCAAGCTGACATTGATCCAAGAGCGGCTCTCTTATATGACGATTGCGCTTGCCTTTAATGGATTGGTTCTGTTGGTTCCCAGTTTGATCCGAAACGGAAATATGGATTCCAGAAATATGCCGAAAATCACTGGTGCAATCATGGGTATCGGTGGTGGAATCGCGGGAATTCCGGGTGTTTCCCATATGGGAACTGTTACATCATTCGCCGTCAGTTCCGGCGTAGATCGCAGATATGCCCTTCGCTTTGCCAGTATTTTAATGATTCCCAATCTGGCAATTGAAGTTGTGTTTGATCTCAGCAGCATGATGGTGAGCGGCTCTGCATTAAGCCGCAGGATGCTCTTGACCTCCTTGGTTGGAGGTTGCTTCGCTGCTTTTGCTACATATCTCGGTGTTCGCCTGATGCACTGGATTGCGGATCGCCGTGGATTTGACTGCTTTGCTTACTATTGCTGGGGCACAGCATTGCTGTGCTATATTCTATTTCTGATTGTTTAAGGAGGTGCGTTTCTTTGGCAAAAAAGAAAACAACTCAAGCACAGCGGATTTCTGCCAGTCAGAACGGCCGTTCTTATTCTGATTCTAAGGAGGAAACCGAAAAAACGGAAAAACGAAAAAAGAAGCTTTCCTCTGACAAGAAAGCCGTTCCTTCTGAAAAAAAGAAAAATCCATACAGCAGACTCGTCTTTGCTGGTGTTTATCTGCTTTTATTTTTTGTATTTCTTGTAATTGCACTGAATCAGAAGGGATTCGTCCTAACCTTTATCCGTTCGGCGGTATTCGGACTGTTTGGCCCGGTTACATTTTATCTTTCAGTACCGGCTATGTTTTACCTGTTTACGCTCCATGCGTTTCCTGGAAAGCGTCCCGTTGCACTTCGCTCTTCATGTATGCTATCCAGTCTGTTTTTGGTAGGATGTATTTCTCATATCACCATGAGTCCCCAGCTGAGCCACGGTCTCTCACAGGTCACAGAGCTTTATACCACCGGCACTAACAGTGCATCCGGCGGTGTCCTCTGCGGATTGGTGGGTGGATTCCTGAAAGATGCACTAAGTGCGCCGTTGGCGCTGATTCTTCTGAGTGCCGCCGCAATTGTTTGTCTGATGTCCGCATTCGGGCTTACCATTCCCAGCCTGATTGTTGCGTTTCAGCAGCGCCCTCGATTTGAAGATGAAGAGGATCTGCCTGTAAGACCGGATCCTGCATCTGTGCTGGTTAACAGCATGACTGTCAAGCAGCATGAAATAAAGCAGAAGCGCCAAATGAAAAAAATGGAGGAACTGCAAAACCCCAAACCAAACGCTCCGATTTTTCAGACACCCTGGCGTCGTGCACCTCAGGAGTCTGCCGTTGATCCGGACAAACGCGGTCAGGAAATTCTCCGGGAAATTGCCGATGGTGTTCCACAAAATGTCAACATGGAAGTTCCGGTTCCTTCACAGGAGCCTTCTGGGCCATCTCCGATGTCTGCACTCACACCGGAAAATTATCACATTGTATCCCCGTCACCCATTGTTTCAGAGCCTGTGGAAACACAGTCGGTCCCAGAGCTATTGGAACCGATTGTACTTCCTTCCGAGCCGGTGATTCCTGAGGATCGCGAAATGATTCAGAGTGTTGCGGCAGAACCCGGAATCGCAGACCCTGTTCCGTGTGCGCTTTCCGCCACCTCGGTGGAGCCTGCCAACAAGAAGGTAACTGCTCAGGAAGCTGCGGAATCCGCTCAAGAGGTTACGCAGGAAATTGCGCAGAACCTCCAGCACAATCCGGAAGAAAAACCCGTTTACACATTCCCTTCCATCGATTTGCTGCGACAGCCATCAGGCGGTATTGCCGACGGCACCGGGGAAATGCGTGAAAATACCCGCCGTCTTAATGACACCTTAAGCTCCTTTAAAATCGATGCACATGTAACCAATGTGACTCGTGGTCCCAGTGTCACCCGTTATGAGGTAGAGCTGATGCAGGGCGTTCGCCTGAGTAAACTGACAAGTGTTGCCGATGATATTGCACTGAGTCTTGGAACCTCAGGTGTCCGAATTGCTCCTGTTCCGAACAAAATATCAGTGGTTGGAATTGAGGTGCCTAATCAGGCTGTGACCACCGTAACATTGCGGGAAGTTGTTGGGTCCGATGCTTTCCATCATGCCAAAAGTTCTGCTTCCTTCGCAGTCGGCAAGGATATCAGCGGCACCTGCATTGTGGGAAATATCACAAAGCTTCCTCATATGCTGATTGCCGGTACCACCGGTTCCGGTAAATCCGTCTGCATGAACTCTATCATTCTATCCCTGCTCTACAAAGCCAGCCCTGAGGATGTCCGTCTTATCATGGTCGATCCCAAGATGGTCGAGCTTGGGATCTATAACGGAATTCCCCATCTTCTGATCCCTGTTGTTACAGATCCCAAAAAAGCCGCCGGTTCTCTTCAGTGGGCTGTCACTGAGATGATGCGGCGCTACCGTCTGATGTCTGAAGCCGGTGTTCGAGATCTTGAATCCTATAACGAGCTGATTGCGAACGGAAGCATGGAAGGGGAGCACATGGCTCAAGTGGTTGTTATCATCGATGAGCTGGCAGACCTGATGCTTGTTGCCGCCAAGGAAGTTGAGGAATCCATCTGCCGTATTGCACAGATGGGCCGTGCCTCCGGCATTCATTTGATTATTGCCACCCAGCGGCCTTCCGCAGATGTCATCACCGGACTGATGAAGGCGAACATTCCGTCGCGAATTGCCTTTGCGGTTGCATCTGCCATGGAATCTCGAATTATTTTGGATAATTCCGGCGCTGAAAAACTGGTTGGTAAAGGTGATATGCTTTATGCCCCCATCGGCTGTGGCAAGCCGATCCGCGTTCAGGGATGCTTTGTCAGCGACGGGGAAGTGGAAGCAGTTGCAACCTATGTCAAAACGCATTATTCCAACACATATGACGAGAAGGTCCTTCAGGAGATTGAACAGAATGCTGCCAAAACCGGTTCATCTAAAAACAGCAGTACCTCTGATATCGAGCCATCCGCAGATGAGATGTCATTTGATGAGATGCTGATTCCGGCTGTTGATGCCGTTTTACAGGTACAGCAGGCCTCTGTCTCCATGCTTCAGAGAAAACTCAAACTCGGATTTTCCAGAGCGGCCCGGATTGTCGATACTATGGAAGAGCTTGGCATTGTCGGTGAACATGCCGGCAGTAAGCCCCGTCAAATTCTGGTGACCCCAGACCAGTGGGCACAGATGAAAATTGCGCTTACCGGCGGTCAAGTTCCGTCTGTTCCAGATCTTGATGAGATTCCGACAGATTCTCCTGTACCGGAGCAGGCCATGCTTGGCGAAATGGAATAACAAAATGCTTTTCATCCCCGACAGCTAAACTGTCGGGGATTTTTCTGTGCATATCATCTTGTCCGGTGCATAGTCTTGAGCAGGAGTGATGCAAATGAAAAATGCGCAATCAAGTTTAAGCGCCATTCTACCATCTCGATGGCGCAGCTGTCTGAACGAAAATTCCTCGTCGAAGCTTCAGGAAATCCATCTGCGGCTTGGAATGCCCCCCGTTGCCCAATATTCCGACGGCACCAAACAGCTGAGTGGAACGGTCACACAAGAGGATCTGACCTTCTGCATCAATCTTGCGAGCCGATATTCCCCTTGGAATGCCGCTACAATGTCCTCCGGATTTCTGACTGCACCCGGCGGCCATCGTCTGGGGATCTGCGGAGAGGCCACCGCCAGCGGTTTCAGGACAGTTACCTCCATCTGTATCCGCATTTCCAGAGATTTAAATGGCATTGCGGATAAAATTCCTCTGGGCGGTGATCTATTGATTCTAGGTCCTCCGGGAAGCGGAAAAACTACGCTGCTTCGGGATCTGGTACGAAGGATCTCACGAGCGCAACTCGGCACGATTGCCGTTGTGGATGAACGGTGCGAGTTATTTCCGCTTTCCGGCGAAACTTATGCCTACGATCCCGGTCCCAATACAGATGTTCTTCTCGGCCGGCGAAAGGAAGAGGGAATTGATATGGTGCTTC
>JARIAT010000050.1 GCA_029257715.1 Faecousia sp. | reverse complement strand
CTCTCCGATTGTGACACCGGGCATCACAAAAACACCTCCGCCAAGCCAGACATTGTTTCCAATACGGATCGGAAGATTATACTGCGTCTGGGCTTTCCGCAGCCGAGGACTGATGGGATGTGTTGCAGCGCTAAGCGTTACATTCGGCCCGAACATCACATGATCTCCCACATAGATATGGGTATCATCTACCATTGTCAGACCAGAGTTGGCATAGACATTGTTCCCGAAGTGAACAAATCTTCCACCCCAGTTGGCCATCAAAGGCTGCTCAATATAGCTGTTTTCGCCAAATTCTGCGAACATTTCCCGCAGCAGCTGCTGGCGCCGATCCTCTTCCGACGGACGAGTCTGATTAAAATCATAAAGAAGCTCCTTCGCCCTCATCTGAATCGCAATCAACTCCTCATCCGCACATAAATACAGTTTACCAGAGTGCATTCTTTCCTCAATTTCCTTCATATCCATAATGAATATCCCCTTTTCCTTCTCATCATCAAAAGCTACGGATCTGATTATTCGTCCGAATCTGTGCCGTCAAAATCATGCCAAAAGCTTCTTACCGCAGCCTCATAGCCTTCCCGATCCACCAGATAGCTTCTGCCATGGCTCGCCCCCGGTACAATCAGAAGTCGTTTGGGCGCTTCACACGCCATGTAGTTTTCGTAGGTCATCTCTACCGGAACAAAGCGGTCTGCCGTTCCATGGGCAAACAGAACCGGCACACGACATTTCCGAAGTGCTTCCACCGTAGACGTTGGCGCCGTTCCCTTTGACAGTCTTTTTCTAAACAGCGCATCCGCAATCGTACCTCTCAATCCAAAGCCCATATGAAGATTTTCTCTTGCAACATATTTAAAGATCTCGTGGGGCGATGTAAAACCGCAGTCTGCCATAATTCCGTGGACATTCTCCGGCATTTTCAATCCTGCCGTCATCAGCACGGTGGTTGCCCCCATTGAGACACCGGCCAGATAGATTGGTAGTTCCGTTCCGCAACGCCGTGTGACCCACTGCACCCATTCCAGGCAGTCTCGGCACTCTTCTATGCCAAATGCAATGTATTCTCCACCGCTGTTTCCCTGCGCCCGCTGCTCTGCATACAATACACTGCATCCATTCGCTTCCCAAAAATCGCTGAACATTCCGAAATCCCAATACCACGATGATCTCCATCCGTGCATGGCAACGATAATCCGCTTGGCATTCTCCTGCGGCACCCAATGACCTGTAAGTGAAACCCCATCGTGACTCAGAATCTGAACCGGCTCATTCTCTCGGGCAGCCAGCTTGTCTGCCAGCTCCCGCTTCTCGTCCATCACATCCGGATTCTTTTTTGAACCCGAAATCAGATGTCCGGCTTTCTTCAGAATCTTGGGCTCTTCCCGATCCATTGCCACCCGTGACATGAATTTCACGGTTGTATAGGAGGTAACTACCGCAGTGGCTGTGACGGTTGCTGCCGCACCGACCGCTTGCAGGATTCTTTTTGTTTTCTTTTTCATAAAATTTCCTCCTTTGCACAAAAAGTCTTGGACTTTTTGCAAATCATTTATTTTCATGCAATCCGCCTCACCTAAATTAAAACAGGCAGCTCTTCAATGGCCTCATTATACTGGAAACTTTACGCAAAAAGCAATAGGCAATCACAAATGGATGTCTGCATCTATTCTGATTCTATCCAACAAAAAATCCCCGGAATATTCCGGGGATTCTGCTATTCTTTTTCCGAAACAGGAAGTGAAAATTCCTCATCTGCTTCCATTGCCCGGGGAATGAAATGTTTCGCCACTCGTCCCTTTCCCTTGCTCTTAATATAGAAATAGCCAATGAATGAAAACACCACTGCTCCAATAAAATTAACCAACAGATCCATCATGGTATCCTGAAGGCCAAGATCAAGGTATCCGCCCAAGCCGAGAGGTCTGATTGTGCCATCTGAATAGACAAGCACCGTATCCACAACGTCCCGAACTTTAAATGGGATATTGTGTCCGCCCGGATCCAGCATCACGGACTGGAATGCCGTCATAACCGTATCCTTCTGCATATCAAGCCCTGCCCAGGTATCCATGCTCCATTCAAAAAACTCCCACAAAACGCCGATGGTCATCGAAAAGCAGAACGCCATAACCGCCATATACCCCGGTGTCAGAGAAAGCGAAATCTTCTTATTTTCATTCAGGATGTTCACCAACGAAAACCCGATTGCAGCAAATAAAAATCCGTTGATTGTATGCAAAAGCGTATCCCAGAAAGGGAATAAGAGATAATACTCTCGAATCTCACCAAGAATTTCCGCTGAAAAAATAAAGATTAGTATAATAATTTCCAGCGTATCCGGCAATTCCACTCGAAGCTTTCGCTCAATAAAGGACGGAACCAGAAAAAGCACCAGTGTCAGCAGACAAATATATACATTTTCGTAATTTTTATTAAGAATCTGCGCAATCATCACAAGGATCACCAAAATCCTCAGCATCAGGTAAACAGCAAAAACCGGTTTCTTGCTCTTAAGATTCTCAGGCAGATATTTTCTATTTTTTTCTCGTTTGCGCATACATCCTATCCTTTCAATTCCGAAATTGCTCCCTAAGGTGGAAAAAGGATCAGGTTTTACCCGGGAAACAGATTCGTCAGCAGCAACAGCAGCGGCAAAACCAAAGAGAACATGCTGATGAGCCACGGATATAGCGTCTTTCTGGAGCAGAACATCAGCAGCAAACACGCACCGGTTACAACCAACGGACCGCCAACCGCTGTATTTCTTGTCACAAAGCTCACATATTCACCGGAATTCTGAAGTCCAATTCCTACCATTTTAGGAAGCTGACTGCTATTAAGACGTGCAAGATACACCGCACCCCAAACTACGGGAACGGACATAACAATTTTACGCAGCCGCCAGGCCCAAAGTCCGATCACAGAAAAAATATCCCCGGTTTTCCGGCAGACTTCGCCGCTTTTCTCCAGCCCGGGCTGCACCTTGGCATATCCTCTATTCCACTTTGCGCGAAATTCGTCCCATTTATTCATAATGCCACCTCCAGCATAAAAAATCTTCTTTTTATTTTATCATAAATCACAGCTGCTTGCAACCCCAAACAGAGCCTGCCGCATCCATTGGAAAGTTTGCACACCTCAGCGCATACAATGGGAGTGCAGATCAAGGATGCGCGTCAACAAAGCCATAGGACCTTAACTCTGTTCATACAGATCCTGTCCTGTAATAATCCGGCAGAAAGATACTTGCTCATTTTCGATTTCTACAATCCCCGCAGACGGATGAATATATCCGCAGGAACCGGGGTTCAGCACCCACATACCATCATCTGTCTGCTCACAGAAAGATTGGTGCGTATGACCAAATACAACCAGCTCCGCCCCGGCTTTCCGTCCCGAAAGCTTCAAAATATCCAGATTGATCTTCACCTTCTGAAGGTCGCCGTGGGTCATATAAGTCACAACTCCATCAATCGTCGGAATTAAAATTCGCCGGGCGCTCAGCGGCATACGGCTCAAATCACAATTTCCGGGAACCTGTGCAAATCGAATTTGCGGGAAGCGCTCATGCAATTCTTCTCCATCTGAATAATAATCTCCCAAGTGAAGAATCATATCCGGTTTGAACTGCTCCACACAACGAAACATAAAATTTTTTGCACCATGAGAATCGGACACCACAAGAATACGCATAAATTTCCCCTTTCTTAGATTCGGAAGGATCTACAAAATAATTCAGTTCATTATATCATTTTTCTTGACAGGAGGCAATGACATGACTGACCAAACCGATCATTTTCCCGTGCAGGATCCAACTCAGCTGCTTCAAAATCCGCAAATCCAAAAATTGATGGAAAAGCTTCAGCATATGGACCCGGAAATGCTTCAGAATGCCGTTTCTCTTGTATCCAACGGCAGTATTTCCCAAGCGCAGAATCTTCTGAGTCCGATTCTCCAAGACGAAGATGTCAAAAAACTAATGCAGGAAATGAGGGATCCCAATGGCTGATCTTGAACAGCAGCTCCATTCCATTTTATCGAATCCTGAACTTATGAGTCAGCTGTTTTCCATGGCAAACGCCCTCGGAGGCGCCGCATCTGCACCACAGCCTTCCCAAATAAATCAGACCCAGCAAGGCTGCAACGCAATCCCTTTTGATACCGCTGCACTCCAGCAAATGATGAATATGATGCGGCAGACACAATTGGAGCCACGGCAGAAGAATCTCCTTCATGCCCTGAGAGGGTACCTGCCAGACGATCGGATCTCCAAATTAGAAAAAGCAATGCAGGCCGCAAAAATCGCAAAGCTGGCCGCTTCTTCCATGGAAAATTCCCAAATACAAGGCAGGTGATACCATGTATAATCATTATACACCTCAATCCGACGGTTCCTATCATCGCAGCACACGCCCGGATCCTGTGAGGCGGCCTACCTCCCCCCAAATAAATATTCCAGGCTCTCCAACCTCGCAAAATGCACCGCAGACCTCCACAAATCAACCCTCTCATGTGGTTTCCTCACAATCTTGTATCAACCAACCCTTACCGGTTAGAGCTTCCGGAAATTCAGACATATTCTCTTTTATAAGAAAACTGCTTCCACATGGGATCGATACCGCAGATCTGATGGTTATTTTTCTGGTTTTACTGATGAATCAGGAAGATTGCAGCGATGGTTTCTCCCCTTTACTGACACTGGCACTGTATTTTTTGCTATAACAAAGCCCTCGCTTTCAAAGCGAGGGCTTTTCTCTCATATTCTGGCATGTATCTGCTGAATTTTCTCTCGAAGACTCATCAGATCATCAAAAGCTTCCGGTCGTTTGCTGACATCTCTCAGCAATGCAGACGGATGAAAGGTCGCCATCATCCAAACCCCGTTTTTTTCCGTCCAAATCCCATGCTCCCGTGTAATGCGAAATCCGGAATCCAGAAGCTTCATCGCTGCGACCCGTCCCAGACATACAATGATCTTCGGCTGAATCAACGCTACTTGATTCCGAAGATACGAAATACAAGCCTCCTGCTCCGTTTCCAGCGGATCACGATTTCTCGGTGGACGGCATTTAACAATATTGGCAATGTAGCAATTTTCTCTGCTCAGGTCTATAATCGAGAGCATGTCATCCAGAAGCTTTCCGGCAGGTCCTACAAATGGTTCTCCCTGCAAATCCTCCTGTTCTCCGGGACCCTCACCAATGAACATCACATCCGCATCTCTCGGACCCACGCCGAAGACCACATGATGCCGCGTCTGGCAAAGTCCACACTTGCAGCAGCTAAGACATTCCCGCTCCAGAGTTTCCCAGTCCAGCAAAATTATCGTCTCCTTCTACGCTGTTGTCTGCGCTTTTTCCGCTGTGCGCGCCGAATCGCATTTCGAATATTGCCGATCACAAGCATCACAACAATCACTGCCAGAAGCCCCAGAATTCCCATCATTACAATATGTCCAATTCCCGAGGATGCTGCTTGCGGCCGAGCCGGATCCACATCGGGGATTTTCGCAATGGGAACCGCTTTTTTGATATTCGCCGCACTGTACAGCTCCTGCTGTGCAATACAGATACTCTGATACCAAACCCGAGCAATGCCAATGGGCTGGTCCTCCTTCAGTGGCGCAGTCAGAACGCCATCGTCCAGCAGATACTCATATCGGATGTTATCAATGGTGCTTTCTGCCGGAAGAACCGCACGAGAAATTCCCTGAACCTTTCCCTGTGTCTCGGCGTCTCCCCCTTCTACATGAAACTGGCCGAGCGTCTGTGCCTCCGAGAGAACCTGCGTTCCCATATAATTTTTATATCCGAAATTCAGAAGACCACGGGTTTCTTCAAAGCTTCCATAGTTCAGGACTGTGTAGCCATCTGAAGCAACTTCCATCTTTGTACCCATTACGACACAAAGCAGCTTCATTCCCGTAGACTCATCCTCTGATACCGTCACAAGGCATCTTCCAGCCGGTGTTGTAAAGCCCGTTTTTCCACCGATCACACGGGAATCATAGTAGCTGTCCGTCACCGCTTTGCTAATCAGGTAATTTGTTGTCTTCATTTGGCGAGGCTCGCTGACATTCGTCGCTGGGACTTCATGGCTGGATGTAGAATAGAGCGTTGCAAACAATTCATTTTCAATTGCTGCCAGCATAATTTTGGCCATGTCACGGGCGGTTGTATAATGCTGCTCATCATGCAGTCCATGGACATTGGCAAAATGTGTTTTATCGCAGCCAAGCTCCGCAGCCTTCTGATTCATCTGCTCCACAAATGCCTCTTCACTGCCGCACAAATGCTGTGCAACCACCATACACGCATCATTGGCCGACTGAACCATCATGCCATAGAGCAGTTCGATCATCGGGATTTCCTCTCCGCCCTTGAGCCCCATAGAGGATCCACTCGGATCAACACGCTTTATCACGTCCTCAGGGACGGTAATTATTCCATTCAGATCAATTCCCTGTTCCGCAATCAGATCCAGTGAAACCAGACAAGTCATAATTTTTGTTAAGCTCGCAGGATACAGCTGTTCATCCGGATGGAACGAGTAAAGCAAGGTATCTGAATTCACATCGAAAAGCAGCGCTGCCTTTGCTTTTGCCGTGTAATCCTGCTCATCTGCCATAGGAACCATTGCGTTAATGGAGTGGCTGCCGTAATTCACGCTGGCATCCACCGACGGAGAAATCTCCGCAGGCACAGTCGGCAATGTTGTTTCTTCAGAGGAAGCCGTGCTTTCCTCCAATTGTGCCGTCGATTCTGACGGCGGAGCAGTTGTTTCTCCCTCCGCAAAGGCCGTAATAGCCGGAGCCTGTATCAAAAGCGTCAGTGCCAAAAGCGCGCTTAAAATATTATTTTTTTTCATAATCCCTCACCAATCTCCTCTGCCGGACTTGTCCGACAGTCTTAAATCGTGTATAATGCTATTCATAGTGGATTATACCATTTTTTCACGATAGAGTCAATGAAAGAGGAGGGTCCCAGCCGTGCGAAAATCAGGCATTCTGGTCATGACCGGAATCTTTACAGCATTCTTATTTTTCACATTGGGATTCTTTCACGGGAGAAATTACCTGGGCAGTACCGTACTGATTTCCAAGATTCCACCAGTCGAATCGTCCGAAAGCAGTTCCAGTTCAGCAAATTCTGAAACGAATCCGCCCCACAGCAAATCCGACTCCGTACCATTCCAGTCTCCGATCGTCTTTCCCATTGATATCAATACAGCCTCTGCTGCGGAATTTGATCAGCTCCCCGGAATCGGAGAAGTTCTCGCCAGACGCATAGTGGATTATCGTACAGAAAATGGCGCATTTCAAAAACTAGAGGATCTCATGAATATTGAGGGTATCGGTCCATCCCGCCTGGACCACCTGCGCCCTTATGTCACAATTGGAGGAACGTAATCTATGAAAATATTGGTTGTTGATGACGAAGCGTTGCTTGTCAAAGGAATTCGCTTTAATCTTCAAAATGACGGATACGAAGTAATCACAGGCTCCAACGGGCTTGAAGCTGTAGAGCTTGCCAAAGATCCCAGCATTAACCTGATTGTTCTGGATGTGATGATGCCGGAAATGGACGGCTTAACCGCCTGCTCCAAAATTCGAGAGTTCTCGAATGTCCCCATCATTCTGCTGACTGCGAAAACAGAAGATATGGATAAGCTTCTTGGCTTTGACCAAGGTGCCGATGACTACCTGACCAAGCCGTTTAATATTCTGGAGCTAAAAGCCCGTATCCGTGCATTACTGCGCCGGGCCGGGCCTTCTTCCGCGGTACAGACCAACTCCCTTGCGATTGATTCCATTACATTGGATCTTGATGCACGCAATGCCTACCGTAACGGGGAGCTTGTGGATCTTACCGCCAAGGAATTTGATGTCATCGAATTCCTGATGCGCAATCCCAATCGAGTGTATTCCCGAGAGGCACTTCTTGATACCATCTGGGTCTATGAATACCGCTCTGATATCCGCACTGTGGATGTACATATCCGAAGACTTCGGGAAAAGCTGGAGGACAATCCCGCAGAACCCCGACACATCATGACAAAGTGGGGTGTTGGATATTATTTCAAAAAATAAAGAACCAAAATTTCTTCGATACAGCCGAACCTTTTTTCGATATGGAACGGTTCATGTGCTTATCACATTTCTTGTGCTTGTTTTTCTGAACATTTACTGTTCTTTCTCCAGTCAGAAGCTTTTCGACAAGAGTAAAGAAACCTCTATGAAAGAAAAAGCGCAGCTTGTAGCCTCTGCAGTAGCGGAAGAAGATATCCTCAATTCAGATACTGCAGCCGGAGTGATCCGAGGAATGGATAATCTGAAGGTTACCCGGCTGATTATCACGGATTACGCCGGACAAATCCTCTACGATTCCCTGGCCGACCCCGCAGCAACAGGTGTTTACTGTCTGTTTCCGGAAGTGATTCAGGCATTGGAGGGAAACAACGTCTTTACCTCCAGATATTATGACGGTGTGATCGAATCTCAGACCGCCACCCCGATTCTGCGCTACAACACTTTGTCCGGATGTGTTTACATGATGGAGTATGATTCCGCCCAAGGGCAGCTGATCGAATCCATGCAGCGGAATAATCTGATCGTTTCTGCGCTTCTGATTGTCCTGCTATGTCTATTTTCTTTATTTTCCTCCCTGACTTTTTCACGTCGGCTGCGAAAAATCATGGTATCCATGCGAATCATTCGAGAGGGTGACTATACCCACAAAGTCGAAATGGGTGGACAGGATGAGCTGACAGTTCTTGGAAAGGAATTTAATGATCTCACCTCCCGACTTCAGGAATCTGAGGAAAGAAGACGTCAGTTTGTTTCAGACGCCTCCCACGAGCTAAAAACTCCCCTGGCCTCCATCAAGCTTCTTGCGGATTCAATTTTGCAAAACGATATGGACATCGATACGATTCGAGAGTTTGTATCTGACATCGGTGATGAAGCGGATCGTCTCAACCGTATGAGCTGTAAGCTTCTATCTCTGACCAAAGTAAACGCAGACTGTCGCTCTGACTGCGAAATCGTCTATGTCGCTCCAACAATTCGTCGAGTTGTACGAATGCTCTCTGCTATTGCCGAAAATTCTGATGTGACTATCTACACGGATATCGTTAACGACTGCTCCATTCTGATTCTGGAGGACGATCTTTACCAGATTATTTTTAATCTTGTAGAAAATGGCATCAAATACAATTTACCGGGTGGAAAACTGTTTTTGCGGCTATCCCGAGACGGTGACAATGCCGTTTTGGAGGTCCGAGATACGGGCGCAGGCATTCCGGAAAATGCTATCCGTCATATTTTTGAACGGTTTTATCGCGTTGACAAAGCCCGCTCCCGACAGAGCGGCGGCAGCGGCCTCGGTCTTGCAATTGTTCATGACATGGTGATGCGCAACAGAGGACATATCCGTGTTGAGAGTTCTGTAGGTGAGAATCACGGCACCGTCTTCACGCTGGAGATGCCGATTTTTGATGTGGAGGATGACGAACCATGAAAAAAATAGTCTCGCTCCTTCTTTGTGCATCTATAATGCTGACGCTTTGCGCCTGTCAGCAGACTCTTGTGGAAAAATCCGGTGCATTCTATTATCGGCGAATTCAGCCGACATACGGCTCTGAGGACGGAATTATTGCACCGGAGATGCGAAAGTTTCCTGTCATAAACAACGATTTGTCCGAAATGATGGAAAGCTATTTTCACGGCCCGGAATCCAGAGGACTGGAATCCCCATTTCCCCGCAATACCCATGTAATCAGCTGGGGAATTCAGGATAATGTTCTTTCCCTGAATCTCAGCGAACCCTTTGCTGCGCTTTCCGGCGTAGACCTTACAGTTGCGTGCAGCTGTATTGCCCGAACATTTCTTGAAATTCTTCCCATTGAAAGGGTAACCATTCAGGTAATGCACCAGACACTGAACGGTCAAAAAAGCATCTCACTCAGTGCAGATGACATGAGCTTTATGGACGATGGGCTCGAGCAGCTCCGAACAACATATAAGATTTATTATGCAGACCAACGTCTGCGATACCTCATTGGTCTGGATACTGTCGTAAGTTTTGCCGATGAAGAGGATATCATACGCTTTCTCATCCAAAGCCTTATGGCAACTCCCTCAAGCTCCGACCTCCAGCCAACCATTCCATACGGAACAAAGCTTCTGGATGTTTCCATAAAAAATGGTCTCTGCACGTTAAATTTCTCCTCGGAATTTGAGTCCAATGCCTGGTATAAGCTGGAGGCCCGTCGTCTGACACTGCTGAGTATCGTCAATACAATCACACAGATTGAAGGGATTGAACAGGTTGAATTCTGTACAGAAGGCAATCTGCTTGTACAGTACGGTTCCTTAAACATCTCTGCGCCCTTCGTTGCTGAGGAGCGTGCCATCGGACCCGTCCGAACCGGTATCAATGAATTCGATACAACACTCTACGTGTCCAACGGTTCCAGTGAATATCTGGCCGGCATTCCCACAAGAATCCGTCAAACCGCCGGAATTCAACAGGAAGAACTGATTTTGAAGACGTTGATACGTTTCAAATCCATCAACGGATTCTATACAACCATCCCACCCGCAACCGTCATCAATAGTGTCACCACAGATCGCGGCATCTGTTACATTGATTTGAGCAAAGAGTTTCTGATGAACCCCGATACATTAGAGTTGTCGATCCGAGGCATTGTTGCCTCAATCTGCACTGTAAAAGGCATTAAAGGCGTAAAAATTACCATCAACGGGAAAATCCCTTCCGGCTTCGATCCGAACCTCTTTGATGTACTGACCACCCAACTCGATTGGTTTGCATAAGCCTATCAGAATATCAGTTTTATCTCGTTAAAAGGTCTGCCGGATATTTCTGTTTTTTATACTGGGCTGTTGCATTCTGTCCCCTAAATTGATATAATAACAAATACTTGTCACGGAGGATTCATGTATATGCGACTCATTTCATGGAATGTCAATGGACTGAGAGCCTGTGTTCAGAAAGGTTTCTTAGATATTTTCAACGAACTGGATGCAGACTGTTTTTGTCTTCAGGAGACCAAACTTCAACCGGATCAGATCCAGCTGGAGCTGCCGGGGTATCGGCAGTATTGGTACTCCGCAATCAAAAAGGGGTATTCCGGTACTGCTCTTTTCACAAAATCTGAACCGCTTCATGTCCACTACGGTATCGGTGTGGACGAGCTCGATACGGAAGGCCGGCTGATTACCGCAGAATACGAGGAGTTCTATCTCGTCACCTGCTATACGCCGAATGCACAGCAGGGACTCGCACGAATTGACCACCGCCTTCGCTGGGACGAAGCGTTCCGTCATTATCTTTCTGAACTGGATAAACATAAACCCGTCATTGTCTGCGGTGACCTTAATGTCGCACATAATGAAATCGATCTCAAAAATCCTTCCTCCAACCGCGGAAATGCCGGATTTTCCGATGAAGAGCGGGATAGCTTCACAAAACTGCTCGCCTGCGGATTCACCGATACTTTTCGCTATCTGCACCCGTCTGACACAGGGATATACAGTTGGTGGAGCTATCGGTTCAATGCTCGAAAAAACAATGCCGGTTGGCGGATTGACTACTTTCTTGTCTCTGATCGTATTCGTGACAAAATCACCGCTACTCCCATTTACAACGAAATTTTCGGCTCCGACCATTGCCCTGTCGGACTTGAAATCAACATGGAGGTCTGATTTATGAATCGTAATATGACTCGGGCGATCTGCCTAATTTTGGCTTTCGTTCTGCTTTGTTCACTGCTTCCCGCAATTTTTGCGTAAGGCTTCAAGCACCCATTCGGAAAAACAGGCTCAAATGCAATATAAACCGTTTTGAACGCCGCCCCTAAAGCATTCTTTCCTGCCCCTGTCACGATTGGCAGGGGCAGCTCTTTGCAAAAGCACCCGGAAGAGTTTCTTCCGGGTGCTTTCTTTGATAGACCTGACTATTTCTCTGTATGCTGTCTATGATGCGGACGAAAAATAACCACAATCCCCGCAAGTGCAGCAATCATAGCCGCCAAAATCAGAATCATGGTTTTCATTTCTCCCGACTCTGCCAGCAATACGGCCGACATTCCCAAAACGCCTGTGACACCGTATGTAATAGCCACAGTTTGTTTTTGAGAAAAACCCATATCGATCAGTCTGTGGTGGATATGCTCCCGATCCGCAGTCATCGGATTACGATGCTTCCAAAGCCGCCGGATCACCGCAAAGGCTATATCTAAAAATGGGATTCCCAGAATCAAAAATGGCACCGTAAAGGAAATCACCGCATACATCTTGAACAAGCCCTGAATGGAAAGTACTGCAAGTATAAACCCTAAAAACGTAGAGCCGCTGTCTCCCATAAAAATCTTTGCCGGATGTAAGTTGTACGGAAGAAATCCCAGACAGCTGCCAAGCAGGCAGGCCAGCACAACTGCTACATGTTTCTCCGAAACTAGCAGCGCAATTACCAGCATAAACGATGCTGAGATACTAGAGACTCCCACGGCCAGTCCATCCAGACCATCAATAAAATTCACGGCATTAGTCATCAGGACAATCCAGACAACCGTCACCGGCCCTGCCATAATCCCCAAATCAAAATAGGTGCCCGGTACAGAAGAAAACGGATCCGTAAGAAATTGGATCGTACAGCCGTGCATTACCACAAGCATCGCCGCCAAATTCTGAACGATCAACTTCGGTGCCGCCTTCAGTGTAACACAGTCATCCACCACACCCAATGCAAGAATCATAAGGCTTCCCAGAATCATCCCCTCCATCTGTCGATCCATTTCCGTAAAAAGAAGGACAGTCAGAAGAAAGGACAGTGCAATTGCAAGCCCGCCTAGCCGCGGAATCGGATGGTCGTGCATACGCCGACTATCCCGTGGGATATCAATGGCACCAATCTTCCAGGCAAATTCTTTCACCACCGGTGTAGACAGCAGAGAGAGCAGTCCCGCTGTTGACAATGCCAGCAGGAGCTTGTTCGGAAAGGGAATTTCCAGAAAAACAGTCATACTCTGATGCTTCCGGCCTTATCTGGGCAGGAAACCCACTTTCTTATAAACCTTTCGCAGAGTTTTTTCCGCAACATATCCGGCCTTCTCCGCCCCATCACGGCAGACTCCTTCCAGATAAGCCTTATCCGCCAGAAGGCGAGTGGCCTCTTCGCGAATCGGACGAAGTGTCTCAATAACAGCCTCCCCCACTGCGGGTTTGAAAGCACCATACCCTTTGCCTGCAAATTCCTGCTCAATTTCCTCGTATGTCTTGTTCGTAACTGCGGAATAAATGCTCATCAGGTTGGAAACACCGGGCTTGCCCTCAGGATCAAAACGAATACAATTCTCTGTATCGGAGTCCGTAATGGCACGCTTGAATTTTCTCTGAATATCCTCCGGCTTTTCCATCAAATAGACGCAGCCCTCGGGCATAGACTTGGACATTTTACTCTCCGGTGCATTCAGGCTCATCACACGGGCACCGGTCTTGGGAATATAGGGTTCCGGCACTTTGAACACATTTCCGTAGATGGAATTAAACCGCTGGGCAATATCACGGGTCAGTTCGCAATGCTGCTTCTGATCGTTGCCGACAGGAACCACATCTGCCTGATACAAGAGGATATCTGCGGCCATCAGGCTGGGATAGGTGAAGAGTCCTCCGTTTATATTTTCGGCATTTTTTGCAGACTTATCCTTGAACTGCGTCATACGGCTCAGCTCACCGAACATCGTATAGCAATTGAGGACCCATCCGAGCTCTGCGTGCTGATGGACATGACTCTGCACAAAAAGCACACTCTTCTCCGGATCCAGACCACAGGCAATATACTGTGCCAGCTGTTCCAGCGTTCTGCGGCGCAGATCCGCAGGATTCTGCCGAACCGTGATGGTGTGCATATCCGCCATAAAGTAGAAACATTCAAATTCGTCTGCCAGTGGAATCCAGTTTCGAATCGCACCCAGATAGTTCCCCAAATGCAGATCACCACTGGGCTGAATACCGGAAAGCATACGTTTTTTTACGATTTTAGTCTCTTCCATAATGAACCTCTTTTCATCCCGGAAATTCCGGGTTTTGCTTTCAAATATTTGTTACATTTTATCACAGCCCACCGCAAAAGGCAAGGTGCTGTTACAGGTTTCCCTGCAATGTGCATCTGAGAATTGATTTTGAAAGTGCGGTATGTTATAATAATTTTACTTTTTATTTTTAGAAAAACGAGGTAACACAAATGGATTACAACGTTCTTGCCAATTTACTTTTTCCCGATGTGACCGACACTCCTGAATCTCTTGAGGCACGGTTCCCCTCCCGCAACCTTCCCGAAGGTGCCGTTGTCACCCGTATGGCGCCCTCTCCCACCGGTTTTGTTCATCTGGGCAATCTGGTTCAGGGTTTAACTTCTGAGCGTCTGGCCCATCAGTCCGGTGGTGTACTGTTCCTTCGTGTTGAGGATACCGATGCTAAGCGTGAGGTTCCCGGTGCAGTCGAGGTTTTGATCAATACCCTCAAGCACTACGGCATCCACTTTGATGAAGGCGCCACCATCGATGGAGACAATGGCATTTATGGGCCCTACCGTCAGCGGCAGAGAGCTGCAATCTATCATGTTTATGCGAAGAAGCTCGTGGAGCAAGGATGTGCATACCCCTGTTTCTGTACCGAAGAAGAACTGGCTGCCATGCGTGAGCAGCAGGAGTCCGGCAAGGAAACTACCGGTTACTATGGCAAGTACGCCATGTGGCGTGACCGCTCCATAGAAGAAATTCAGGAGCAGCTGGATGCCGGACACAGCTGGGTTCTGCGGTTCCGTTCCACCGGTTCCATCGAAAATCAGTTCAAATTCGATGATCTTGTCAAGGGTAAGCTCACCATCACAGAAAATAATATTGACCATGTTCTGCTGAAATCCGACGGGATTCCCACCTACCACTTCGCCCATGCCGTTGACGACCATCTGATGCGGACGACCCACGTTGTCCGCGGCGACGAATGGCTTCCCACACTGCCTTTCCATATCCAGCTGTTCAAGGCTCTCGGCTTTAAGCTGCCCAAGTATGTCCATATCGGACCGCTGATGAAGATGGACGGCACTTCTAAACGGAAGCTTTCCAAGCGGAAAGATCCCGAGCTTGCACTGACTTACTATAAGGCAGAAGGTTTCCCCGTTGAAGCGGTCTACGAATATATTATGACCCTCCTAAACTCCAACTACGAGGATTGGAGAAGAGCCAATCCTACCGCCCCCGCCACTGACTTTAAGTTCAGCCCCAAGAAGCTCAATCCTGCCGGCAATCTATTTGACTACGCAAAGCTCTGCGATGTCTCCAAAAACGAGATTGCCAAGATGGACGCAGAAAAAGCCTATACGCTTCTGAGTGAATATGCGCAGGAATTTGATCCCGAGTTTGGTGCGCTGCTGGCTGAAAATCCCGACTATGCCAAGTCAATTCTTGCCATCGGCCGCGGTGGGAAAAAGCCCCGCAAGGATCTCGCTACTTGGAAAGAAGCCAAGCCCTACATGGGATTCTTCTACGACTGCTACCTCGACAAACCCAAGTTTGACGAAAAACTGAGCAAGGAATTGATTCTCGATGTCTTGCAAAAGTATCTCGACTCTTATGATTTTGCTGACGACTCCAATACATGGTTTAACAAGGTGAAGCAAATCACAGAGGCTGTTGGATTCACCACTGATATGAAGGCCTACAAGGCTGACCCCTCTGCCTTCCCCGGCACCGTAGCCGATGTCTCCACCGTTATTCGTCTGGCTATCACCGGCAAGCATAACTCTCCTGATCTTTATACTGTCACCAGAATTCTGGGATATGACCGCACCGTAGCTCGTGTCAAACAGGCTATGGCGTCTCTGTAATTTGTTTTCCGGACATCCCCAAATGCAGCAGCTGTATCACAAGGAAAACCTATAAAAAGTCCCCCTTATGCGCAATTACTGCCACATAAGGGGGATATTTTCTATCCAAAAAGCATCCTCCAAATCCTTCTGAACCTAAATTTTAAAAAAAGCGGCAAAGCTGATGCTTTGCCGCTCTGATTAACGGTATGCTTTCTGAAGTTTTCTGTACTTTCCGAATTCCAACCCCGGCAGCAGTGGTTATTGACTCAGACCTTACTCTTTGGTCTTCATCTGTGCCTGCAGATGGACACTGAGCAGTGCCAGAGAGGTCGCCATATTTTGTGTCTGGAGCAAAATATTCTTGGGAACATCCACATGAATCGGTGCAAAATTCCAAATGGCTTTAATTCCATTTTCAACCAACAGGTCGCAGACACTCTGGGCACAGGCGGCAGGAACCGTTACAATTCCCATGAGAACCTTATGCTCCTCACAGAACTGAGACAGCTGATCCAGCGGAAGAATCGGTTTACCAGTTTCATCCACGCCGACCTTTGCAGGATTGGTATCAAATGCAGCGAGAATATTTAAGCCGTATTCCTCAAAGCCTTCATAATCGAGCAGCGCACAGCCCAGCCGGCCGGCACCGATCAAAACCGCATCAGTCGTATTGTCATAACCGAGGAACTGCTCAATATCTTCAATCAGGCGTACACGCAGGTAACCGATCTTGGGTCGGCCTCCGTCAGACACCAATGCCAAGTCTTTTCGAACCTGAACCTCGCCCATTCCCAGAGCATTGGCCAGTGCAGTTGCAGATATGTGCGAAGGAGAATCCTCGGGCATATTCTTCAAATAAGCCAGGTATCCGGGCAGTCGCTTTAGAACCGACTTGGATACATCTTTACTACTTACCATCTATTGTTCACTCCTTCTCATAATCGACCTTAAATATATCGATATTATTCAATATTAAGGATTATAGCATACGAACAAATGGATTGCAATAGGAACTTAGGCACAGCTCGTCTGCTGCAAAAGCCGCTTTCTAAGCTTGCCAATAATTCTTTTTTCCAACCGGGAGATATAAGATTGAGAAATCCCCATTTTCTGGGCAACCTCTTTCTGTGTCAATTCCCGTCTTCCACCAAGGCCATATCGCATGGTCACGATCTCTCGCTCCCGTGGTGGAAGGTGATCCAGCGCCTCATGCAGCAGGTGTCGATCCACATCCTCCTCCAGCGGTCTTACCACAATATCCTCTTCCGTTCCGAGAATATCCGACAGAAGCAGCTCGTTCCCTTCGCCATCCATATTGATCGGCTCCTCCAATGACACCTCCGTGCGCTGATTGGAAATTTTGCGAATGTACATCAGAATTTCATTTTCAATGCAGCGGGAGGCATATGTCGCAAGCTTTATATTTTTTTCCATTCGATAGGTGCCAATTGCCTTGATTAAACCGATGGTACCAATGGAAATCAGATCCTCCAAATTGACCCCAGTATTGTCAAACCGCCGTGCAATAAACACAACCAATCGAAGATTCCTCTCAATTAGCAGCTGCTTAGCAGCTTCGTCCCCCTGTTCCAACCGAATCAGTGCATCTGTTTCATCCTGTCCCTTAAGTGGTGGTGGAAGAATGTCACTCCCACCAATGTAAAATATTCCCGTTTCCTGCTCAACTAATCCCAATAAACGCAGCAAATCAAGCATTTTACCCATGATAGCCTCCTGTCAACCCCTGATATTCCCCATTTCCGAATTCCACTGGTGAAAACGCCACAAGCGTTCCCTGCGATTTTTCCTCTATGGTGACATGCTGGCAACGTACCGCCAACATAAGCCCTGTGTTTCCCACTGTTCCATAATTTACCAAGCGAAATTTCATCTCCGGATAGCTGCGCACCGTATCCGCCGGCTTCTGGATTTCTGAATCCTTCAGATCCAGAAGCTGCCGTGCAATTTCCGGTGCTGCAACCAGAACGATCTCTCCTGTAATCGGATCTCGAAGCGTATTCCCGGTGTCGCAAAGCGCATAAAAATGGACCTTGCGTCCATTATGTCTGATTTCAACCGGAAGAATTTTCCGGTGCAGCGTATTGCCGCGAAATCCCGTCCGGCACAGCAGCCCCAAAGCCCCTGCGCATCCGATCAGTCCCGGAACGCAGCTGGAATTTACACAAATTGTCAATCCTCCAAGTGCCATACTCAGCAGCACAAACAGCAGTCCCCTTTGGATTGCACTCCGGCTCAATCCAAAGGCTGTCATACTCATGACACCCAGGCTAATCCCCCGCCACAGCGTTCCTGCCAAGAATCCGAACTCCGGAACCAGACACATTCCGGCATATCCGCCGCCGACCGCAGCCGCAGCCGCAGTTCTTCCCGGTCCGGGCGGATACCCTGCCAGTCGGTTTACCCCAAGAAGCAGCATCCAGTCCACCAAGAAATTCAGCCCCATCCAGCCATCCAGATATACAACCAACCGTTCCACCCCCTCCTGTTTTCTGAAGTCAGTATAAGCTACTCCATCCTGTAAATACCGTCGAACCCCCTCTCAACTTTTCCGCAAATGTCGCTACTGCTCTTCCGAAATTCCATTTCCCACAGCTAAGGCGCAAAAAACCGGCAGCCTAATCCATCGGCTGCCGGTTCATCGTGTCATTTATTCGTCTCTTCTTTTCGTTCAATCGAACGGATATTTTTCTCAATCTTAAACCGAGGCTGCATAACTTCATGGCCGCATCCCAGACACTTCATCCGGATATCTGCTCCCGTTCGCAGCACTTCCCATCGTTTCTCTCCGCAGGGATGGGATTTTTTCATCACCAGAATATCATTCAGTCGAATATCCATATCTTATCCCCCTTGATGCTTCACGGAATCCCAGTAGGCTTTGGAAGCCTGCTCCATCTTGTTTTGCGCAAATCGGTAATAGGTCGATCCTACAAGGTCATCCGGCAAATACTGCTGCTGCACCCAATGGTTTGGATAATCGTGGGGATAAAGATATCCCTGCTGCCGCTCTTGCGTATAGGTATCTGCATGAACATTCTGAAGGTGCCGCGGAAAACCATGGCCCTTGCCCTTATGGACATCTGCGAGGGCGGCATTGATCGCACGATAGGCAGAATTTGATTTCGGAGAGGTAGCCATCAGCACTGCCGCATCCGCCAGTGGAATCCGTGCCTCCGGCATACCGATCATCAAGGCCGCATCCACACAGGATTTCACAATAGGAATGATCTGAGGATAAGCGAGTCCCACATCTTCGCAGGCAATGACCATCAATCGGCGACACGCTGCCTGCATCTGGCCGGCTTCCAGAAGTCGTGCCAAATAGTGAACGGCTGCATCCGGATCTGAGCCACGAATTGATTTTTGCATTGCGGAAAGAAGATCGTAGAAGTTATCCCCCTCCCGATCCGCCCGCAATGCACTTTTCTGGGTAACTGCCTGCGCATCGGAGCATGTCAGCGTCAGTTCCGTACCTTGCGGCACACCGGCGGAAAACATCACCTCCACCGCATTGACCGCCTTTCTCAGGTCCCCGCCGCAGGCACCTGCGATATATTCCAGTGCTCCTGGCTCTGCCGAGGCATGAAGACCTGTTCGCTCCTCCATGAATGTGACAGCTCTTCGCACCGCTTTGAGGGATGCAGTCGCATCAATCTGTTTGAACTCAAATACAGTCGAGCGGCTTAAAATTGCATTAAATACGTAAAAATACGGATTTTCCGTGGTGGATGCAATCAATGTAATCTTACCGTTTTCGATAAATTCCAGCAGGCTCTGCTGCTGTTTTTTATTAAACGACTGGATCTCGTCGAGATACAAAAGAACTCCCTCCGGAGCAAGAAACGTATCCAACTGACCCACAATTTCCTTAATATCCGCCGTAGTTGCCGTTGTCGCATTGAGCTTAAATAATTTACGCCGTGTTTTCTGGGCGATAATATTGGCAACTGTTGTCTTTCCGGTGCCGGACGGTCCGTAAAAAATCATATTCGGAATATTTCCGGAATCAATCAATCTGCGAAGAACCGCACCGGGTCCCAGAATATGATCCTGTCCGAATACTTCGTCCAGACTGGTCGGGCGGAGCAAATCCGCCAAAGGCTGATACATAAACATCCACCTCCTCTGATATTTTTCCTCATTATAGCACGTATGTGTGGTTCCCGCAACATTGTTTTAGATTCAGGGTTTTCTTTCGACGATTTTCGTGATAAAATGAAAGAAAACTAGTTGCAAAGGAGCCTTAGTATGACCGAAAAGGTTCTATCGATCATTGATAT
>JARIAT010000021.1 GCA_029257715.1 Faecousia sp. | reverse complement strand
GACCATTGCCCTGCCGGTACTTCGGATTTTAAATACGCCGGAATCTATATTGGATGCTGCACTGCGTTATCAGCGGATTCTGTTCTATGGGCTCCCTGTGGTGGTTGCGTATAACCTGTTTGCATGTATTTTACGGGCACTTGGAGACGGACAGACACCGCTTCGGGCCATGATCGTGGCATCGTTTATCAACATCGGCCTGGATTTGTTGTTTGTTCTTGGGTTTCACTGGGGAATTGGCGGCGCCGCATTGGCAACCGTCATTGCACAGGCATTCTCCAGCTTGTTCTGTCTGAGGTTTATTCTGAAAAATCCGATGCTGAAGCTTCAAAAGTCTGACTTCTCGTTACCGGGGCATTTGGTACGCAGATTGTTCGTGCTTGGAACACCAATGGGGATTCAGAATATCTTGATTGCGATGGGCGGAATGATTCTCCAGTCAATTGTAAATCGGTTTGGTGTGGCATTCTTGGCCGGATACACTGCGGCCAACAAACTCTACGGAATTTTGGAAATCGCCTCTACCTCCTATGGTTATGCGATGATTACCTATGCAGGTCAGAATATGGGGGCAGGACGATTTGACAGAATCCGGTCGGGATTCTGGGCGGCTATGGGGGTGGCCATGGCAACCTCCGCAGCGATTGGCGGAGCAATGCTTCTGTTTGGTAAAGTGATTCTCAGCTGGTTTGTGTCAGGAAATCCCGAAGATGTTGCGGTTACCATGCAGGCAGGCTATACGTATCTGGCGATTATGAGTATTGCACTGCCAACGCTATATATTCTTCATGTCAGCAGATCTTCTACACAGGGAATGGGAAATACTGTTCTGCCGATGGCTTCCGGCATGGTTGAACTTTTGATCCGGACGCTGTTTGCGGTAATTCTCACATTGTGGATTGGTGAAACAGGCGTATTTTACGCGGAGGTTTTGGCATGGGTGGGAGCAGATCTTGTGCTGCTGCCAAGCTATTTCTATACGGTTAGAAAACGGCAGAGACAGTGGGAGCAGGGACTGCTCTGACAGAAAAGGGCGCAGATGAAATCTGCGTCCTTTTTGCGCTTTATGGCTCCGTCGGCTGCGCAAACAAGTTTCTTAGAAATCACGGTTGTTTCCATTGCAATTTATCATTTCCATGCTATAATGTAGACAAATCTTATATTTGGAGGTACCCTATGGAAGAAATGAAAAAAGTTCTGCAGCGCAGCGATGTGCCGGAGTCGGATCGCTGGGCCATTGAGGACATTTATGCCACTGATGAACTGTGGGAGCAGGATCTGGTGAAAGTTCAGGAAATGGGGAAGCAAGCCGCTGGTTTTGCGGGCAAGCTGGGCTCCGATCCCAAGAATTTACTGGAATACCTGACGATCAGCGAAAAGATCGATGTGATCTCTTCAAACTTGGGCAACTATGCTTACCGCCAGTTGGATGTAGATACCCGTGTTTCTGCTTATCAGGCAATGACAGCCAAATTTGACAGCGCAATGGTGGCTCTGAGCGCCGGATGCAGCTTTGGAACGCCTGAGATTATGGCAATCTCGGATGAAAAGCTGGAGCAGTTCTATCAGCAGGAGCCGCAGTTGGAGCGGTACCGCCGGTATCTGACAGATCTGCGTCGGCTGAAGGATCATATTCTTTCACCTGCAGAAGAGAAACTTCTGGCAGCTGCCGGAGAAATGTCCGGATCTCCCAGTAAGATTGTCAGTATGTTTACGAATGCTGACCTAAAATTCCCCGATGCTGTGGACAGGGAAGGAAATTCCCATCCGCTCAATTCTGCAACATACGGCACCTATATGGAGAGTACGGACCGTGTTCTGCGTCAGAGTGCTTTTGAGAATATTTATAAGACACTGGGACAGTTCAAAAATACATCCGCAGCCATTCTGGACGCACAGGTGAAGCAGTTGGAGTTTTTTGCAAAGGCTCGGAAATATCCCTCTGCCTTGGATGCGTCTCTGGCACAGACCAATGTGCCCACTTCTGTTTATCTCAACCTGATTGAGGCAGTTCATCAGAATCTGGATAAGATGCACCGTTATGTCCGTCTGCGGAAGAAATTGCTTGATGTAGATGAGCTGCATTTCTACGATATTTATACCAATCTGGTGCCCGGTGCCGATAGAAAAATTCCCATTGAGGAGGCAAAGCAGACCGTTTATGATGCCGTTGCACCTTTGGGAGAGAAATACCGTGCGATTTTGAAGGAAGGATTCGAGAACCGCTGGATCGATGTGCAGCCCAACGAGGGAAAGCGTTCCGGCGCTTATTCTGCCGGTGCGTTTGTGCATCCGTTTGTTCTTATGAATTATTCCGGCACCCTCGACAGCCAGTTTACATTGGCGCATGAGATGGGTCATGCACTGCATTCTTACCTTTCCAATCATACCCAGAACCCCATTGATGCAGGCTATGTGATCTTTGTTGCAGAGGTTGCATCCACCTGTAATGAAGCCTTGCTGATGCAGCATCTTTTGGGAAAGACTACGGATAAGCAGGAACGCGCTTACCTCATTAACCATTTCTTGGAGCAGTTCAAGGGAACGCTTTATCGTCAGACAATGTTTGCGGAGTTTGAGCTGAATATTGCCCGGATGGCCCAGGAAGGTACTCCGCTGACCGCAGAGAATCTGTGCGCAGAATATAAGCGGCTCAATGAAATGTATTTCGGCTCCGATATGGTTATTGATGATGAGATTGCTATGGAGTGGGCAAGAATTCCACATTTCTATTACAACTATTATGTTTTCCAGTATGCAACCGGTTACTCTGCGGCGATTGCGTTGTCCCAGAGAATTCTTGCAGAGGGAGAGCCTGCGGTTAAGGATTATCTGAATTTCCTCTCCGGCGGCTGCTCGAAGAGCCCTGTGGATCTTCTGAAGGGGGCCGGTGTCGATATGTCTACTCCCGCTCCTGTCAATCAGGCACTGGAGCTGTTTGGACAGCTGCTTGATGAGATGGAAGAGCTGACGAAGTAAACAGAGCAATGGAAGAGATCTATCTGCCGGTGCTGCACTGGTTTGCGATGAACAATCTATTTACAGGATCCTGTGGGGAATTTCGTTTCCGGGTGGAACCTAATATCATTATGGCAACACCGAAGGAAGTGGACTTTGAGCAGAGTTCCATGAAATGTGAATTCTGGCATGGAAAATTCTGTTATGAACTGAGTCAGATGGAAGGGGAGAGAACCTTTTCTCTGTCTGAAACAGGAAAAGCAGAGATGAAAGCCTGGTTGGAATCCAATATTTAGCACAAAAGGCTCCGGATTTCCGGAGCCTTTTAATAATTCTTCGTAAAACCCATTGACATTTGATTAGAATGTGCTAAGATAAATTCAGAAAATATGACAAAGCAATACGAAAAAGAAACAGTTTTGTGAATCATGAGCGAAGAGGGGATGGTGGAAGCCCTCGGATGTGCAGACTGTGGGCCACTTTCGTGCAGCCCGGGAGGACCGGGACGGGACGCTCCCGTTACAGAGCATCTAAGATGGCCGAATGGTATTCGGTTAATTAGGGTGGTACCGCGACTTGCCTCGCCCCTAACTGGGGGTCGGGGTTTATTTTTTTGTCTATTTCAGATTACGATTATGGAGGTAGTTTCCTATGAATCCCAAGCCTTATGGCGTCAACGAGCTGCGTGAGATGTTTCTGAGCTTTTTCGAGAGCAAGGGGCATCTGCGGCTGCCCAGTTTTTCTTTGATTCCCCAAAATGATGCTTCGCTTCTGCTGATTAACTCCGGCATGGCCCCGATGAAGCCGTATTTTACCGGTGATGTGGAGCCCCCGCGTCATCGTGTCTGCACCTGCCAGAAGTGTATTCGTACCGGGGATATCGAAAATATCGGTAAGACGGCCCGCCACGGCACCTACTTCGAGATGCTTGGCAATTTCTCTTTCGGTGATTATTTCAAACATGAGGCAATTGCGTGGAGCTGGGAGTTCCTGACTAAGGTTGTCGGTCTGGACGAAGCACGGCTGTATCCTTCGATCTACGAAAATGATGAGGAAGCCTACGAGATCTGGACAAAGGAAATCGGTGTCCCTGCCGACCATATCTTCCGCTTTGGCAAGAAGGATAATTTCTGGGAGCATGGTTCTGGCCCCTGCGGCCCCTGCTCTGAGATTTACTATGATCGCGGAGAGAAATATGGCTGCGGTGAACCTGGCTGTACGGTTGGCTGTGAGTGCGACCGATATATGGAGGTCTGGAACAATGTGTTCTCCCAGTTCAACAATGATGGACAGGGAAATTATACCGATTTGGCTCAAAAGAATATTGATACCGGCATGGGTCTGGAACGTCTGGCAGCTGTCTGTCAGGATGTTGACAGCCTGTTTGATGTAGATACCGTTATGAATATCACCAATAAGGTGACAGAGATCACCGGTGCATCCTATGGACAGAGCGCCAAGACCGATGTATCTCTGCGTGTCATCACAGACCATATCCGTGCGTCTACCTTTATGATTGCGGATGGTGTTCTGCCCAGCAATGAGGGCCGCGGATATGTGCTTCGCCGCCTGCTCCGCCGGGCTGCCCGACATGGCAAGCTCCTTGGTGTGAATCATCCCTTCTTGTATCAGGTTGTGGAGACGGTGATCCATGAGAATGAAGGCCATTACACGTATCTGCGCGAGCGTGCAGAATATATCACAAAGGTTGTGCGTGTAGAGGAAGAGAATTTTGCCCGCACCATTGACGGCGGTATGCACATTTTTGCGGATATGCTGGCAGAGCATAAGGCAAAGAGCGAGACTGCATTCTCTGGTTCTGATGCGTTTAAACTGTATGATACCTATGGTTTCCCCATTGATTTGACCATCGAAATGGTTGAAGATGAGGGAATGACCCTTGATACGGCGGAGTTTGAGCGACTGATGCAGGAGCAGAAGGTCCGCGCACGTGAAGCTCGCAAGGCTCTGGGTGATCTGGCATGGGCTGGTATTGATCTCGGTCTTGACAACACTCCTACCGAGTTTACCGGATACGATCAGAATGTCTGCGAAGCAAAGGTTCTGGCAGTTGTAGTCGGTGAAGAGGTCAGCGGTACGATTTCCAATGGAGAAAAGGGAATCGTGGTTCTGGATAAGACCCCCTTCTATGCAGAAATGGGCGGTCAGGTTGCCGACCATGGCGTCATTCTTGTCGGAGAATCTCGCTTTACGGTTACCGATGTTCAGAAGGACAAGGGCGGCAAGTATCTGCACTACGGTAAAATGACTGCCGGTGCAATCCATGTTGACGACACGGTTCTGGCTTCAATCGATGTGGAGCGGCGCAAGGCTATCATGCGCGGCCATACTGCAACACATCTGCTCCAGAAGGCGCTTCAGAGCGTGCTGGGCGATCATGTTCATCAGGCAGGAAGCCTGGTTGAGCCTGACCGTCTGCGTTTTGACTTTACACATTATTCTGCATTGACCCACGAGGAATTGATGAAGATTGATTCTATCGTGCAGAATGCGGTTCTCGAAGGTTATTCCGTCAATATCCGCGAAATGGGCATTGAAGAGGCCAAGGAGCAGGGCGCAATGGCACTGTTCAGCGAGAAATACGGTGATGTGGTTCGGGTAGTCAATATGGGCGGCTACTCTGTGGAGCTGTGTGGCGGTACACATCTGGATAATACAGCGAAGGTTGGCCCCTTCCGGATCATCAGTGAAAATTCTGTTGCTTCCGGTGTCCGCCGAATCGAAGCAGTTGTGGGCAAAGCTTGTCTTGAAGAGATGGAGCGAACCAGAGCATTGGTGGCGGAAGGCTGTAATCTGCTTAAAACCAAGCCGAATGAGCTTCGTGAAAAGCTGATGGCACAGATGGATGAGGTCAAACAGCTCAAGAAAATCATTGAGCAGTACAAGGCCAAGGAAGCATCTGGGGAAGTGGAGCGGTTCTTGTTTGGTGCCCATAATGTCGGACCGGTTAAGGTCCTGACGGTGTCTGTATCCGATGCAGATGCGAATAAACTGCGTCAGATGGGCGATCTGCTTCGGGACAAGGATCCCAGTGTTGCAGCTGTTCTGGCATCTGTCAATGGCGAGAAGCTGACATTCCTGGCGGTTTGCGGCAAGGACGCTGTGAAGGCAGGCATCAAGGCTGGCGATCTGGTCAAGCAGGTTTGTTCCTGCTGCGGCGGCTCCGGCGGCGGTAAGCCCGACAGCGCAATGGGCGGCGGCAAGGATGTGCTGAAGCTGGATGATGCCTTGGCAACGGTCGATGATTTTGTTGCTTCTAAGCTGAAGTAAAAATAGTAAATTGCAGGGCGCTGCCGGTATGGCAGCGCCCTTTTCCGAAAGAGGTGCGATTCTGTGCGCAGTTTGATGTGGTTCACAATTGGATTTACGGTTTCCTGCGCAGCAGGCGCTTGGAAAATTCGTGGCTGGGGCCTGATATTGACAGTGGTAATCGCCGCCGCAGCGACGATCATCGTCTGGACTTTGGCACGGAAACGAGAGGCGCTCCTTCCATTTGGAGCAGTGCTTCTGGGACTGGTTACAGGATGTTTATGGTTTCTGGGCTTC
Organism: Faecousia sp.; assembly: GCA_029257715.1. Lineage (GTDB taxonomy): Bacteria > Bacillota > Clostridia > Oscillospirales > Oscillospiraceae > Faecousia. The sequence continues at coordinate 10,344 of JARIAT010000021.1, read as the reverse complement.
CAGATAAAGGTTTTGAATCCTGCGGCGGAATTGGACGGTAAAATCATGCCTGTCAAAATAGAAGCAGATACATATAGCTGGAAGACAGAATATGGAACGGCTGTCAGGGGCAGGATGAAATGGAATGGAAAGACTTTTCGGGTTCAGCTCTATCTGAATGAGCCGATGGAAATTCGTCCGAGCGATTCCGTTGTTACGGATGCCAAAATTCGGCTGACGGATATCGGCGGAAGCAAAACAGCCACATTTCACAGGGGAAACGGAATCTTTTTACTGGCATATCAAAAGAAAGAGGCGCAATTAATTCCCGGAAAACCGGGCCTTTCGGATCTTCCGATGATCGTAAGAAGGAATTGTCTGGAGAAGATTGATCGTATCTTTCCGGAGGATACTCGAGGATTTGCCAAAGCGCTTCTGCTGGGAGAGAAGGAAGATCTGACCTATCAGAATCTGACAGACTTTAAAGTAACTGGAATCCGACATGTGGTGGCGGTATCAGGGCTTCACCTTTCACTGCTTTTTGGGGCGGCTTATGTCCTTGCGGGTAAGGGAAGATATACGACCATAGTGATTGGAGTACCGTGTGTAACCTTTTTTGCGGCAATGGTTGGCTGCACGCCTTCTGTAACGAGATCTTCCATTATGGTAACGCTTTTTATGCTTGCGATTGCCTTCGATCGGGAGTACGATCCTCCGACGGCGCTTTCTGTTGCGGCTTTGAGTATGATGACGGGTAACCCGTTGGTGGTTTCCTCTGTGGGGTTTCAGATGTCATTCAGCAGTGTTTGTGGAATTTTTCTGTTCTATCGACCCGTTCATGAATGGCTTTGGAGCCGTATTCCCGGGAAAGACGACAAAATTATGTGCAAGGCAGCTCGGTGGCTGACTTCGTCTGTTTCTGTGACGATTGGTGCTACGGTTCTTTCCGCCCCGTTTGGCGCATACTATTTCGGCGCATTTTCTCTGATCGGAATTATGACCAATCTTCTGGTTTTGCCGGTGATTGGAGCAGTTTTCTGTGGGATTTTGGTCAGCTGCCTGTTTTCGTGGATTCCTGTTATGTCGAGCATTACGGTATGGGCGGTCTCTGCCATGATTCGATATGTCTTAGGGATCACTCATTTTTTGGCGAAGATACCGATTGCGTCAATCTATACGGTCAGTCCCTATGCTGCAATCTGGCTGATCTTCCTGTCTTGTTTGGTTTTATATCTGATGGTAAGCAAATATCCCCGACCGATATTGGCAGGGTGTTTTGCGATTCTGGGATTGGGGATAAGCCTCGGATGTGCATATCTAGAACCCCTTTTCAGCAGCTATGCAGTAACTGTACTGGATGTGGGACAGGGAGAATGTGTGCTCTTGCAGTCCATGGGAAATACGTTTATGGTGGACTGCGGAGGAAAGGATGATGAAGATTCAGCTGATGTGGCGGCAGAAACCCTGCTGTCCATGGGGATCTCTCATATAGATGGACTGATTATCAGTCACTATGACCGAGATCACTGCGGCGCAGTGGAATACCTTGCGCAACGAATCGATATCGACCGAGTATACCTTCCGATTCCGCAAGAAAAAACACCTCTGTCAGATCGTGTGATCCGAGGAATTGCAAACTGTGAGATTATCTGGGTAGAGGAGGATTTAGAACTTACTTTCGGTGAGAGCAGAATTTACATTTATGCACCTATGCCGGGGAATTCCGACAATGAATCCTGTGTGGCGGTATTGTTTCAGAGGGGAAAATATGATACACTAATTACCGGTGATTTGCCGGCATCCCGGGAGCTTCGCCTTCTCGAGAATCAGGATCTGCCGGATCTGGAGGTTCTGGTCGTGGGGCATCATGGGTCCAAGACATCCACTTGTCAGGAGCTGCTGAGTGCCTGCACACCGGATGTAGCAATGATTTCGGTAGGAAAAGAGAATTCCTACGGTCATCCGTCAGAGGCGGTTCTTGAACGCCTGCGGCAGCTGGGCTGCACAATTCTTCGTACAGACCAAATGGGTACGATTACTTATAGGAGGTGAGCCAATGGCAAAACAACAGTATCAGAAGCCGGACGAATTTGCCCGGTTGAAGGCAGCAATCAAAAACGGTGAACTGGAGCGACTTTATTTCTTCCATGGCGAAGAAGTGTTTCTGCTTCATCATTATCTGAATCAAATGGAGCGAAAGTCCATTGACGAACTGACTTGGGATTTTAATTTTCATCGGTTCAACCAGGAGAATTTTTCTATACAGACATTTTCGGATGCGGTAGAAGCCCTCCCGATGATGGCACAGCGCACCTTCGTCGAGGTGGATGAGGTTGACCCGTTTAAGTTTGCAGAAGCGGATCGGGATAAAATGATCTCGATTCTGGAGGATATTCCCGATTACTGCACGGTGGTTTTCACTTTTGAAACGGTGGAATTTAAGCCGGACAAACGTCAAAAAAAACTATGGGAAGTCATCGACAAAAAGGCAAATATTGTAGAGTTTGCCAAGCAGAGCCAGCGTGAGCTGATTAGCTGGGTGACCAGACATTTTTCTGCACTGGGGAAGCGGATCAGCAGCGATTTGTGTGCGTACTTAATTGATATTACAGGCGGCACCATGACGGCACTTCAGGGAGAGATTTCCAAGATTGCCGCCTACTCCGGCACAGATGAGATTTGCAGAGCGGATATTGATGCGGTAACAGAGCCGGTGATGGATGCGGTCGTATTTCAGATGACAGATTTGCTGGGGTCAGGGGAATACGGTGCGGCGCTGTTAAAATTGCATCAGCTGTTAAAGATGCAGCAGGAGCCAATTCCGATCCTTGGAGCCATCGGCAGCCATTTCCGCCGGATTTCTACGGCAAGAACCTTGATGGATTGTGGAAAAAATGCGGACGAGCTGATGCGCTTAACAGGTCTTAAGGATTATCCGGCCCGGAAAACCATGGCTGCGGCGCATAAATTTTCGACTCGGTTTTGCGTAGCCGCCTCTAGTCTGATTCTGGAGACAGACTATAAAATGAAAACCTCTTTTGACGATCCGGTACGCTTGCTGGAGCTATTGATTTTGGAACTGGCACAGGAGGCAAAAAATGGTTAAAATTAAAGAGGCGATTGTCGTGGAAGGCCGCTATGATAAAAATACGCTGAGTCAGATTGTAGATGCACCTATTCTCGAAACAGCTGGATTTGGAATTTTTAAAGATAAAAAACAGCTGGATCTCTTGCGGAAGGTTGCTCAAAAGCGGGGATTGATCGTTTTTACGGACGCAGATGGGGCAGGTTTTGTGATCAGAAATCATATCAAAAGCGCCATTGACTCGAAGTATGTCAAACACGCTTACATTCCCGATATCTATGGAAAAGAGAAACGAAAATCCACGCCTGGGAAGGAAGGAAAGCTGGGGGTGGAAGGGATGCGTCCCGAAGTGATTTTGGAAGCTCTGCGCAGAGCCGGCGCGACAATAGAGGGAGAGAGCGAAGCACGCAGCACTCAGGAGATTACGAAACAAGATCTGTTTGAGCTGGGCCTGTCCGGCTGCCCGGGCAGCGATGAGCGTAGGAAAAAGCTGCTGCATCGACTGAATCTGCCACAGCATATGAGTCCCAATGCGCTGCTTCAGGCGCTGAATCTGCTGTGTGGACGGGAAGAACTGAAAAACATCATGGAGCAAATCAATGATTGATATACAGGTAAAAAATCTAACAAAGTTTTTTGTCATCGGAGAGAACCTGCTGGATGGCCTGACTTTTGATATTCAGGAAGGGGAGCGAGTCGGAATTCTTGGCCGAAATGGATGCGGCAAAACGACGCTGTTTAAAATCCTGACAGGCGAAATGGAATACGATGACGGTGAAGTTTATGTGAATCCCAATAAGAAATTGGGACTGATCTCTCAGATTCCTCATTTCCCTCAGGGGTATACGGTTGAGGATGTGCTGCGAAGCGCGTTTCGGGAGCTTTACAGCATTCAAAAGAAGATGATGAAGCTAGAGGGCGAAATGGCATCCGGAAATGCGGATGTTCTGCGTCAGTATGATGATCTCAGCAACCGTTTTCTATCCGGTGGCGGATACGAAATGGACGTGGAGGTTGATAAGGTCTGCAACGGTCTGGGAATTACTCCGCAGCAGCGGCTTCAGGAGTTCGATTCTCTTTCCGGCGGAGAGAAGACCCGAATGAATTTGGCACGTCTGCTGTTGGAAAAGACGGATATTCTTCTTTTGGATGAACCTACCAACCATCTGGATCTGCGCAGTGTTGAGTGGCTGGAAGGGTATATCCGTACTTTCAAAGGCACGGTGCTGTCGATCTCCCATGATCGGTATTTCCTCGATCAGGTTGCGGATCGCATCATCGAGATTGCCGATGGACATGCGGAATTTTACTCAGGTAACTATTCGTTTTATATTGATGAAAAACAGGCACGGTTTGATCTTCAAATGAAGCAGTATGAGCAGGAGCAGGCAAAACTCAAGCAGCTTGGATATACGGTCGAGCGGATGAAGGGCTGGGGCATCAATAATCGCACAATGTACCGCCGTGCCATGTCAATTCAGCATCGCATGGATCGGATGAAGAGAACAGCAAAGCCCACGAAGGAACGAACCATGAAAGCAAGTTTCGGTGAAAAATCCTTCTCCGGAGATGTGGTGTTTACCGTTAAGAATATGCAAAAGCAGTTTGGGGACCGTACACTGTTTTCCGATCTGAACCTTCGGGTAGAGGGTGGGGAGAGAATTGCACTTCTCGGGGATAACGGCACGGGAAAATCTACTTTTATCAAGTGCTTGCTTGGGGAGGAGGATTTCACCGGAAAAATCCAGTTTGGACCTACGGTAAAATGGGGATACCTTCCTCAGATCATCCACTTTGAGCATCCCGAGCGTACACTTTATGACACGATGCTCTATGAGAAAAACTGCTCTCCTCAGACTGCTCGTGACCGCCTGGGCGCATTTATGTTTACGGGTGACGATGTATTTAAAACAGTCGGAAATCTTTCTGGAGGCGAGCAGTCCAGGTTGAGGCTGTGTATGCTGATGGACGAGAAAATCAATTTTCTGATTCTTGATGAGCCGACAAACCATCTGGATATTGCGTCAAGAGAATGGGTGGAGGCAGCCATTGAAGAGTTTGAGGGAGTGCTTCTGTTTGTTTCTCATGACCGCTATTTTATTGAGAAGTTTGCGGAGCGCATCTGGGAGCTTGAAAACGGGACGATAAAGGATTATCCCTGCGGATACAGCAAATACCGTTCGATTCTTGAGCATGAAAAAATGACAAAGCCAGCTATGGATGTGTCCGTTAAAGAAAAAAAGGAAAAGAAAGAAAAGCCAAAAGGCGGTATGAAGGACACAGAAAAATTGATCCGCCGTCTTGAACGTGAGATTGAAAAACAGGAGAAGGTTGTTGCGGAGTTCGATCCAGCTATTGAAGCGGCAGCTGCGGATTATCAGGAATTGAACCGACTGCTGTCAGAAAAACAAGCGGCAGAAGAAGTGCTGATGCAGCTGATGGAGCAGTGGGAAGCTGCTCAGCGCTAAGGGACTGCTGCGCTGCCTGACTGTATCAATTTCGTGATTCTGTCCAGATTGGTTCGGAATTTCTGTATTTTTTCGGCACTTATCTGATATATAAGGTTTCTGAGTTGGAAAAACACTCGAAATGCAGTTGACAGCTTTCTCTGGATGTCCTATAATAATCGAAGCAAATCAAGTCGGGGGACCGACAAAGGAGCGTAAATTCATGAGCGAATGTAATGGAAATTGTTCTTCCTGCAGTGCCAGCTGCGGTGAAAGAAAGAAAGAGAGCCTTCTGGCAGAGCTGAATCCCAAGTCCAGCGTGAAGAAGGTCATCGCAGTTGTATCCGGTAAGGGCGGTGTCGGTAAGTCCACGATCACCTCCATGCTGGCGGTTGCGATGGCACGCAGAGGTAAGCGTACTGCGGTTCTGGATGCAGATATCACCGGCCCCTCTGCCCCGAAGGCTTTTGGTGTCAGTGAGTGTCAGGGGGCAAACGAAAGCGGCCTTTACCCGGCACTTTCTCGCAGCGGTATTCAGATTATGTCCATCAACCTTCTTCTGGACAATCCCGGCGATCCGGTACTGTGGAGAGGGCCTGTCATTGCCGGCGCTGTGAAACAGTTTTGGACAGACGTGATCTGGGAAGATGTGGATTATATGTTTGTTGATATGCCTCCCGGAACCGGAGACGTTCCGTTGACAGTATTCCAGAGCCTTCCGATTGACGGAGTGGTGATTGTGACCAGCCCTCAGGATCTGGTATCCATGATTGTGGCAAAAGCAGTAAAGATGGCCAATCTTATGAATATTCCCGTTTTGGGACTGGTAGAGAATTACAGCTATCTCGAGTGCCCTGACTGCGGAAGAAAAATCAATGTCTTTGGGAAGAGCCATGTTGATGAGGTTGCCGAGGAATTCCATGTGCCTGTATTGGCAAGACTGCCAATCAATCCCAAGGTTGCAGAGGCATATGATGCAGGTCTGATGGAAACAGTTCCTACCGAGTGTGTAACCGATGTGATCGCAGCGATTGAAAAGGTATAAAAGATAAACTCCCGGAAGCTTAACTTCCGGGAGTTTCATTTTGCAATAGAAAAACAGCGCGAACCCGTGGGTTCGCGCTGTGAGATAAATTAGTCGTTAGTGAAGTTGTCGAAATAACCCTGAATGTAAATAATAGGAGTTCCCTTATCGCCGGAACCAGAGGTCAGATCGCACAGAGAACCGATCAGATCGGTCAGACGGCGGGGGGTAGTACCCTGAGCAGCCATATTCCCAACAAGGCTGGAGCCATCCTTATGCTGGATCTTGTCCTTAATCGCATCCTTCAGTGCGTCACCGGAAAGATCAGCGAAGTCGTTGTCAGCCAGATACTTCAGCTTCAGCTCGTTGGGGGTTCCTTCAAGCCCGGAGGTATAGGCAGGAGAGACAACGGGATCAGCCAGCTCCCAAATCTTACCGACGGGATCCTTGAATGCACCATCGCCATAAACCATAACTTCAAGGTGCTTTCCGGTTTCCTTTAGCAGGCGCTGCTGAATGTTTTCAACGAGATCCTGACAGTCACGGGGAAACAGCTTGACGGTATCCTCAGTAGCCTTATTGGAACCAAGAAGACCATAGCGCTCATTGCAGCCACTGCCATTGATAGAAGTGTTCATGATCTCATCAAGTCCATAAACTTTCTCAGCACCGGCAGCGCGAAGCAGGCGCTTAGTGCGCTGACGTGTATGGATGTCACAGTTCAGAACGTTTTTGGTATACTTCAAAACTGCACGGGGATCATTTGCGAAGATTACTTCAACCTCGGCGCCGCTTTCACGAATCAGGTTGGTGTAATACTCAACATAGTCAACACCAGTGAAGGGATGCTTGGTGTAGCCAAACAGTTCGCGATATTTCTCCTCAGTCAGGACATCGGAGTAGGGGTTAACGCCCTTTTCGTCCAACAAGTCCATATCAATCAAGTGATTGCCAACTTCGTCAGAGGGGTAGCTCAGCATCAGAACCACTTTCTTGCACCCAGAAGCAATGCCCCGCAGACAAATTGCGAACCGGTTACGGCTCAGAATGGGGAAAATAACACCAACGGTCTCTCCGCCAAATTTGTTGCGAACGTCCTGCGCAATATTCTCGACACTGGCATAATTACCCTGAGAACGGGCGACAATTGCTTCGGTCATTGCTACGACATCGCGATCACGAGGCTGCAGACCATCCTGCTTCATAGCTTCCAGAATCGAGTTGGTTACAATCTCAACAAGATCGTCACCCTGTCGAATAATGGGAGCACGGATACCCATAGAAACAGTACCAATCATCCGGCTCATATATCAACACTCCTAATCAAAATAAAATAGCGAACGTATCGAACGCTTTTACTTACACATTATAATACATGGACAACCATTTGTAAAACAAAAAATTCAATTTAAATCAAAATTATAAAATTATAAATAAATTTAAGATTACACAGTCTAAAAATTACAGAATTTTACCAAATAAATATAAAACGATCAAAATAATTATGCAGCTTGGACCGTAGGCAGCAATCGAGAATTCAGAAAAAGAAAATTGCTGCATACCTGTATGATAGGCGCACTTAAAAAGCACCATAACAAGCAGAGTTGTCAAAATAGACTTTGAGAATTGTTTGCCGAAGAGGTTTGTAAAGAATAGGGCATAAAGTCCTCCGATAATAGGGTTGATCACCGTCAGCACCAAACCAAGAAGGATCTTTAAAATGCCGGTCAACACGATAAGCAACACAAATCCCCAGAGAATATATTCTGCCCAACCACCGAAAATTTGAGGCGCAAAGGATTTTATCACAGCGCACAAAATAGCGTATGCGGTGAGGGAGGCCAGAACTGTGACGGTGCGCCATAGATACCAGCTGAATATTTTGGACCCTTCCGGCATAAATTCTTCCATCAGATTTACAATGAGGGCCAAAATGGCGAGCTTTAAGACAGACGGATACAGCGTCGTGCCCTCTAAATGAATCCAGTCGATCAAACATACATGTTGGAGGTCAATTTTAATAAAAGGAAGTGGCTCGAGACTTTCCCGAAGCTCCGGCATAAAAAGATAAATCAAAATAGCAGCGAGATAAACCAGAAAAATGGATAGGGAAGCAGAGACTGCACGGTTCAGGCTGGAACCCTTTCCGAAGAATAAACGAAAAATACCTCCCAGCAAGAATACGCCAAGGACCAAAATTGCTACGGCTTGAATAATGGTAAACCATGTTAAATTTGGAATCATTCCATCCAAAGAGGGCAAAACGGAAGTGAGCATGGTCAAGAGACATACCTCCTACATGGTGAATATAATGGAAAACAGCCGCCAGATAACCTGGCGGCTGTTACAATGCACTGGAAAGGTGAAATTACTTGATTTCTGCCTCTGCGCCAGCTTCCTTCAGCTCGGCAGCCAGCTTCTCTGCGTCTTCCTTGGAGACAGCTTCCTTCAGGGTCTTGGGGCAGTTGTCAACCAGATCCTTAGCGTCCTTCAGGCCCATGCCGGTGATAGCACGGACAACCTTGATAACGCCCAGCTTGGAAGCGCCAGCGTTCTTCAGGATAACGTCGAACTCGGTCTTCTCCTCGACCTCAGCAGCAGCGCCAGCAGCAGGAGCAGCAACAGCAGCAGCAGCAGCGGAAACACCGAAAACTTCCTCCAGGGTGTGAACCAGCTCGGACAGCTCCAGAACGGTCAGGCCCTTGACTTCCTCAACGAGAGCAGTGATCTTTTCACTAGCCATTGTAATAATCCTCCTAATAGATAAAAAGTAAATAGTTAGAGTTGTGAGTTACGAACAGATTAAGCTTCTGCTTCTGCAGCAGGAGCGCCGCCTTCCTTCTGGATACGAACCTGATCCAAGACGAAAGCCAGGCTGGAGATAGGTGCCAGGAAGGTACCCAGGACAGAAGCGACCAGGGCATTCTTGCTGGGCAGCTCGCCGAAGCCATTCAGTTCAGCAGCGGTCAGGGTAGAACCCTCAACGATGCCGCCCTTGATGGACAGGGAGCAACCCTTATTCTTCTTAGCAAACTCGCAGACGATACGAGCAGGGGCGATGGGGTCGCCGGTGGTGGAAGCCATAGCGGTAGTACCGTTCAGAACCTCGGAGAAATCGTAACCTGCATTCTTGGTTGCGAAATTAGTCAGGGTGTTCTTAACAACGGAGTACTCAACACCGGCTTCACGGAACTGCTTACGCAGCTCGGTATCCTGAGCAACAGTGATACCCTTGTAGTCGACGAAAACCACGGAAGTAGCTTCCTGGATCTTACCGGTCAGGGCTTCAACAACTGCCTTCTTGCTCTCAAGAACCTTAGCGTTGGGCATAATTTTCACCTCCGAAAATAAAAAAGTGTCTTCCTGCCAGAAGACAAGAAGACACGCAGAAAAATCATATTCAGCGCACCTCGGCAGGATTTATTGCTTACGCAACCTGCTGTCTTTGGCAACTTCAATATATTATCACATGGAAGAAGGTTTGTCAACATATATTTTTATAAAATTTCTGAAATTTTGGGTGGAGCATATAGAAGCGTGTAATGGTATGAAAACTCCCCCGGAGAAACTCCGGGGGATGAATGCATCTATAAAATTACAGATACTTGCTGGTGGAAACCTTAACGCCGGGGCCCATGGTGGAAGCGACGGTGCAGGAACGGATGTAGGTGCCCTTAGCTGCGGAAGGCTTGGCCTTAACAACAGCAGCAACCAGAGTATCCATGTTCTGAGTCAGCTTCTCGGTACCGAAGGAGATCTTGCCGATGGGGCAGTGGATGATGTTGGTCTTGTCCAGACGGTACTCGACC
>JARIAT010000009.1 GCA_029257715.1 Faecousia sp. | reverse complement strand
CCTGGGCCTGAGTGACCACCTGCCCACTGCTGCTCATTCCTCCAGAATCTAGGGGTGAGCTCACAGGGCTTAGCACCCTGCTTGGGTCAAAGGCCTCAATCGGAATCGGCTCACCCCAATAACGCTGACGGGAAAACACCCAGTCGCGAAGCTTATAGTTGGTCTTGGCATGGCCGATGCCCTGCTCTTCAAGCCACTTGGTAATCACAGGAATTGCTTCCTTGACCGTCAGACCGTTCAGGAAACCGGAGTTTACCATAATACCGGTATCATCCTTCAGCGTAAAGGCAGCTTCCTCTACATTGCCTCCGGCAACAACTTCGATAATCTCGCAGCCAAATGCCTTTGCAAACGCCCAGTCTCTGTCATCATGGGCAGGAACTGCCATAATTGCGCCGGTACCATAGGTCGAGAGGACATAATCAGAAATAAAGATGGGAATTTCCTTGCCATTTACAGGATTGATACCGCGGACACCGTCAAGCTTCACACCGGTCTTTTCCTTATTCAGCTCTGTACGCTCAAGGTCGGACTTTGCAGCTGCTGCGGCCTGATATGCTTTAATCTCATCAACATTTGAAAGCTGGTCCATCCACTTTGCAACCAGATCATGTTCAGGAGAAAGCACCATATATGTTGCACCGAACAGAGTATCGGGGCGGGTGGTGTAAATCAGAATGTCATCCCCCAGCGTGGACTTGAAGGTAACCTCTGCACCATGGCTTCGTCCAATCCAGTTGGTCTGCTGTGCCTTCACACGGTCGATGAAATCCAAGCCGTCCAGATCATCAATCAGACGATCTGCATATTTGGTGATGCGCAGCATCCACTGGCTCTTCTCCTTGCGAACAACAGGAGAACCACAGCGCTCACAAACGCCTTCCACAACTTCCTCATTAGCCAGAACACACTTACAGCTGGTGCACCAGTTAACCGGCATCTTCGCCTTATAAGCCAGACCGTGCTTGTACATCTGCAAAAAAATCCACTGTGTCCACTTGAAATAGGCCGGATCAGTCGTGTTAATTTCGCGATCCCAGTCGAAGCTGTAACCCAGTGCCTTCAGCTGACGGCGGAAGTTCTTGATATTGTTCTCGGTAACTTCCCGGGGATGAACATGGTTCTTGATGGCGTAGTTCTCGGTAGGCAATCCAAATGCGTCATAGCCCATGGGAAAAAGCACATTCATGCCACCCATGCGTTTTTTACGGGCAATAATATCCATTGCCGTGTAGGGCCGAGGATGTCCAACGTGCAGACCTGCACCGCTGGGATAAGGGAACTCTACCAGACCATAGAATTTGGGCTTATCGGAATTGTTTGAAGCCTCATAAAGCTTCTTTTCCTCCCAAATTCCCTGCCATTTCATTTCAATGGCCGAAAAGTCATAATTCATGACGAACACACCTCTCTGATTTGTTTCGATAATGTTTTTCGTTAGTTCTCGGTGATGATATCATCGACGCTGATAAGCTCTGCGTCAGCCCAAAGCCGCTCAAGATCATAGAACTTGCGGGCCTCGTCGGTAAATACATGTACCACAACGCTGCCGAAATCCAGCAGCTCCCATGTATTGCCGCGGTGGCCTTCACGGCCCAGCAGCTTTTCTCCCAGATTCTCCAGTGTATATTCCGCATAGTCGCAAAGCGTCTTGACATGGGTACTGGAGGTACCGGTGCATATGATAAAATAGTCTGCAAGGCTGCTCACCTTGTCGATTTTCAGCAGCTTGACATCCACGCCCTTTTTTGCATCAAGCGCCTTGGTGGTTTCGAAAGCTACTTCCTTTGTAGTTAACATAACATTGTCCTTTCTTCCCTTTCGGGGTGGGATTGTATTTATAACGGAGAATGTGCTGCGCACACACTTCTGTAATATTCCAGTGCCTCAACAGAAGCCTGTGCAATTTCACGCTTTTGCGTTATCAACTGGGCCATCGTCATTTCCAGACCCATTCGCATTCCCGCATCGATATCTCTCAAAATCGTTTCCCGCAGTTCTTCCACCCCGGGAAATCTCCGATTTTCTTCGGCATAATCCGCCAAATAAACGATTTTTTCCAGCAGTGTCATTTCCGCACGCCCAGTTGTATGCCAGCGAATGGCACTCACCACAGCCTCATTTTCGCCAAACAGCCTCTTGGCCACATAACTGCCGGTCAAGGCATGGAGCGTCTTGGGATTTTCTGATGAAAATTTATTAAGCAATATACCATATTCATGGCAGAAAGTCAATTGAAGGGGACCGTCAATCGCCTTTGTGACATCATGCAAAAGTCCTGCCCGCTCAGCATCCTCTACATTTGCGCCGTAGCGCACTGCCAGCTCTGCCGCCATCTTGCGTACACCCTTAACATGGGCCTTGCGGTTATCCTTCAGCAAAGACATGACTTCCTCCTCCAGCTCATCGATGGAAAGATTCCTCCGATCTTTGTTCACACCGTAAAGACCATGTTCCCGGATATAATCGCCCACACCCGGGCATAAGAACGAATCCGCACACCCAAATACAATCATTCTTCTGAGATCCGTCGAGGAGATTTCCGTCACTGGATTTTGGCAGAGAACAATTTTTGCACCCATCGCCTCCAGCTTTTTCTTCTGGATTTCCACAGCCTCCGTTTCAGACCTATTTTCCCGGAAAAAAACGCCCAAGGTTACTTCCTTCAGAATTCTTTCCGGATGATACCAGCTGTCAAAGGACAAAAACATGTCTGTACCCATCAGCAGAACCAATTCATCGTCAGGGTAACGCTGTCGAAGCTCCGCCACTGTATCTGCGGTGTAGCTCTTTCCCTCACGGCACAGCTCCAGATCCGAAATTTCGGTTTTTTTCAGGCCTTCGGCGCTTCTCTTCAGCATCTCCAGCCGCTGCTGCCCTGTTGTCCCCGGACTAACTGTCTTATGTGGTGAAATTCCGGTGGGGATCATGATGAGCCGATCGAGACTCAGATGCTCTATGGCACACGATGCGGCCCGGATATGGCCGACATGAGGTGGATTAAATGTTCCGCCAAAAATACCGATTCGTTCCATATTTTTGTCCCCCTTAATGACTATTTAATTTGCGAATTATTCCTCGTTGCTGCGATATGCCTTTTCTCGTTCACGCTCAATTGCACGGTCAATGGCCTGCTGGCGGAAATATTCATTGCGGCGTTCCCGCTCGGCCTTTGCTGCCATGCGGCGGGTCTTTGCGCCCTTGCGGACGGGGTTTGCCTTCGCATTGGAAATTTCCTTGCGCTTTGCACGGCCCACCTGATTGCGCTCTGCCTGAAGTTTCTCGCTGAAACGGTAGATCACAAACTTGCTTCCCACCACGCTGATTCCCTCAGCACCGGTGGCCTCGCAGATGGCATCGCTCGCCTCACGGGGGCTGAGCATTGCACCTTCAAGCACTTTGCCCTTGACCAATTCTCTTGCGTTGAGCTGATTCTCTACATCGGCAATCAATGTCTCACCGATCCCGCCCTTGCCTACAATCAGGGTTGTCTCAATTCCATTTGCCTGCGCACGCAGCTCCGCTCTTTCTTTACTTGTCAGCATAATCAAACTCCTCTAATTTCTTATACAGGTAATCCAGCGCTCTTGCCCGATGGGAGACTGCATTTTTCTCCTCCGGACTCAGCTGGGCAAATCCACATTTTTTCGGGGGATAATAGAAAATCGGATCATATCCAAATCCATTTTCTCCCACAGGCTCCCGCAGCAGCTCTCCGCAGACCTCTCCACGGGCCTGAAGCTGTCTGCCATCCGGCATTACCAGCGTAATCACACAGACAAACTTTGCCTGCCGCTCACCATCGGGAACCTGCTCCATATTCTTCAGCAGAAGCATCATCCTGCCGTGGTCGTCCAAACTTTCATCAAAACCATAGCGAGCCGAGTAAATTCCCGGTTCTCCGTTCAACGCATCCACCGCAATACCGGAATCATCTGCCAATGCCGGAAGTCCCGTCGCTTTACAAACCGCATCGGCCTTCAGGAAAGAATTCTCCTCAAAGGTCGTTCCGGTTTCTTCTACATCAATGTCCACACCCAGTTCCGACTGTAAGACAAGTTCAATCCCAAGCTTGGACAAAATCGCATCAATTTCCACGAGTTTGTGGGGATTTTTACTGGCTAAAACAACTCTCATTTTATTCCGCCTCCTGCAAAAGCGCCTCAACAAACGGACGAGGTTCAAAGGGCATCAGGTCATCTGCCTGCTCACCCACTCCGATAAACTTAACAGGAATCTGAAGAGAATCGGAAACCGCAATGACGATACCGCCCTTGGCTGTGCCGTCCAGCTTTGTCAATGCAATCGAAGTGACACCTGCGATTTCCCTGAACTGCTTGGCCTGAATCAGACCATTCTGACCTGTGGTGCCGTCAAGCACCAGCATTACTTCTTTGGAAGCGCCGGGAAGCTCCCGATCAATGATTCGGCTGATCTTATTCAGCTCATTCATCAGATTCTGCTTGTTATGCAGACGACCCGCAGTATCACAGATGATAACCTCTGAACCTTTTGCCTTGGCGGATGCGATTCCATCAAATACGACTGAAGCAGGATCTGCCCCTTCGTGCTGACGGACGAGATCCGCACCGGAGCGCTCTGCCCAGATCTCAAGCTGATCCGCAGCCGCAGCCCGGAAGGTATCTCCTGCAACCAGCAGAACCTTCTTCCCGTCGCGAACCATTTGTGTTGCAATCTTGCCGATGGTTGTTGTTTTACCGACGCCGTTGACACCGATCACCAGAATAATGCTCGGTGTCGTCTCAAGCTTCAGTCCGAAATCATCCACACTGATCATATCCACAAGAATATCCTTCAGCGCTTCACGAGCATCCTCCGTCGTCTTGAGATGATTCTCCTTGACTCTGCGGCGCAGCAAATCTACCGCCTTTGTGGTAGTTTCTACACCCAGATCCGCAAGAATCAGGCATTCCTCCAGCTCATCGTAGAAATCATCGTTGATCTCCGAAAAACCGGTGAAAACGCTGCCCAGAGAATCCGCCATTGCCTTTCTGGTTTTAGAAAGGCCTTCCTTGATTTTGTCAAAAAATCCCATATCTTATGCTCCTTATCGCAGAATTCCGAAAATTCTACCGCAATTTTCTTCTATTCGGTAATTCCCAAATATTGCTCCATCTGATTGAGGTCCAACCGCAGGAGTTTGGATACTCCCTGTTCCTGCATGGTCACACCGTAGAGAACATCAGACGCCTCCATGGTTCCCCGACGATGCGTAATCACAATAAACTGAGTCTTTTCGCTGAGATTGTGAAGATAGGACGCAAACCGCTCTACATTTCGGTCATCGAGTGCTGCATCAATTTCATCGAGCAGACAGAACGGCGTCGGCCGCACTTTTAAAATTGCGAAATACAGCGCAATAGCAACAAATGCCTTCTCTCCACCGGACAGCAGGGTAATGGTTTTCAGCTGTTTTCCAGGGGGCTGTACGCGAATCTCTATACCGCAGGTCAAAGGATGCTCCGGATCCTCCAAAAGCAGCTGGCCCTTTCCGCCACCAAACATCTCCTCAAAAGTTTCGCCGAAATACCGATTGATCTTGGCAAATTCCTCCACAAAGATTGTCGTCATTTCCTTCTGGATGTTTTCAATGATGGTTTCCAGTTCCCTTTTGGAAGTCAGGACGTCATCCCGCTGCTCCGTCAGATAAGTGTATCGCTCATTCACCCGGGTAAATTCTTCAATTGCACCAAGATTCGGTGTGCCGAGAGATGAAATCTCTCGTTTCAATTCTGCAATCAGACGGTTTCCCGCAGCCACAGATTCAATCTTGCCTCGCTTATCAGCGGCCGTGCCGGGTGTCAGTTCGTAATTGTCCCAAAGCTTGTCAATAATCTGCTTTTCTTCCATCGCAGTGGACATTTTCTTTTGCTCAAGCAGCGCACAAGCCCGCTCCCGATTCAGTATGTCCTTATTCTTCTCCTGAGATTCCCGCTCAGATTTTGTCTTCGCCGCCTCCGTCTCACTTCGCTCTTTGAGCACCTGATTCAGATTTATTTGGGTTTCATTCATTTCCTGGCGATTCTGATTCTGGCGTTTTAAAAGCTCCGCAATCTGCTGCTCAAGCCGGATGCTGTCCACATTCATCGCTTCCACCACCGACTGTTTTTGGACTCTGTCATCTTCCAGCGCAGTCTGAAGCGTCCTCAAATCGGCAATGTGCGTCTGAACCGTGGCACATTCCGCCTCTAAAGCTGCCGCTTTCGTTTTCTCCGCAGTCATCTGCTCTGTCAGTTCATTGGTTTTTTCGGAAGTTTCGCTCTCTTGTCCTTCCAACGTTGCGAGCGTTGCAGAGGTTTCTGCCAGCTGTGTTCTATATACCTCCAGCTTAGCCTTTTGTGCGCAAAGTCGCTGAGTATCCGCTTGAAGCCGGGTTTCGATGCCGCTTTGCTCCCGGCGGGAAGAAGTCCCTGCTTCCTGCAATGCCTGCGCTAGAATCTCACACTGCTTCTCCTGACCCTGAAGTCTCAGAACCTGATCTTCCGCTTCCCGAAGCTCATCCCGGGCTGCCGTAAGTTGAAATTCGGCTTCTTCTGCCTGACGCTGAGCTTCTTTCAGCTGATGCTCTGTTGCTTCCCTGTTTTGTGACAGCTTTTTCTCATGAATTGTCATTTTTTCCAATTCATTGGCACGAGAGAGAATTCCGGATTCTTTATTGATGCTGCCGCCGGTCATAGAACCACCCGGATTCATCACCTGACCGTCCAGTGTAACAATTTTAAATCGGTTTCGGAATTGCCGCGCCATAGAGATCGCACAGTCAATATTTTCGGCAATCACAGTACGTCCCAGAAGATTCCCCACAATCGGTCGGTAACGGTCATCGCATGTTACAAGGTCCGAAGCAATCCCCACAAATCCGGATGCTCTTTCCAAGCCATTCTCCTGCAAAAATCTTCCCTGAATGGTACTCAGCGGCAGAAATGTCGCGCGTCCTCCTCCGCAGCGTTTAAGGAATCCTATGGCTGCTTTACCGTCTGCCTCCGATTCCACAACAATTTGCTGCATGGCTCCGCCCAAGGCAATCTCAATTGCCACAGTGAATTCATCCGCCGTGCGGATCAGTCTGGAAACAGGGCCGTGGATATTGTGAAGCCCACCCCGCTGTGCTTCCTGCATCACAATCCGAACCGATTTCTGATAGTTTTCGTAGTCGCGCTCCATCGCACGGAACACTTTCAGCTTCGCGCGGACGCTGTCGAGCTGACTGTTAATGGAGCGCATCTGCCCTTCCAGCTCATTGCGCTTCTGAATTCGACCGGACTGGCGCATGGCATAGCCTGAAATCATATTATTCGCCGCTGCAACAGTCTGCTGTGCTGTGTGAAGCTCCGAACGGCACGTCTCCAGCGCCAGCTCTGCTTCCCGTCTGCGGATATCTCCGGCATCCAGATCTTCCTGAAGCTCCGCATATCGCTTTTCCGCATGGCGGATACTATCCTCCAAGCTCCTTGTATCCGCTTCCCGGCCGGCGATTTCCGCCGTAAGTGTTGTCTGCTTTGCCCGAAGCTCCAAAAACTGACGAGTCATTCCCTGCGCGTTGGCTGTCATAGTCGTCAGTTCCTTTTGCAGCTCAGTAATCCTATTTCGCTGATTTTGAAGCGTTTCGTCAATCTCACGGATTCGTTGACACGCTTGCATAATCTGAGTCTGAATACCGCCGCTGCGATTTTCCTGATCGCTCAGCTCCTCTTCAAACCTCGCTACATTGGCACGATTATTGTCAATGTTTCCCCGCAGCACTGCCATTTGACCGTCCATCTGCTGATGAGCTGCCTCCAATAGATTGCTTCTGACCCGAACAGTTTCCAGTTCTGCGTCTTTTTTTCTCAGCTGTTCGCTCAGCCGCTCACTGGAAGTATAAAGTCCTTCCAGTTCATCGTGGGCTCTGTGCAATTCGGCGGAAGCGTCATTATAATCCTTCTCAGCTTTTTGGGCAGCAGCAGACAGCCGATCCAGTGTATCCAGCCACACAGCCACCTCGATTCCTTGCAGCTGCTCTTTCAGATTCAGGTACTTCTTTGCCTTTTCCGCCTGAGATTTCAGCGGCTCCAGCTGGATTTCCAACTCTGAAACTTTATCACCGATTCGAAGCAGATTGTCCTCTGTATGCGCCAGCTTTCGCTCTGTCTCCTCCTTCCGATGACGGAATTTGGAAATACCGGCAGCTTCTTCAAAGATTTCCCGACGATCCTCAGATTTTACTGCCAGAATTTCGTCGATCCTGCCCTGACCGATATTGGAATAACCTTCCCGTCCAAGACCGGTATCCATAAACATCTCATTGATGTCTTTGAGTCTGGCGGACTGGCGATTGATGTAATACTCACTATCGCCGGAACGGTAGTACCGTCTCGTAACCATAACTTCATCGGCATCTACCATCAGCGCTCGGTCTGCATTATCCAATGTCAGCGTGGCCTCAGCAAATCCAACCGCTCTACGGTTCTCCGTTCCGCCGAAGATGACATCTTCCATTTTGGTGCCGCGGAGCGTTTTGCTGCTCTGCTCCCCCATAACCCAGAGGATCGCATCCGAGATATTCGATTTTCCGGAGCCATTCGGACCCACAATCGCAGTAATATCATCACCAAAGCGGATCACTGTCTTCTCCGGGAAGGACTTAAAGCCCTGCACTTCCAAAGATTTCAGATACACGTTAGAACCTCATATACTCATCATTTCATAATAGTGGACACACTTATCCACCATATATAAGATAATAATTCATCTTATTATACCTATAAAAAGACCGGAATGCAAGAATTTCTTTCCAATCCAAAAGAAAAGAGTGTACCCACAGGGGGTACACTCTTTCAGCTGATTTCATTCATGTGCTCCAGCGCCGTCCGGGCAGCATCCTGCTCAGCACGTTTTTTGCTGGTGCCGCTGCCAAGACCAATCTGCACGCCGTTGAGTTGAACTTCAACATTAAAATGCTTTTCGTGGTCCGGCCCCTCCTCGCCTACCAGATGGTAGCTCAGAACCTGATTTTTCCGCTGCTGTACACGCTCCTGCAGCGCCGTCTTATAGTCCACATTGTGATACCGGACCACTGGAATATCACTCAGAACAAAGCGGCGGACAAACCGCAGCGCCGCATCATATCCACCGTCAAGATAGCAGGCCGCAATCACCGATTCCACAGCATCTGCAAGAATTGAGCTGCGTTTTCTGCCGCCGCCCTGCTCTTCACCGTGGCCGAGCATCAGAAAATCACCCAGATTAATCTGATGCGCAATCACCGCCAGGCTCTGCTCGCACACCATATCTGCGCGCATACGGGTCAGTTCTCCCTCCGGACGGTCCGGAAAGTTCCGATACAAATGATCCGCAACAATCATTCCAAGAATGGAATCCCCCAGAAACTCGAGCCGTTCATTGCTCATCAGGCTATTGTGAAAATGTTCGTTGGCATAGGAAGAATGTGCCAGAGCATTTTCAAGCAGACGAATGTCTTTAAATTCATACCCAATGGCAGTTTCCAGTTCCTTAATCATTGGATGTCTCCTCCTTTGCCGCAGCAATCTGCTGCAATGCCAGCTCCAGCTCAGGAGCAATATTATTTTGCGCCGCATCAACAGCCTGCCGAATTGCATTGCGGAAGGCCAACGCATCCGACGATCCATGGGCCTTAATCACAGGTTTATGGATTCCCAGGAACTGGGTTCCGCCGATCTCGCGGTAGTCAAGCATCTTCATCATAGACTTAAGACCGTTCTTGCAGAGCATCGCACCCATCATTGTCGCCGCGTTCTTCTTAAACATATGCTTGACGAGAGATCCCATATACATGGCCGTCCCCTCAATGCTCTTGAGCAGCACATTTCCGCTGAATCCATCGCACACAATTACGTCTACCGCTCCAAGCGGAACATCACGGGCCTCTACATTCCCCACAAAATTGATCAGCCCCTGTTCATGGGCCTTGCGCAGCATCGGATATGTCTCAAGCTGAAGCTTTGTTCCTTTAGAATCCTCGGTACCAATGTTCAAAAGTCCCACCTTTGGATTCGACACACCCAGAGACTTTTTCGCATACAGCGACCCAACCAGAGCGAACTGAAGCAGAAATTCTGGTGTACATTCGGCATTTGCGCCGCAGTCGCAGATGACGGTCTTGCCGCCGGCCTTATTCGGGAAGGATGGTGCCATTGCAGCTCTGCGGATTCCTTTGACTCGCTTGACAATCAGCGTCGCTGCGGTCAAAAGAGCACCGGTCGAACCGGCAGACACAAAAGCATCTCCCTGCCCGACGGCCAGCATCTTGAGCCCGACGACCATGGAGGAACCTTTGCGCTTGTGCAAAACCGCAGCCGGATCATCGTGCATATCCACAACATCGTCGGCATTGGCAATTTCTATCCCTTGGGGCAGATCTTCGATTCCGTGGCTGCGCAGAACTTCAAGAATTTCCTCTCCACGTCCAACCAGCGTGATCTCGGTCTGATAGGCCTTTCCTGCCTCCAGCGCACCAAGAACCGCTGCCTCCGGGGCATTGTCACCGCCCATTGCATCCAGAATTATTTTCATTGTGACACCCCTTCCATATTACAGACCTTGTTCCAGCAGTTCATCGATAATCGCAAGACTCCGCTGGGCAATTGCCAAATTCTTCTCTGCTTTTTTTCGAATCCGCTTTTCCAGCGGAGAAATAATGCTGAAATTGATGTTCATCGGCTGAAAATCGGTAATGCGGTCATCACTGATATAAAGACCCAGTGCGCCGATTGCCGTTTCCTTCGGAAATTCCACAGGCGTTTTCCCATGGACCTTTGCAGCCATGGCTACTGCCGCAAGGAAACCGGATGCCGCGGACTCTACATAGCCTTCAACACCTGTCATCTGTCCCGCAAATGCGACCATGGGGTTTCTCCGGTCCGCATAGAATCGATCCAGCAGCTTCGGCGAACATAGGAATGTGTTGCGGTGCATGACACCGTAGCGGACATACTCTGCATTTTTGAGGGCAGGAATCATGGAAAACACACGCTTCTGCTCTCCGAATTTCAGATGTGTCTGGAATCCAACCAGATTAAAGACACTCTTTGCCGCATTATCCTGCCGCAGCTGAACCACCGCGTATGGTTCTTTTCCTGTTCTGGGATCCACAAGACCGACCGGTTTCAGTGGACCGTAGCGCAGTGTATCAAAGCCTCTGCGGGCCATAACCTCCACAGGCATACAGCCCTCAAAAACATTTTTATCCTCAAAGCCGTGGACCTCTGCTTCCTCTGCGGAAACCAGTTCTTTCATAAAGGCTTCGTATTCCTCTTTATTCATGGAGCAGTTGACATAATCTGCATTTCCCCGGTCATAGCGGCTCTGCCACCAAGCATAGTCCATATCCACGCTTTCGGCGGTCACCAGAGGTGCTGCCGCATCGTAAAAATGAAGATACTCTGCCTCCCCGAAATATCTGCCAATCGCCTCAGACATGGCATCCGAAGTCAAAGGACCGGTGGCAATAATCACAGGGCCGTCGGGAATTTCCGTCTCTTCCGCAGTCACCACCGTGATATTGGGATGATTCTTGATTTTCTCCGTGACCATTGCAGAAAATCCATCCCGATCAACCGCCAATGCTCCGCCGGCTTCTACCCGAGTGGCCTCCGCGCACGCAAGAATCAAGCTTCCCAGGCGGCGCAGCTCTTCCTTCAGCAGGCCAACCGCATTTTCCAACCGATCTCCCCGCAGGGAGTTGGAGCAGACAAGCTCTGCAAACCGATCGGTATGGTGGGCCGGGCCAGACTTCTGCGGACGCATTTCAACCAATGTAACCTTAATGTCTCTTTGGGCAAGCTGCCATGCAGCTTCACTGCCGGCAAGACCTGCACCGATCACCGTTACTTTATTTGTCATTCGCCCGCCTCCTGTGCTTTCTTTTTGTTCGTTTTCTTAGCTGCCGTCTTTTTTGCTGTAGATTTCTTCGCTGTGGATTTTTTGGAAACCGTTTTCTTGGTTGAGGCCTTCTTCGCAGGCTTTTTATCTTCCTTCTGCTCAGAAGTTTCCAATTCCTCCACCACAGCCGTCTCCGGATCATTATTCTCCGTTGTCACCTTGCGGCGATATCCGCGCTGATCCTCCGGCAGGAAATTCTTACATTTTTCATTGATGCAGAACGGTTTCATCCGGCCCTTTCCGGATTTTTTGAAGAGTGTCTGACCACATTCAGGGCAGTCCTCTGCCGTTGGCACGTCCCAGCTCATAAAACCGCACTCTGCGCCCTGTTCGCAGGCATAATAGGCATATCCCTTCTTGGACTTGCGCTTGAGCATCCCTGCACCGCACTTCGGGCATCTTCCGGGCATATGCTCCACAATCGCCTTTGTAAAGGTACATTCCGGGAACCCCGGGCAGGCCAGAAACCGACCGAAACGTCCGCTCTTCACCACCATATTCCGTCCGCAGACTTCGCAGATCTCATCGGTGACTTCATCGGGCACCTTTAAGCGAACCCCATCGAGTGCCGTTTCGGCCTCCTCCATCTCCTTGTGGAACTGGCTGTAAAAATCTGCAAGAAGCTGCTTCCACTCCTGCTTACCGGCCTCAACTTCATCGAGCTTGTGCTCCATGTTTGCGGTAAATTCCACATCAATGATGTCATTGAAGCGCTCTTCCATCAGTCCGTTGACAACCTCGCCCAAAGGAGTGGGTTCCAGACGTTTTTCTTTCTTTAATACATACTCACGGTCAAGAATCGTGGATACGATGGATGCGTAGGTGGAAGGACGGCCAACTCCCTTTTCCTCCATTGCTTTAACAAGTGTTGCTTCCGTAAAGCGGGCAGGAGGCTGGGTAAAGTGCTGTTCCTTCTTGATGTCTGCATCCGCAGCCTCTGCACGATCTCCCTGCTGAAGATCCGGCAGAGGGGACCCAACTGCCTCCGTCTCTTCGTCTTTGCCTTCCTCGTATACCGCAATAAATCCGGGGAAACGCATACTCTGATGTGATGACCGGAAGGTATGACCGGCACATTCTGTGTCAATAGAAACCGTATCATAGACAGCATTTGCCATCTGAGATGCCAGAAATCTACTCCAAATCAGCTTATACAGCCGATACTGTTCCTTGGTCAGTGAAGCGGAAACCCGTTCTGGATCCAGTTCTACATGGGTGGGGCGGATTGCTTCGTGCGCATCCTGCGCACCGGATTTAGTCTTAAAGGTGTGGAACGACCCATAATAATACTGCTCGCCATAGCGGTTGTTGATATAATCCTTGGCTGCGCCCATTGCTTCATCAGATAGGCGAAGGGAATCGGTACGCATATAGGTAATCAGACCTGTTGTGCCTTCTCCGGCTACCTCAACACCTTCATACAGCTGCTGTGCAATCGCCATGGTGCGCTTCGGGGTCATATTCAGTTTTCTTGAGGCCTCCTGCTGAAGCGTAGAAGTTGTAAAGGGAGGTGCCGCAGAGCGCTTCTTCTCCGCTTTTCGAACACCGGTAACAGTAAATTCCTTACCCGTAATATCTCGGATGATCGCATCTACCTGCTGTTCGTTTTCAATCTCCTGCTTTTTGGGGCTTCCGTAATAACGTGCCTGAAATGTTCCGCTCTTCTCCAAGCGGTGAAGCTGCACATCCAAAGACCAGTACTCCTTCGGAATAAAGGCACGAATTTCCTTTTCCCGGTCCACCACCAAACGGGTAGCCACAGACTGTACCCGTCCGGCGCTGAGCCCACGGCGCACCTTTTTCCACAGAAGCGGAGAAAGCTGATAGCCCACAATCCGGTCCAAAATCCGCCGTGCCTGCTGGGCATCCACAAGATCCATGTCGATATCTCTAGGGGCTGCAATGGACTCCTGCACAACACGTTTTGTAATTTCGTTAAAGGTTACACGGTGGGTGTCCTCGTCCGAGATTTTCAGCAGTTCTTTCAGATGCCATGAAATCGCTTCTCCTTCGCGATCCGGGTCCGTTGCGAGGTAGACCGTGTCTACCTGTCTGACGGCATCTTTGAGATCGGAAATAATGCTTTCTTTCCCTTTTACAGGGATATAATGCGGATCAAACGTCTCAAGATCTACACCCATTACACTTTTGGGCAGATCTCTCAGATGACCCATGCTGGCCTTGACAATATAATCAGGGCCCAGGTATTTTCCAATTGTCTTCGCCTTAGAAGGCGACTCAACAATCACAAGATTCTTAGCTTTAGCCATGGAGTTCCTCCAAATTTGATTCATTTTCCCCCGGTCCACTCCAAATATCGGCCGGGCAGCCGACGAATGAGGCCCTTGACCTCCAGCATCGTCAGGCTAACAAGCACACGGGCTGTCGGCAAGCCGGATTCGTCAATCACATCATCTGTCAGTTTTTTACCCCCAACAAGCAGATTTAATACCGTCTTTTCGTCGGAGGTCAGTTTTCGTTCTATCTTTGTGAAGTCAATATACGGCGGTTGTGTACCGTTGTCAATGACAAATTTTGTATCATCCTCCGAACGCTTGTTTGTTTTCGCAGGTTTTTTGGGTTTCTGAGCCACTCGAAGCGGCATTTTTTTCGTCTGTGATTCGATTTTACGAACTTCATCCGGATACACACGAAGAAGCGGTGTCTGCCGATCATCCACCACCTGATTCGGATAGAGATCTGCATATTCGCTCATCACATCCGCACCTGAGCAGACCGCAATTGCACCATCTCGCAGCAGTGAATTGCTTCCGACTGCTGACTCCACGTCAATATTCGACGGAACAACAAACACATCACGCCCCTGATCCGCCGCCAGACGGGCTGTAATCAAAGCGCCGCTTCCTTCCGGTGCTTCAACCACCAGTACGCCGCAGCTTAATCCGCTGATGATACGGTTCCGACGTGGAAAATTCCTGCCAATAGGCGGTGTTCCCGGTGGAAACTCCGTTACAATACATCCATATCGCTCGGTATCCGCAAATAAGTGCTGATTGGACGGCGGATAGATGATATCCGCACCGCAGCCAAGAACACCTATCACACTTTTTCCTGCCGTCAGCGCCCCCTGCATGGCAAGCCCGTCAATGCCATAAGCCATTCCTGATACTACGATTCCACCGCAGGACGCAATCTGGTATCCCATTCGCTTGGCAACCGTCAGCCCGTAGGGGGATGCTCGTCTCGTTCCGACAATTCCCACCACCGGCTCACTGTCCACGCATGGCATCTGTCCTTTGAAATAAAGAACCATAGGCGGATCCGGAATATTCTTCAGCCGCTCCGGATAGGCGGCATCCTGATATGTCAGAATTCCAATTTTTAGATCTGTGCAGTCGGATAATATTTTCTGGCTTTTCGCCAGATTTTTGTCACAAAGACTCTCAATTGCATCCTGCGAAAGTTCCTCATTTTGAATAAAACAGGAATCTTCCGCAAAATAGATTGCCTCTGGATTTCCAAAGCAGGAAAGAAGCTGCACTTTCATATGATCTCCAAGACCGCTTCTTGTCGCATACCATATCCAATGTATCAGCATCAGCTCCCCTCCTCTCTGCTTCAAAATGATGCTGTTATTGCGATGCGCGGATCTGCCACATCACAATCGATGCAGCGATTGCCGCATTCAGTGATTCGCAGTGCGGATTCATGGGAATAATCAATTCCTGATCCGCTGCCGCAAGAATTTCCGGACGGACACCTCTTCCTTCACTTCCGATAACCAGTGCCATTTTTGAAAGATCTGCCTGCCGGATGTCCACCGCCCGATCAGACAGTGCCGTTACGCCAATGGGAATTTCCGCTTTGCGGCAGGTGTTTTTCACTTCTTCCCAGCTGGACTGCACCACCGGAACCCGAAATACCGCTCCCATTGTGGAGCGGACCGTTTTCCAATTATAGGGGTCTGCACACCCCTCTAAGAGAACCACCGGAACATCCATGGCATCTGCGGTACGCAAAATGGTTCCAACATTTCCCGGATCCTGAATGCCATCAAGAATCAACATTCCCGGTTTTGCCTCAAATGCTTTTCTTGGGGGCATCCGGCAGAGGAACAGCGCCCCCTGCGGTGCTTCCATAGGGGAAATAGAGGCCATCACATCTTCGGGAACCTCTACCACCCGAACATCCTGCGGAATATTCTCTACCTCTACCCCTTCAGACAGAATCACCGTATCAAGTCCCGGGAAAAAACGGATTGCCTCTTGCAGGAGCTTCGTCCCATCGGCTGCAAACAGTCCTTCTTTTTCTCGAGACGAACGGCTGGAAAGAAGCTTTCTCACCTGCTGAAGCAGTTGGTTTTTACGACTGCTGATTCGTTCTTTTCTCATAGTTTCTGCACCACCGACAGTGAATCATAATCCCCAAGAATCACCATAACATCTGCTTCTTTTGTCACATAGTCCGCCGTAGGGGAAACCTGAACTCCATTGGGATTTTTTACGGCTATCACCGTAACACCGAGTTTTGCCCGGATATTCAGCTCTCGGAAATTCTTTCCAATCCAGCTATGGGGTGCAGACACTTCCACGATTCCATAATCATTAGACAACTCAATATAATCCAGCACATTTGGACTTGACAGGCTGTGCGCCAAACGACCAGCCACTTCATGTTCCGGGATCACTACCCGATCAGCTCCCAGCTTCAGGAGAATCCGCCGATGTGCCTCATCGTTCGCCTTGCAGACTACCATTGGAATCCCCAATTCTTTCAGATTCATGGTTGCCATAACAGATCCAGCCAGATCGTCTCCGATTGCGACAATTGCGCAGTCGCAGTCCGAAACGCCCAAAGCCCGCAGGACTTCCTGATCTCCGGCATCCGCCACCACAGCATTGGTCACATCTCCGGAAATCTGCTGCACAAGATCCACATGTCGATCTACCGCCAGCACTTCATTTCCAAGGCTGCACAGGGTACAGGCTATGGATGAGCCAAAACGGCCCAATCCGATTACAACATAACTTTTCATATTTTCCTCCTAGCCGATCATAAGTTTTGTTTCGGCATAACGGAAGCGTTCCTGAACCCGGCTCCCCATCAGAAGACTCAGAGAGATGGTCAATACGCCCACACGCCCAAAATACATATAAAGAATAATCAAATACTGAGAACTAACGCTGAGGTTTGCTGTCCCTCCGGAGCTGAGGCCCACCGTTGCAATGGCAGAGGCGGCCTCATACAGTCCGTCCAGAAATGAAAAACCGGAAGTCACGCAGATGTAGATTCCACCGAAAACCGCAAGCCCGATCATAATCATCGAAATTGTCATTGCATCCAGAATCTGAGAATCTGCAATGGTACGTTTAAATACCGTCACATGTTCCCGGCCTCTTGCACGGGACCAGAGAAACAGAATCATCACAAACGCTGTAACTGTTTTCATACCGCCTGCAGTAGATCCGGAAGATCCGCCAATCAGCATCAAGACAACAGAAAACGCCTTGCTTGCATCTGTCAGTCTCGCCTGATCGATGGATGCAAAGCCTGCCGTTCGTACCGTTACAGACTGAAATCCTGCTGCAAGAAGCTTTTCACCGACGCTCATATGTCCAATCGTATCGGGATTATTCCATTCAAAAGCAGAAAACGCAATCAATCCCACAGCAAGCAGCGTCCCCGTCACAATCAAAA
This sequence comes from Faecousia sp., assembly GCA_029257715.1. GTDB lineage: Bacteria > Bacillota > Clostridia > Oscillospirales > Oscillospiraceae > Faecousia. The sequence goes on along the minus strand of JARIAT010000009.1, from coordinate 14,378 downwards.
CCAATCTGGTATAAATACTGAATTTCCGGAACTTCCGCAGCCGTGCCACTTCTTCCCATACAAAAAATCCCAGTCCACCCAATACCACAAGTGCCATGAGAGTTAGGCAGACAATTGGGTCTCGATTGTAGTGCAGAATACTAACACCAGGCTCCATACTGCCCATAATGTCGAATCCTGCGTTACAGAATGCAGAAACGGAATGAAAGATTCCCCATCGAATTGCTTTCACCAGCGGAAATTCAAACGCAAAGCGGATTGTGAGAATCAGCGCACCGACTCCCTGAATGATTAAGCTGCCGGACAGAACAAGTTTCTGCAAATGGATCACATTGTTAATATCACTGACACTCATTGCCTGCGCCATAACAAGCCGCTGCTTCATGCTGATTCGTCTGCGAAGCATAAAAATCACGGCGGAAGCCGCAGACATAAATCCAAGTCCACCAATTTCGATCAGGCATAAAATGACTACCTGCCCAAAAGCGCTCCATTTTGTCCACGTATCCACCAAAGTCAAGCCTGTTACACAAGTTGCCGAGGTTGCCGTAAACAGGGCCTCGCGAAATGTGGCTCCCATTGCGTCTCGTGTGGCAGCGGGTGTCATCAGGAGAAGTGCCCCCAACAAAATAATCACTGCAAAGACCACTGCAATAATTTGTGTCGTGCTGATGTGTGTTTTTTTTCGGTTGTACCATTGCCACAGCTGGGTTCTCCAATGCCGCATGTATATATTTCCTTTCATATGACAAAGTCTCTACGGTTCTTTATTATACCAGTCGCATTGCTTTTTGCAAGTCCTTTTCCCCGGGAGCATTTTTCTGATTCCATCATAGAAAAGATGCGCCACAGAATCATCTGCGGCGCATCGGAAATTATTTGGTCAGATCCTTGTCGGTCAGGATTTCAACAAGCAGCTTGGCACACAGCTCCATTTCTTCTACAACTGCATACTCAAATCTGCCATGGTAATTCTGTCCTCCGGTGCAGAGATTCGGACAGGGCAGGCCCATATAGCTCAGCCGCGCACCGTCCGTGCCACCGCGAACAGGCATGGATTTCGGCTCAATACCCAGACGTACCATTGCATTTTTGGCCCGGTCTATCACATACATAACAGGCTTAATCTGGCGAAGCATGTTATAGTAGCTGTCATTGATCTCTACATCCACAGTATCTTTTCCGTATTTTGCATCCAAAAATACGGCAATCTGATAGAACATATCCTTCTTCTGCTCAAACTTCTCATCATCATGGTCCCGAATAATGTAGCGCAGAGTTGCTTCCTCGACACTGCCGGACATATCATGGAGCATATTGAAGCCCTCATAATTCTCCGTAAATTCAGGACGCTGCTCCACGGGCAGCATGGAGTGGAACTCCATGGCAATCTGAGACGCATTGATGAGCTTATTCTTTGCGGAACCGGGATGAATGCTGCGGCCCTTGACTTTGACTGTCGCACCGGCTGCATTGAAGTTCTCATACTCGATTCCACCCAGCTCTCCACCATCAACAGTGTAAGCATAATCCGCCTCAAAGCCGTCAACATCAAATAAATCTGCGCCACGGCCGATTTCCTCGTCCGGTGTAAATCCAATCTTCAGCGTTGCGTGGCGGGGCTTATTCTGAATCAGATACTCTGCGCAGGCCATGATCTCCGCAACACCGGCCTTATCGTCAGCACCCAGCAGAGTTGTACCGTCTGTCACGATCAAATGCTTTCCTTCGCACTGATTCAGATACGGATAGTCTTTTGCAGAAAGAAAAATCTGCTTTTCTTCATTGAGACATACATCGCTGCCATCATAAAGAACCTTCCGTGCCTTGATATTCGCGCCGGAAGCATCCGGTGCCGTATCCATATGGGCAATCAGGCCAATGGTCGGCAGCTCCGGGTCGCCGGGGACAGTACCATAGACATATCCGTCCTTGTCCATATGGGCATCTTCAATCCCCATGGCCAGCATTTCATCCACCAGTGCCTGGCCCAGCAGTTTCTGCCTGTCCGTAGAGGGGCAGGTTTCGGAGAATTCATCAGAGGTTGTTTCAAAGGAAACGTACTTTAGAAAACGATCAATCACATTCATAATCGGGAGCCTCCTTGTTCAATAAATTAAAATGAGCCGCCGCAGTTGCGGCGGCTCATCGCTGAAAGAAACTTACTTAGCAGCCTGAACCAGCTCAGCGGTATCCTGAGCGATCATCAGCTCTTCGTTGGTAGGAATAACCCAAACTGTAACCTTGGAATCATCCGTGGAGATGATTGCTTCCTTGCCGCGAACATTGTTCTTCTCGGGGTCAATCTTAACACCCAGGAACTCCAGACCCTCGCAGATACGAGCACGCATGGAAGCGGAGTTCTCACCAACACCGGCGGTGAAGACCAGGCAGTCGAGGCCACCCAGAGCAGCAGCATAGGAGCCGACATACTTACGGACTTCGTAAGCGAACTTATCCAGAGCCAGTGCGCAGTCCTCGTTGCCCTTATCAGCCTCTGTCTCGATATCACGGAAGTCAGAGGAGACACCGGACAGTGCCAGCACGCCGGACTTCTTGTTCAGCATGGTCAGGCACTCGTCAACGCTCATGTTGTACTTATTGCAGATGAACTGAACAACACATGCGTCAATATCACCGGAGCGGGTACCCATAGGAACACCGGCCAGAGGAGACAGACCCATGGAGGTATCCTGGCACTTGCCGTCTGCAACAGCGGACATGGAAGAGCCGTTGCCAAGATGGCAGTTAACCAGCTTGATGTCGGATCTGCCCATCAGCTCAATAGCACGCTTGGTAACATACTTGTGAGAAGTACCGTGGAAGCCATAGCGGCGGATATCGTCATTCTTGTAGTACTCGGTAGGAATCGCATAACGGTAAGCCTTTGCGGGCATCGTCATGTGGAAAGCGGTATCAAACACAGCAACCTGAGGAGTCTTGGGCATAACTGCCTGGCATGCACGAATTCCCATCAGGTTTGCGGGATTATGCAGGGGGCCCAGGGGGATGCACTCTTCAATCGCAGCGATAACCTTTTCATCAATGATGCAGGAATCGGAGAACTTCATACCGCCGTGCAGAACACGATGACCGACTGCATCAATCTCGTCGGTAGACTTGATAACGCCGTCAACAGGATCAACCAGAATGGCCAGAACTGCCTCAATTGCTTCGGAATGGGTGGGCATAGGGATGTCCTTAACCACCTTCTTGCCGTTGGCATTGTGTGTCAGACGGCCGTCGATGTAAATACGCTCGCACAGGCCCTTTGCAGACACGTCACCGGTCTCAGGATTCATCAGCTGGTACTTCAGAGAAGAGGAACCGGCATTGATAATCAGAACATTCATTATGGGATAGCCTCCTAAATAAAATATGTTTTCTTTTACAAAAAAATATGCTAGGATGTACTTAGCTTTTACTATTCTATACCAGAAAAGTGATTTTAACAAGTCCTTTTCTCATTTTTTCGTCAGGCAGGGAAAAATTATGAAAATTGTCGGAATTATCTGTGAATATAATCCCCTCCATCATGGACACCGCAAGCAGATTGATTGGATTCGCGGCAGATACGGAGAGGACTGCGCCATTGTCTGTCTTATGAGCGGAAACTATGTACAGAGAGGATTGCCGGCTGTATTTCCAAAAATGACTCGGGCGGAAGCTGCATTGCGATGCGGGGCAGATCTCGTGCTGGAGCTGCCTGTGACTTATGTACTGTCTTCGGCGGAGGGATTCGCTTCAGGCGGTGTCTCCATTCTCGGGAAGCTCTGTGACGAACTCTGCTTCGGTTCCGAGACCGGAACTGAACGGTCGCTGATGGATACGGCCGAGTCTCTTCTCTCCCCTGCGTTCTGCGGTGCGCTTCGGACCTGTCTGGATGAGGGATTGTCTTTTCCTGCCGCGCGGCAGAAGGCCCTTGCGCAGCAAGGCACAGGCGCAGAGTTGCTCTCCTCTCCGAATGATATCCTCGGCGTTGAGTACTGCAAGGCGATTTTGGCACAGAACTGCTCCATGAAGCCCCTGGTCATTCGAAGAGAAGGCAGCTATCATGATGAATTTCCTGACAAAGTCAATCCTTCCGCCACATCCCTCAGAAATCTGCTTGCAAAAGGACTTTCGATTGCGCCGTATATTCCTGAAGATACGGCTGCACTTTACCGTAAAGAAGATATTCATACCCTCAAAGCCGGGGAACGGGCCATGCTGATGCGGCTTCGGACGATGTGTGATGCGGAATTTGAGGAAGTCCCCTATGGATCAGAGGGATTATGGCGAAAGCTAATGCACGAAAGCCGGCGGCAAGCAACGCTTGAGGAAATTCTCACAGCCGTCAAATCCAAGCGATACACACGCAGCCGAATTGACCGGATGGTCATGTGTGCCTTTCTCGGCCTGACACAACGCGATCTTTCCACCCCTGCCCCTTACGCGCGGATTCTTGGTTTTTCTGCCCGAGGACGGCAAGTTCTTCGGGCCGCCAGAGAACAGACAACCTTATATAATGTAGGGGTAAAAACAGATGATCCATTCTGGGAAATCGAGCAGCGATGCACAGATCTGTACGCCCTTTTTCGGGAAACCTCCCCAGATATTGCAGGTTCGGAATCAAAATGCCGTATTATAAATCAGCAAACCTTGCAAGATTTCCATATTTAGCTTCCCTTTTCTTCCAAAATTCATAGTTTATTATCTAATAACATATATATTGTGATATGATAGCCGTAACCTAATGCAATTTGGAGTGACTCAATATGGCATTTGTAGAATTTCATGATGTATCCAAAACATATCACATGGGCGAAGTCAAAATCCATGCGCTGAGGGATGCCTCTTTTCGGGTAGAAAAAGGAGAACTGGTTGTGATTGTAGGCCCCTCCGGTGCCGGAAAAACCACTCTGCTCAACATTCTCGGTGGAATGGATACCCTCAGTGAGGGGCAGGTTTTTCTCGACGGAAAGGAAGTATCCGCACTCAGCAGCAAGCAGCTGACGCAGTATCGGCGGGATGATGTTGGTTTTGTCTTTCAGTTTTATAATCTGATCGGAAATCTGACCGCACTTGAAAATGTCGAGCTTGCCAATCAAATCTGTGCCAATCCGCTGGATGCCGAGACGGTGCTCGGAAATGTCGGTCTTGCGGACCGGATTCATAACTTTCCCAGTCAACTCTCCGGCGGAGAGCAGCAGCGAGTTGCCATTGCCCGGGCACTGGCGAAAAACCCAAAGCTGCTTTTGTGCGATGAGCCGACCGGTGCCCTTGATTATCAAACCGGAAAAACCATTCTGAAACTGCTTCAGGATACCGGCAGAACCACCGGAATGACCATTATCATCATCACCCATAATGCGGCTCTGACCGATATGGCAGACCGTGTCATTAAAGTCAAAAACGGAACCGTAGATACAGTGTATGTAAATCCAAACCCCAAAGATATATCGGAGATTGAATGGTAATGAAACGAAAAAATATGATGCGCAGAAATCTGCAGCAGACCATTCGGAAATCTGCGGGGCGATATCTGGCAATCGTTGCGATTATCGCTCTGGGTGCCGGGTTATTCTGTGGCCTGCGGGTTACAAAGGTGGATATGGTTGCAACCGTTCAGGAATTTACCGACCGGCAGAATATGTTTGATCTCCAGCTGCTCAATCCCTTCGGCTGGACAGAAGATAATGTGTCTGCCATTTCCTCTGTCCCCGGCATTGGTGATGCCGAAGGCGGCATTTCCTTGGACGTGATGCTCCGTATGGACGATGACAAGGACAAGGCTTACAAACTAATCTCCATCCCCGAATCCGTCAATCAGGTTTCTCTGGTAGAAGGACGAATGCCGTCTGCTCCAAATGAATGCCTTGCAGATAATTTTTTTAACAACTCTTCGATAATCGGGCAGGAAATCCATGTATCCGATGCCAATGATTCCGACACACGGGAGCGTTTGGCATACGACAGCTACACCGTTGTCGGTCTTGCCGCAACTCCGCTCTATCTCAATATGCAGCGAGGCTCTACATCAATCGGAACCGGATCTATCTCAAACTATTTCTATATTCCTCAGGACGGTTTTTCCCTCGATTTTTTTACGGAAATCAATTTGACCCTTTCCGGTGATTATCAGGTATACACAGATGAATACGATCAGGCCATGGATGATATGGCTGAACATCTGAAATCCGTCTGCTCCCCCATGGCGGATCACCGGCGAACGGATATTCTATCTCAGGCGGAGGCAGAATATGCCGACGGTCTTTCCCAATATGAGGACGGTTGCAGGGAATTTGAGGCTTCCAAAGGCGATGCCCTTCAGCAGCTGGCAGATGCCGAACAGCAGCTAAAGGACGGGGAAGCCGAGCTGCTTCAAAATCAGCAGCTTCTTGAAAACGGAAAACAGCAGATCTCCGATGCGCTGATGGAAATCGCAAAAAACCGCGAGGCTTTGCGCCTTGGCTGGGAGCAGCTCAAAACTGAAAAATCCTCCGCTTATGCAGAGCTTGACCGTGCAGAGTCAGACCTTGACCGCAATTCTGCCCAAATTACCATCGGACTGAATCAGGTCAATGCCGGTCTATCGCAGTTTCAGTCGGGGCTTACGCAGATCGATGACGGCCTGACGCAGCTTGATACCGCAATTGCTCAAATCGATGAGGGACTGGCACAAATCAGAGATGGTCTTGACCAAATTGACAGTGCCATCGTGCAGTTGGAGGATGGAATTCCGAAGATTGATGACGGTCTTGCCAAGTTGGAGCAGACACTTCCCTTACTGAATGCTGCGGCCGATATTTCCCAGAAAATATTAGACTACCTCAAGGAAAATCCAAATCCAGACCTTCCGGAAATCCCAAATCTTCCGGAAATCCCCGGATTGCCCAATCCCGATCAACCGGACTTTATCGATCAGCTGAAGATTCGGCTTCAGCAGGTCATCGATCAGCGAAATGCTGCCGTTTCCAAACAGCAGGAGTTGATCCAAACCCGTGCTGAGATGATTTCCCAGTTGGAAGCAGCCAGAACTCAGCGAGAAGCGCTGCTGGCAGAGCAAGCAGAACTGGAACAAAAACGTGCTGCCCTTTCCTCGCAGCGTGATGACCTGCAAGCCCAGAAAAATGACCTGATGCCTCAATACCAATCTCTGCTTGCAGCAAAACAGGAACTGGAAAGTAGCAAAAGCGCCGTAGACAGCGGCTATCAACAGCTGGCGGCCCGTCGGGAGGAGGCAGACCGTGCCTTTTCCGAAGTCGAAGTGGAGCTTCAAAACGGAGAGCAGCAGCTCACCGATGCCCAGAATCTTGTTCACCAAAAGCAGCTGGAGCTTCAGGAGAACGAACAGCTTTTAAACGACGCCCGCCAGCAAATTGATGACGGACGAGCAAAATACGAATCTGAAAAAGCTTCCGCTTTACAGAAAATTGAAGATGCGCAGGCCGAGCTTGATGCTGCAGGCGCTGATTTATCCGAGGCTCGCAGCAAAATTGACAGCATCGGAAAAGCTTCACTATATATCTTGACCAGAAATACAAATCCCGGCTATGTGGTATTTGAAAGTGACTCGGATATCATTGCGGGTGTTGCAAAAATTTTTCCTGTCTTTTTTCTCTCCGTCGCAGCCCTGGTCTGCATCACGACTATGACGCGAATGGTCGATGAAGAACGAACTCAGATCGGTATTTTGAAAGCCCTTGGTTACAGCAGTTTTTCGATCATGGGCAAATATATGGCCTATTCCGGAAGTGCTGCACTGATTGGATGCGCAGCCGGTGTCATTGCAGGCAGTATTATTTTTCCAAAAATCCTATGGAAAGCCTACTGCATTATGTATGGTTTTGATCCAAGCATTACATTGACCTTTGACTGGGGAACCTGCGCCGCCATCGTCCTGAGCTATACGGCATTGACGCTGTTTGTCACTTGGTACTGCTGTCATAGGGAGCTTTCCAATGTCCCTGCGGAATTGATTCGGCCCAAATCTCCCACAGCAGGAAAGAAACTTTTTCTGGAGAAGCTCCTTTTCTGGAGAAAGCTCAGTTTCCTCAATAAAGTGGCAATTCGCAATATTTTCCGATATCATCAGCGTCTTGCCATGATGCTTCTTGGAATCGGAGGCTGTACTGCCCTTCTTGTAACCGGCTTTGGAATCAAAGATTCTATTTCCGGAATTGTTGACTACCAATTTGAATCTGTTACCCATTACGATCAGGCCGTTACATTCGAGGAAATTCAGACTCCGCAGCTTCAGCAGCAATTCCATGCAGCCTTTGATGAAGTGTCCGAGGGCATTCTCTTCTGTCATCAGAGCAGCATAGATCTATCCTTTGAAGATCAGACCAAAAACATCACCTTCCTTGTCAGCGACGAGCCCCTTGAGCCATTTATGTCGCTGCACAGCGGTGAACAAATCCTTCCCATGCCCGATAACGGCGAAGTTCTCCTCTCTGTGGGTGTTGCCGAAGTGTTGGGCATAGAAAAGGGAGACCAGATTGTGCTGCGCAGTTCGGATCTCAAACAGCTTCACCTGACCGTCTCCGGAATTTTCGACAACCATGTATATAATTACGCAATTGTCTCCGGAGATACCCTCCGCTCTCAGTGGGGCCAGGAGCCGGAAATCAAATCTGCATTTGTCCTGCAAACTCCCGACTCTGATGTCCACGAGGTCGGAGCCGCAATCTCCGGCTATGACGGAGTACTGAATGTTCTTGTTAATCAGGACACCGCCGATCAAGTTTACAGCATGATGGATGCCATGGACTCCATCGTTCTTCTGGTTGTCTTCTGTGCCGGTCTTTTGGCCACAATTGTTCTTTATAACCTGACGAATATCAATATCAAGGAACGTATCCGTGAAATCGCCACCATTAAAGTCCTTGGCTTCAATGCACGGGAAACCGGGAGCTATGTGTTCAAAGAGAACCTTGCGCTGACCTTTATGGGAATGATTTTAGGACTTGCCGGCGGCAAACTGCTTCATGCCGCTGTAATGAGCTTTGTCCGGATTGATATGGTATGGTTTGACAGCATTGTAAAGCCCACCAGTTATCTGATGGCTGCTCTATTGACCATTGCCGCAGCATTGGCCGTTGACTTCGTCATGTACTTCCAGCTTAATAAAATCAACATGGCAGAAGCCTTGAAGTCTGTCGAATAAAAAATGCCGGGAAAGACCGCTAACAGTTTTTCCCGGCATTTTCATATCATTTCATTTAAATAGCTGATTTACAGGTGCAGGACTCTGTCCTTGATCTCCTGTGTGCGCCCCTGATTCCAGTACTGCGTTCCAATATAGCCGCAGGTACGCCGCGCAACATTCATCTTATTCTGATCGCGATTTCCACAGTTGGGGCAAACCCAGATCAACTTATGATCCTCATCCTCTTCAATCTTGATCTCGCCGTCATAGCCGCAGCACTGACAGTAATCGCTCTTGGTGTTAAGCTCTGCATACATAATATTGTCGTAAATAAACTGCATCAGAGACAGGACTGCGTCAATGTTATCCTGCATATTGGGAACTTCCACATAACTGATTGCACCGCCGGGAGAAAGCTTCTGAAACTCCGACTCGAAGGCCAGCTTGGTGAAAGCATCAATTTCTTCGCTCACATGAACGTGGTACGAGTTTGTGATATAGGACTTGTCTGTGATTCCGGGAATAATGCCGAAACGATTTTGCAGACACTTGGCAAACTTATATGTAGTCGATTCCAGCGGTGTTCCATACAGAGAAAAATCAATATTATGCTTCGCCTTCCACATCTGGCAGGCATCATTCATGTGCTGCATCACAGACAGTGCAAACGGTTTTGCGCTGCTATCTGTGTGGGAATGGCCGGTCATATACTTGACACATTCATAAAGTCCTGCATAGCCGAGAGAAATCGTGGAGTATCCGCCGTAAAGGAGCTTATCGATAGGCTCTCCCTTTTCAAGTCGGGCCAGTGCGCCATACTGCCACAGAATCGGCGCCGCATCGGACAGTGTGCCCTTCAGCCGCTCATGCCGGCACATCAGCGCACGATGGCAAAGCTCCAGACGCTCATCGAAGATCTTCCAGAATTTATCCATATCATGGCCGGAAGACAATGCCACATCCACAAGGTTAATTGTAACAACACCCTGATTAAAGCGTCCATAGTACTTCGGCTTTCCGTTTTCATCCACATAGGGCGTCAGGAAGGAGCGGCAACCCATGCAGGTATAGCAGTGTCCCTCACCGTTCTTATCAATCTTCAGTTCCTTCATTTTCTTTTCGGAAATATAATCAGGAACCAAACGCTTTGCCGTACACTGGGCGGCCAGACGGGTCAAATAATAATACGGCGTTCCTTCGCAGACATTATCATCTTCCAGCACATAGATGAGCTTGGGGAATGCAGGAGTGATCCACACACCCTTTTCGTTTTTAACGCCCTGATAACGCTGACGGAGCATCTCCTCAATAATCATGGCAAGATCTTTTTTCTCCTGCTCGCTGCTGGCCTCATTGAGGTACATGAACACGGTGATAAAGGGAGCCTGACCATTGGTCGTCATCAGTGTTACAACCTGATACTGAATGGTCTGAACACCGCGGCTAACCTCGTCACGCAGACGATCCTCGACAACCTTGGAAATAGACTCCTCGGAAGGCTGCAGGCCAAACGTCTCCATTTCCCGCTCTACTGCACGGCGGATCTTTTCCCGGCTGATCTGCACAAAGGGAGCCAGATGGGTCAAGGAAATCGACTGTCCTCCGTACTGGTTGGAAGCGACCTGTGCAATAATCTGTGTAGCGATGTTGCAGGCCGTAGAGAAGGAATGAGGCTTTTCAATCAGCGTACCGGAAATAACGGTACCATTTTGCAGCATATCCTCCAGATTGATCAAATCGCAGTTGTGCATATGCTGGGCATAGTAGTCGGAGTCATGGAAATGAATGATTCCTGCCTCATGGGCCTCCACAATATCCTTCGGAAGCAGAATACGGCGGGTAATATCCTTGGAGATTTCTCCTGCCATGTAATCTCTCTGCACAGAATTAACCGCGGGATTTTTATTGGCATTCTCCTGCTTGACCTCTTCGTTATTGCACTCGATGAGGCTCAGAATCCGGTCATCGGTGGTATTGGTCTGGCGCTTCAGATTCTGGACATAGCGGTAAGTAATATAATGCTTTGCCACCTCAAAGGCCCCGTGGGACATAATGGCCTTCTCTACCATATCCTGAATTTCTTCAACCGCAGGGCTGCGGCCCAGCTCTTCACAGCTGATTGCAACCGCCTCGGAAATACGGTCAATCTGCAGATCTGTCAGACGGTAGATCTCTTCCACTGCGACATTTGCCTTCTCTACGGCTGTCCGGATCTTTTGAATATTAAAGGTCTCTTCTGCACCGTTACGCTTAATGATTTTCATTTGGGCATCCCCTTTTTCATATAGTCTGTGCGAATATATCGCTTATGGCATATTGTTTTGTAAAATCTTCTTTGGGAAAGAAGCTTCGCTATTGTACTATATATTGTGTTTATTTGCAACCCCTGCCCACCAAATATAGTTTTTCCTTTTGGTAAATCTTCCAATGATGGATTTTTCACACATTCATGCAACAAAGTCTACATAAGACTTTTTTCTTTTCTTCAAAAGTTCTGCTTTTTCGCTCTTGTATCAGGGAAACATTGATATTCCGACAGAAGTGCTGTATAATCAATTTAAATTTCCAATGGCTATTTATGTCAAACCTGCTTTTTACGAACGCAAAATTGTTCTAATTTGAAAGGAGCACGACTTTTATGAAGAAATTTTTCGGCACTTTGCCCTTGGGGACCGACGCCTCTCTCTATACCATATCTTGTGGTCGGCTTCAAGCTGCTGTCAGTGACCTCGGGGCCACCCTCGTCTCCCTGTGGGTGGATCAGACCGACATCGTTCTCGGCTATGACTCTGCGGAAGACTATTACCGCAACGACGGATTCCTCGGCGCTGTTGTGGGCCGCAATGCCAACCGCATCCAAGGCAGCTGTTTTCCCCTAAACGGCGAGACAATTCAGCTCCCGGCAAATGAAGGTGCCAACAATCTTCATTCCGGTCCTGATCCTTACAGCCGCAGAATTTGGAATGTATTATCCGTAACCCCCTCCTCCATCTGCCTTTCTCTGGATAGTCCCGACGGCGATCAGGGGTTTCCCGGCAACGCCCATATACAGGTTAGCTATTCCATCGAGCACGATGGTTTGACCATTTCCTATGATGCCGTCAGCGATCAAGATACCGTTTTTAACTTTACCAATCACGCTTACTTCAATCTATTCGGAGAAGATCAGCCAGATCGGGCCATGGACCAGCTGCTGACCATTCCCGGAAGCTGGTTTTGTCCTGACGATGCCGAGAATATCCCTACCGGTGAACTGCGCAGTGTTGAAAACACCCCCTTTGACTTCCGTACTCCAAAGGCCCTTGCCCGTGATATTCAAGAAAACTATGAGCCGCTGATTCTTCAGGGCGGATACGATCACAATTTCGAAGCCGCTCATCCGGTCTGCGCCATTTTGCAAAATCCGGACACCGGACTGACTATGACCGTTTCGACCACTTGTCCAGGGGTGCAGATTTATACCGCAAACTTCCTCGACGTTACCGGTAAGCAAGGCCACCCCTATCCAAAACGCAGCGGTGTCGCCATAGAAACGCAGTTTGCTCCGAATTCCGTCAATCATCCCGAATGGCCTCAGCCCTTCATCAAGGCCCATATTCCCTATCACAGCGAAACCCACTTCCAATTTTAAATTCAAAAAGCCGCTTCCAATTCGAAGCGGCTTTTTTATGCACTTCCAAGCAAATCCTGCATAGACTGTCCTGTAAGCACATGAATTCAGATTCGGGAGGTATTTATATGAGTGAACATTGTCAGGAGCCGCTGTGCTGCAGACCGGACGATCTGCACTGTGCCCTTGCCATCCATACACAAAAGATTACAGACAGCTGCCGGGACAAGGACTGTATCGAAGATATCCGGGTCTATCTGAGCAGGGAATCCCAGCAGACTTTGGAAAACGCATCCGGCGCCAAGGTTCGCACCGCCGATCTTATCTACACATCCGTAAATGTAACCCCCGTTGGGTTCCATCCGAATCACTACTGCATTGACCTTGTTTTCTACTACCGGATCATCGCCGATGCGATGGTCGGCACCTGCCGCCCCGCCACACTGTACGGTCTGGCTATGTTCCCCAAGCGGGCGATTCTCTGTGGGGAAGTATCTGGAACACATATTTTTACAAACGAATGCTCCAAATTGGATATCTGTGAAGATCATATGCCCCGAGCTGTGGTAGAGGCACTGGATCCCATGGTTCTTTCCACCAGAATCGGATGTGGATGCTCTCCGGACCCCTGTGCGCAGCAAATTCCTGAGTCGATTCTGAATATTTTCGACGAAGAGCTTGTCACCTGCGGTGAGCACAAAAAGCTCTATGTCACCCTCGGGCAGTTTTCCATCATCCGGTTGGAGCGGCCAGCCCAGCTGGTTGTTCCGGTTCTGGACTATTCTATCCCTACCAAGCAATGCTGCGACAACCCAGGATGTTCCGAGAATCCCTGCGATTTGTTTGCTCGGATTCCTTTCCCGACCGCTGAATTTGCGCCTACCGGATGCGATCAGGAGCAGAACTGCGGATGCGGCTGTGATCACAGCTCTGACTGTGATAGCAATTGCAGCTGCGAACGAAACCGGGAACGCAGCTCTGACCGCAGCTGTGAACGCAGCTGTGAACGCACCACGTAAATCTTATCCGGTCTCAAAAACGCCCTGCCAATTCCGGCAGGGCGTTTTTATTCCCGAAGAAATCTTCCGGCTAAATTTCCATTTTCCTGTGCAAGTCCCTTTAACCTGTCAATCCGTTCAGAAGGAATATCCTCCCCCAGAGCATTATCTATCTTTTCGATCAATCGCTCTGCGTTTACGTCTTCCAGTTCCACACAGTTGGATAAGCCCAGATAATCCATAAATCCTGATACTTTGGGATCGTAGGAAATCCCGACAACTTTGGTTTTCTGGCTGCATGCAAAAATAAGCGCATGCAAGCGCATGCTAATTACCAGCTCCATACAGGAAATCACACCGCAGAGTTCTGCTCCATCCGCAATGGGAGGCAGCACCCGATGCGGTACCGTCAGCATTTCAGACGCTTGCAGGGCAATGTCCGCATCCCGACTGGGTTCAAAGGAAAACAGTACCGGCATCAGCCCATATTGCCGCCACACATACTCTGCTGCTGCGCAGAATTCCCCCAGTTTCTGCCGGGCATTGTTCCACGGGCGCAAAACAAACATACAATATTTTCCATTCGGGTTCAAATCATTCTTTTCCTGATAGCGCAATGCCGCCGCCTGATCCGCCT
>JARIAT010000032.1 GCA_029257715.1 Faecousia sp. | reverse complement strand
GCTGTTCGCCAATTAAAGCGGCACGCGAGCTGGGTTCAGAACGTCGTGAGACAGTTCGGTCCCTATCTGTTGCGGGCGTAGGAGATTTGAAGGGAGCTGTCCTTAGTACGAGAGGACCGGGATGGACGCACCTCTGGTGTACCAGTTGTTCTGCCAAGAGCATGGCTGGGTAGCTACGTGCGGACGAGATAAACGCTGAAGGCATCTAAGCGTGAAACTCCCCCTGAGATAAGATCTCCACTGAGGCTCGACGTAGACTATGTCGTAGATAGGTCAGAGGTGGAAGCACAGTAATGTGTGAAGCTGACTGATACTAATAAGCCGAAAGCTTGACCAAAGCGCAGGCTCGGGTTGCTGGAAGAAGCGGAGTAAGAGATTTGATGTTCAGTTTTGAAGGTGCAGGATGAACTGCATCGGACATGCGCCTTTAGCTCAGTTGGTAGAGCAACTGACTCTTAATCAGTGGGTCCCGGGTTCGAGTCCCTGAAGGCGCACCAATGGCCCGTTGGTCAAGTGGTTAAGACAGCGGCCTCTCACGCCGTTAACATCGGTTCGAATCCGGTACGGGTCACCAAAAGAAGCGAAAGACAGCGGAAGCTGTAAAGAAATAAAGAGATGGTGAAGAGCCATTTAATAGAGTTGGTATTGATTGCTGCGAGGGTCCACCTGTTCCCATCCCGAACACAGAAGTTAAGCTCGTTAGCGCCGACGATAGTTGCCTGGTGACGGGCCGTGAAAATAGGTAATGCCAACACAAAGAACTCAGACGTATCGTCTGAGTTCTTTTTTTATGTGAGCACAATCAAACCGCAAGGTCTTACAGGACAATACTTTAATGGAAGAAAACATTTGAAATCATAGAGAAAATATAGTATAATAACCCGTCAAACAAAAGACTGTAGGGAACTCATAATTTATATTGATTTAAAGGAGGTTGCATATGCTGAATATGGAAGAATTATCCGATACAATGACGCAAAGAATGATGGACGACAGAAAAAACAGTTCATTTTGTGATCTTGCTTTTCACAATGAAAAGGTGATTCGAAGAACGGAAACACCTTCTGATGCCTCCAGCATTTGGCGGCCCACATTTGCCCATGATATCGACAAAATCATGCATTGTCCATATTACAATCGCTATTCGGATAAAACTCAGGTGTTTTCTCTGATGCGAAATGACGATATTACACGCCGAAGTCTGCATGTACAGCTGGTGTCGCGCATTGCCAGAACAATTGGCAGAGCGCTGCATCTCAATGAAGATCTGATTGAAGCGATTTCTTTGGGCCACGACATTGGTCATCCTCCTTTTGCTCATACCGGAGAGCATTATCTGAATGATCTTTACCATGAATATACAGGGCGATATTTTCGGCATAATATTCATTCAGTGCGAGTGCTTGACCAGATTTATCCGCTGAATATCAGCCTTCAGGTACTTGATGGTATCGCAACCCATAATGGGGAAATTCAGTTGGAGACTTATGAACCGAGGCCGATTGAGAGCTTTGAGGAATTCGATTTGCGGATGGAGAAATGTTATACCGACATCAAATATGCAAATCAAATTCTACCTTCGACACTGGAGGCGGCAGTGGTTCGGGTTTCGGATATTATAGCCTATCTTGGAAAAGATCGGCAGGATGCGGCTCGGGTAAACATTGTGGAGGAGGAAGCATTCACGCCCACGGGGATTGGTTCAATCAATGCCGAGATTATCAACAACCTTGTTGTAAATATTATTGAAAACAGCTACGGCAAACCGTATATCCGCATGGATCAGGATCATTTCGATGCGATGATTACGGCCAAACGGGAGAACTATTCCAAAATTTACGGCAATGCAGCAAGCTGCGCAAAACTTGATTCAACGATTAAACCCATGATGCGTGAGATATATGGACAGCTGCTGGATGACCTTAGAACTCATAATTCCAAGTCTCCCATCTTTACACATCACATTCAATATGTCAATCAGACGCACTATCACCGAAATATTCCGTATGAGCACTCCGAGGCGAATGATTTGGTGGTAGATTATATTGCCAGTATGACCGATAACTATTTTGTTGAGCTCCATCATTTCCTTTTCCCGGATAGTCCCTATCAGGTCGAATATCTGGGGTATTTTGATGGACCATTTTCACCCGATTCTCAAAAACAGTGAGGTAGCAAATCATGTTTGAAGCTGTATTAAACGAAATTAAAAAATATGACCGTATTATCATCCATCGCCATAAATGTCCCGATGGAGATGCCATGGGCAGCCAGATTGGACTGAAACATATTATTTTGGAGAACTTCCCCGAAAAAGAAGTCTATATGGTCGGTGATGCCGCAGGACGCTATGGGTTTATGGAAGACTCCGTTATGGATGAGATCCCCGACAGCGCATATGAAGGTGCACTGGCGTTTATTCTGGACCTCTCAGCCAGACATCTTGTGTCGGATGAGCGCTATTCACTCGCCCAGAAAACAATTCGCATGGATCACCATATTTATGTTGAAACCTTTACGGATATGGAAGTTGTGGATACCAGTTACGAGAGCTGCTGCGGCTTGATTACCAGTTTTGCCAGAGCATGTGGGCTGCGGCTGAATCCTTTGGCGGCAAAATCGCTCTATACCGGTATGGTTACGGATTCCGGACGCTTCCGTTATGATGCGACAACCAGCCGTACCTTTGAAAATGCTGCGCTGTTGATGGAGCAGAAACTGGATCTCAATGAAATCTACCACGATCTCTATGTGGAGGATTTTGACCGGATGAAGATCCGGGCGCAGTTCTTATTGAAAATTCAGTTTACGGCCAACCGTGTTGCGTATATTTACACAACTCAGGAAGAGGTCGAAGCTCTGGGAATGGATACATTCAGCGTATCCCGCGGAATGGTCAATACCATGGCGGATATCCGTGGTGTTGATATATGGGTAAACTTCACCGAAGCTTCGGGAGGCATTCAGTGCGAGCTGCGCTCCAGTCGGTACAACATTAACCCCATTGCCGTTAAATATGGCGGCGGCGGTCACGCCAAAGCGAGCGGTGCGACTGTACCGGATCGTGCAACGGCCATGGCAATGCTGCACGATCTTGACCTTATGATGACAGGAGAAAAGTAATGAGACAGGATATTCTTCTTCAAATTCTAGAAAAAATCAAGCAATATCACCGAATTGTATTGTTCCGCCATATCCGCAATGACGGCGACTGTGTCGGAGCCACAAAAGGCTTGAAGGGAATTCTCCAAGCCAGTTTTCCTGAGAAGGAAATATACATCGCAGACGAGGACACTCCTTCGGAATATCTGCGCTTTCTCGGCCCGGATGAGGACCATGTAACAGATCAGATGTGTGAAGATGCTCTGGCAATTGTTTTGGATACGGCCGGTACAGACCGCATTTCAAGTAAAAAATTTCAACTGTGCAAGGAAATCATTAAGATTGACCATCATATCGACATTGCACCGTATGGGACAATTTCCTGGGTAGAGCCGGAGAAAGCATCCGCATGCGAGATGGTTGTAGATTTTTATGCTGCATTCAAAGATCAGCTGAAGCTGACCCCAGAGGCAGCCAGATGCCTTTATACAGGCATGGTAACCGACACCGGCCGATTCCGTTACAGCGAAGTCACCGGAGACACCATGCGCGCAGCGGGCATTCTGCTGGATCAGGGGATTGATACGCAGACGCTGTTTGCCAATCTCTATCTCGACGAGTTTGAAGCACTGAAATTTAAGGCGGCGCTTTATGAAAGAATGCAGATCAGTGAAAACGGCGTGGCATACCTGTTTGTGGACAGGGAAATACAGGAAAAGTTCCATCTCACCATTGAGAAGGCAAGCAATTGTGTTTCTGTGATGGATTCTATTCGGGGCAGTCTCTGCTGGCTGGCATTTATCGAGACGGATGAAAATATCCGGGTGCGTCTGAGATCCCGTTTTATGCACATCAATTCTTTGGCAGAGCAATATCACGGCGGCGGCCATGCCTGTGCCAGCGGTGCCACAGTATACAGCTGGGATGAAGCAAGAGAACTGGTATCCAAAGCGGACCAGATGATGAAACAATATAAAGAGAGTAATGAGGGTTGGCTATGAGAATTTTAATCACCAATGACGACGGCATTCACGGCGAAGGCCTGAAGGCACTGGCGAGCTGGGCACAAAAGCTGGGAGAAGTGACGGTGTTTGCACCCAAGGTGGAGCAGAGCGCCAAGAGTCACTCCATTGAGATCCACAAGCCCTTTGAAGTGAAAGAGGTGGACTTCCTTCCCGGAATTCCGGCTTATACGGTGGATTCCTCTCCGGCGGACTGCGTGCGCTATGCGATTCTCGGCAGGGGAGAGAAGTATGATCTGGTGCTTTCGGGAATCAATCGGGGGCTGAATATCGGACGGGATATCATTTATTCCGGAACGGTCAGCGCAGTGGTAGAGGCCGCATATCTCGGCACAAAGGCCATTGCATTTTCCACAGAGCCTACGAGCTTTGCGTCGGCCATTGCTCATCTCGATGAGGTCTATGGCTTTCTGCGGGAGCATCAGATGCTGGAGAAGCACTGCCTTTATAACATCAATATTCCCTTGAAGGTCAATGGAATTCGTGTGACACGGCAGGGCGGACCGTATTTTTCCGATCAGTTCCATCCGATTGGAGATGATATGTATCGGCCTGTGGGCGGCAGCATCTATGTCGATCATCATGATTATTCCATCGACACCGATGCGACCCTGCATGATTACATCTCCATCACACCGCTGACACTGGAGCGGACCAATCTTTCTGTATTTGAAAGCCTTTCTGGGGTAAATCCCTGATTACGTAATGAGAAATGCCACGACAGCCTTTCCAATGGTCTGCCGTGGCATTTTTTGCAATCATAAGGGAAATGGGATCACGGTGGATCGAAAATCCGAAAAGCGGCGGCACAGAGCTTAAGAGAATGAAGAAAAACGGGGCTGCGCATATGCGCAGCCCCGCAGTTTTATGGAAGTGGATCCGCTTGCACAGATTACTTGACCGCAATCAGTGTGCAGCCGGCATCGAACTCGATGGTGCCTTCATAGTTTTTGAGGGTGCCATTGACGGTAATGGTGTCGCCGACAGCCAGATCCGCAACGCCTTCACCGGTCAGGCGGAAGCACTGGATCTTATAAGCGTCCAAACCGCCGACCTGAATGGTAACGGTGATATTGTTGTACTTCTCGGCATATTCGGTGTCCACGCTTGTAATCGTACCGGTCATGGTCACGGGGGCGTTCATAGCGATGCCGGACTCCAGACCGTAAGCAGCCATGGCAGTTTTTGCGTCCTTGCGCAGATCATTGGGAATAAAAACACAGCCTGCATCAAATTCGATAGTGCCCTTATAATTCTTGATAGTACCAGCAACGGTAATGGTATCACCCACAGCGATCTTGTCGGCACCCTCACCGGTCAGGCGGAAGCAGACAATGGGCTTGTCCTCCAGACCGTCCACAACGATAGTAACGGTGATGTTGCCGTACTTTTCGCTGTATTCTTCAGCCTCGGTAACGACACCGCTCAGAGCAGTGGGAGCATTCATGCTCAGACCTTCTTCCAGTGCGTATGCGGCATCCACAATAGCGGACTGGTCGATGTGCTCGCCCTTTCCGAGGAAGGTGCAGCCGGCGTCGAATTCGATGGTGCCTTCATAATTCTTGAGAATACCCTCGACGGTGATGTCATCGCCAACGGCCAGCTCTGCAACGCCTTCACCGCTCATGCGGAAGCACTGGATCAGCTGATCGGCCATGTCACCGATCTGGATGGTGACAGTGATGTTGTCATACTTTTCGTTGTACGCATTGTCGATGGAGACGATGGTACCGTAGAGTCTCTGAGCTTCAGGCATTGCAAGGCCTGCCTCAAGGCCATAAGCGGCGGTGACGATCTCTTCATAGCTCATACCTGCATCCAGAATGATGGCGGCAGGAACACGGTGAGCGAAGGACACGGACTCTTGATTGCCGGCAGCGTCGGTCAGGGTTGCAGTCAGTTTGTAAGAGACCTCTTCCGGGTTCTGCTCATCGACATCGACAGTGACCATCTTGTCATCACCGCGGACAAACTTGACTGTCTCGGAATCAGAAGTCCATTCGATATCGTAGGACTCGGTGCCGATGGCGATGGAGCTGACAACGGTATAGTCGGCGGGAGTGACCTCGGGGACATTGCGGTACATGGTGTACAGGTACTCTCTTGCGGAGGCCAGCTCAGCGGAAGCAGAGGCTTCGGTGGCAGCATTGGTGGACTCTGTGGTTTCAGCGGGGTTAGAAGCACAGCCTGCAAGTACGGACAGGGACAGTGCGAAAATGGTAAAACAAGAAACTAACTTTTTCATGTTTGGCTCCTTTAATCATGGATTGTGATGGCGTCTGCGGAGAAAACTTTAATCTGATAGCCGTCTTCAGAAGATTCGATAATTCCTCTGACATCAATGGTTTGATGAAGAAGCTGATCCTCGGTCATCAGATCGCCGTGACTGTCCGTCAGAACAGCAGTACGCACCGTAACGGGAAGACCGTCAGCCTCACAGGTGAGTGTCATAGCACCGCAGGAGGCACTTTCGTGGTCTGTGTTTGTATACACCGTCTGAACCTGAAGTCCGGTCATTTCAATGGAGCTGTTTACAGCCAGAGCGGCGTAGGGATAGGTTTCAAGACCATCAGCGGTTTCCAGCGTTACCGTTCCGTTTACAAAGGTATCGGCATCAGTCGGGACAAATGCCCCAGAATGCCCATCGCTGATTTTTTGGATATTGCCGGGGTCGTCGGGATTCATCATCCGGTAGTTGAGGCCGGAGATCTGATAGGCGTTGGCAGGCTCGTAATATTGTACGGTACCGACGATGCGAACCTCATTGCCAACCGATAGGATCTCAAGACCTGCACCAGGCAGATTGAATCCGTAATACACGGTTATTCCGAAATAAAGATCCAGTTCCGGGTCATAGGATTCGACATAGACACTGTTGCTGCTATTCATGGTGACGATACCGGTGAATGCGACCTTCATGCCTTCGTAATCCGCAACATGGAGCCGAAGCTCTTTCATCGTCAGCTCCAGAGCCTCCCCATAATAGAAAGAGGGATCTTTTTCACCGGAATAAATGTTGCGTTTATGTTCCTTTGCGTCATTAAGCGCAGCCATAGCGGTGGTTCCATAGCGGTTATTTGCGGTGGAATTTGCGATGGCAAGCCCGTTTTGCAGCAGCTCAATGTTGAGATTCCGATATTCTTCCGTTTCGTCGGTTCGATACCAGACCCAGACGAGATAGCGCCCTCCGGTGGAGTCAAGCTCCCAGCTGGGAGTCTCTGATTCAATGACGATGGACTGCGCGGAAGAGAGCTTCTCGCGTGTAAAGTCAGATGCGGCTTTGCCGTATTCCTCGACCTTTCCGGTGGATTCCGGGGTATTTACCGCCAGAAATCTGGCTTTCAGGACACCCTCTGGATTGACCGATTCGGGAACCGCAAAATGGCTGGTGTCGCCATCAACGAAAGTCTTGACGGTGACCTCCTGCTTGGCGGTTTCAGAGCTGAAATCCAGCTGTAAAGAACCGGCATAGTCCATAGAATCGGAAATGGGCTGCCCACTGGGGGCAGCCGTTTCCAAAGTAGTCGGGGAAGATTCTGTTTGCTCCGAATTCTGCTGACAGCCGAGCAGACCCGTGACTGTCAGGCAGAGGAGCACAAACAGAGAAATTGTTTTGTTAAATACAGAATTCATAAAAGTGCTTGCTTAGCCTGCGTACTCACACTCGTCGATGGCGTTCTGGAAAGCCTTATCGATCATAGCGTCGGTATTTCCGCCGTCGTCAGCAGCCAGACACTGAGCCAGCAGGGCACCAACCTGGCTGCGGGCAGTGGAAGAACCGTTGAAGGCAGGGGAGGTGTAGTAAGCAGCCTCCTGATCCAGACAGACCTGAGCACTCAGAGCGGAGATATAGTCGCCGCCGTCAGCCTTGGACAGGAAGTCTGCATAGACAGGGTTCTTGCCGACGGACTTGATGACGGGAACGTAGCCGGAAGCCATGGAGAACTCAGCCTGGAAATCCACATTGGTGGTCAGGAACTTCACAAACAGCCAGGAAGCGATGATTTCCTGAGGATCCTGCTTCTGGAAGACACAGATGCTGGGGCCCTGAGAGATGACCTTGGGATTCTGGGGATTTGCCTGAGGAATGGTTGCAACACCGACTTCAAAGGGATAGGTGCCCTCAGCGGTAGCCTTGGGACGCTGATGAACGGCACCGGCAGAGGAGCCGATGGACATATAGCTTTTAACACCGGAATCGGAGGTAAACAGACCGGAGGTGTAGGAGCCATAGAGGGTCTGAGTGGTCAGATAACCCTTCTGATACCAATCACGGAATTTCTTGACGAATTCCTTGTTCTGGTCGTTGTTGAAGATATAGTGGTCGTCGGATGCGCTGGTGTAGTCGGTGTCCAGCTGCTCACACATGGTAATGAACCAGTTGGGCTCGGAGTCATAGCCAAGAGGAATGGATTCGGGATCAATTTCCTTAATCTTTGCGCACAGAGCTTCCATCTCATCCCAGGTGGTGGGGACGGTCAGACCATTTTCCTCGAAGAAGGTCTTGTTGTAGTAGAGAACTTCGGTGGACTTGGACAGAGGCATGGTATACATGAGGCCGTCACCGTACTCACGGCCTTCCTCGTAGTAGCCTGAGATGAAGTCAGCCTTCTGCTCGTCAGTCAGACCCAGAATCTCAGTGGTGCCGTCGGCACGCTCAACCGTGATGTCGCTGTCAATCAGGTTATCCAGAGAGACAACGGACTTTGCCAGATTGTAAAGGGCCACGTGGTCGGGATAGCAGTAAGCGATGTTGGGCTGGTTGCCGACAGTGATTTCGGTGCTGATCTGGTCGCGGACGTCGTCGTAGGCACCGACAGAAGAGTGCTCAATATGAATATTGGGGTAGAGCTTGTTGAACTCTTCGATATAGGTGTTGAGAACAGGCACCAGGTTGTTGCCCATGGTGTGGTAGAAACGGATGGTGACTTCACTGCCATCATAGCCGCCTTCGGGGACGTCAAAGTTGGCCTTTGCGCCGTTGGCAGCAGGGGTGGATTCACCGGTGCTGGAATTGGAGCTGGGGTCGGTAGTGGTTGTGCCGCTGGAGCCGCAAGCGACCAGACTTACGAGCATTGCCAGAAGCAGCATGATGGATACGATCTTTTTCATAGATTGTTCATTCCTTCCTATGTTCTTTTATATAACAGGCGGAAAAATCCGCCTATTAACCCTTGATACCGCTTCTGCTGACACCGGACATGATATATTTTCTCAGGAAAATAAAGACCAGGAACAGAGGGGCAGAGACGATGGCAACGGCTGCCATCTGAACAGGATAGTTGATATCGCCGGCGGTATCACGGAAGGCATTGCGCAGACCGTTTGTAATCATGCGGTGTGCCTCGTCGTTTGCGACCAGCCGGGGCCAGATATAGGAGTTCCACGAACCCATCATTTTCAGGATGGTAATGGAAATCAAAGTGGGCATGGACAGGGGAACCATAACCTTCCACAGGTACTTGAGATCGGAAGTGCCGTCAACCTTGGCGGCGAGGTAAAGCTCGTTGGGAATCTGAAGGAAGTTCTGGCGCAGCAGGTAGATATAGAACACGCTGACGAGGAACGGTATAATCAGAACCTTGAAGCTTCCGATCCAGCCGAGCTGGGTGACAGTGGAATAGTTTGTGATAGTAAACAGCTCACCGGGAATCATCATCGTGGCAAGCAGCAGGGCAAACAGCGTCTCCTTGCCCTTAAACTCCAGTCGAGCAAAGGCAAAAGCAGTCAAAACCGTAATAATCAGAGACAAAATGGTGGAGACCACGCCGACATAGAGCGTGTTCATAAACAGTCTGCCCAGATTTGCTGCGGTAAATGCCTCCACATAGTTGGAAAGCAGAACTTTGTGGGGCCAGAAGGTGGGGACGCTCAGTCGGTATTCTTCCAGGCTCTTGAGCGAGGAAATAATCATCCAGTAGAAGGGGAACAGGACAGTCAGCGCGGTGATAATCAGGAATGCGTAAACGAAAAATTTAACGATAAACTTCACCACGCGCTGCTTGGCAGTCAGCTGCTGCATATCCCGCTCGTGCATCGTCGTCATACTCATTGGGACACCTCTTAATAATGGACTCGCTTCTTGCTCACCTGAAGGTTAATCAGTGTGACAACAAGAATAATGGCAAACAGGATCAGCGCAGCAGCACTGGCGCGGCCCTGACTGTTGGTGGACAGGGCATCGTAGATAAAACCGACCATGGTGTTGAGTCGGCCGGCATCGTCTGCCGGGCCCATGGTTTCGCCGAAGATACCGACAATACTGGTGTATTCCTTGAATCCGCCGATAAAGCCCGTGATGATAACATAAGCCAGCATCGGGGAGAGCAGGGGCACAGTAATGTGGGTGAAGATTCTTCTGCGGCTGGTTCCATCGACTCTTGCGGCATCATAATACTGCTTGTTGATGCTCTGAAGACCGCCCAGCAGAATCAGAATCTTGAAGGGCAGGGCATTCCAGACAATATAGACGATCATAACGGTCATGTTCGCCATATAGCTCGAGCCGTAGTTGATCCAGTTGACTGCCTGACCGCCGAAAAGCTCAATAAGGTTATTGATGATGCCGGCGGTAACAATCAGCTCATTTTCGGTGCCGTAGAAGCTGCCGACCATATTGAACATGGCAGCAAAGACCATGCCGATGGCGATGGAGTTGGTGACATAGGGCAGGAAGAAAATGGTCTGGAGAACCTTTTGCAGAGGTTTGATCGAGTTCAGTGCCACCGCAATGAGCAGAGCCAGGAACGTCGAGATCGGAACGGTCCAGATGCACAGCAGCACAGTGTTCTTCATACAGGTGATAAACTTCTGATAGTGAATGACCTTGGTAAAGTTACCGAAGCCAAAGGCAAAGGTAGCGCCGCCGGCGGCCTTCAGACCGCTGTAATTTTCGAGAAGCGCCATGCGCACGGTGTTAAAAATAGGCCAGATGGTGAACACAAGCAACAGCGCAATCGCAGGTGCCAGATAGATCCAGGCCTTCCACTGGTGTTTGCTTTCTACCATATTACTTCACCTCAACCTGGATTCTCTCCTCAGTTTCCTGATTGAAAACGAAAATCTTATGGGGCTTGATGGAGAAACGGACACACTTTTTGGAGGGATCAATCTTGTTGTCGGCGTTGATGATCGAGCGAATGATGGGATTAACCGAGGCGGCATTGTCCGAGACGATGCTGACATCACGGCCCATAACCTCAAGATTTCTGAGATTGCAGTGCAGGGGACCGTTTTCGTCCAGAATGAAGCCCTCGGGACGAATGCCGACGATGACATTCTGATCGGCGACACCGGCGACATCCATCACAGCATCCTCGCCGATGAAAAGCTTGCCGCCTTTGATGCTGCCATTAAAGACATTGATGGGAGGAGTACCCAGGAATTTTGCAACAAAGAGATTGCAGGGGTTGTCATAAACCTCCTGCGGCTCACCGATCTGCTGCACAACGCCGAGCTTCATAACAACGATGTAGTCGGAGATACTCATGGCCTCTTCCTGGTCATGGGTGACGAAGACAGTGGTAATCTGAGTTTCTCTCTGGATTCTGCGGATTTCCTCACGGGTCTGGAGTCTCAGACGGGCATCCAGATTGGACAGAGGCTCGTCGAGCAGCAGAACGCGGGGCATTTTGACCAGTGCGCGGGCGATTGCAACACGCTGCTGCTGACCGCCGGACAGCTCGCTGGGCTTGCGATCCATCAGGTTGTCGATCTGTACGAGCTTTGCGGCATTGTAGGCACGCTTGAGCATCTCATCCTTGGACAGACGGTCTTCCTTCTTCAGGTTCTGAAGGGGGAAGAGGATGTTCTGCTTGACGGTCATGTGGGGGTAGAGGGCATAGTTCTGGAAGACCAGACCGACACCGCGGTTTTCGGTGCTGAGCTCGGTGACGTCATCGTCTCCGAAGAAGATCTTACCGCTGGAGGGCTTCTGCAGGCCGCTGATCATATACAGCGTGGTGCTTTTGCCGCAGCCGGAGGGACCCAGCAGACCGATGAGCTTGCCGTCGGGAATTTCATAGTTGAAATTATTAACGGCAACTACTTCTTCGCTGGATTTTTTGTTTCTGCTGGGGAAAATTTTGGTCAGATTCTGCAAAACAACTTTCATGTAGTTTTGATACCTCTCTTCAAATTTTATTTTTTTAATGAGTGGGCTTGGGGAAAACCGATCAGTAGTCCTGACGGGCGGCTTGTTCGGCGTATATTTGTTTCTTGTATTCGATCATTGCCTCCTCTGTGTCGAAGATCATCTGACTTGCAATGTCAATTACGACAGTGCCGGCCAGACAATCATGGATCAGCGAATTGTTGCGGGTGGCGAAGAGCAGAACCATCTGAATCAGCGCCAGAGCGACAATCAGCATCGTTCCCATCACACCGATGGAACCGAAGAAGATCATCATCACAATCAAAACCGGAACCATGGTTTCAATTGTGTATTTACCGAGAACGGTGCGGATGAAGAGCTGGACGGTTGTGATACGGATTCCATCAACCCGCATGACACCGATACCAAATATCTTTTTTCCGAGGGTCTGGCCGTTTCCAAGCAGAAGCGGCACCAGAAACTCCAGAATCAGATATCCGGCGAGAATGCTGATTGATGTAATCACAAGTGCCAGATTCACCATCATGGAATAGGCGTGTATTGCCTCCTGATCCTTAGACAGCGCTTCATATGCGTCATGGTAACGCTGCTGCTGATCGGGATTCAGGCGGTTATATTCCTCCTCTGAAAGATCAAAGGTGGTTCCATACTGTTTTTCATATTGGGCGTAGGCTTGGGAAACGGTTTCTCCGTAGCTGTCATATCCGAGAAGGGATGACATGGAGAACGCAGCGCCGACAATTACAATGCCCAGCAAAATGAGATCAAATAGCCATGCGGAAGTTCTTTTCCAGATGGTTGCCTTCTGTAAATCAAAAATCATAGTTGCCTCAATTCCTGTGTTCCTTGCCGAAGAGGGACTTGTGAAGATAGTCATATACACTATAACACAGCGCTTTCAAAAGAGCCAGTATCCAACAGCAAGTTTATTCGGATTTTGTGTATTATTTAAGTAAAATATGGGGAAAAATGACAGCTGTTCCGGTTTCGCAGGGGGAGCAGAAATCCGGCGGTCGGAGAAAAATAAAGAAATTTACAAATTCTGGGATTTGCTTCGCAGCGTTTTCAGAAACTCCAGAGGAATCTGCAAATTTCCCCGTCCCACTCCAAGTTGGACATCGGGCTTGGCTTTTCCATGGTAATCGCTTCCACCGCTCTGCTTCAGACCAAACTCTGCGGCGAGTTCGATGGCCTTTTCCGTAGTCTGTGCATCGAAAGAGGAATGATGCGTCTCAATAGCATCGAGTCCTGCGGTGACGGCGGTTTTTAAAAAGACCCGCAGCTGTGCTTCATCCAACTTCAGAAGCGGGTGTGCCATGACTGCGATGGCGCCGATGGACTTGATAAAGCGGATCATATCAAAAGAATCCGGACGTTTCGGGGGATGGTACAGACCGAATTTCGGATCGAGAATCGTGTCAAATGCGAATCTTACAGAGCTGACATAGCCTTTATCCACCATAGCGGTGGCGATATGGGCGCGGTTAACCTGTCCGTTTGGGGTATTATCCCGAATGGTGGAATAATCCAGCGGGTAACCGGCTTCCCGAAGGGCCTCTACAAGGGCGATATTGCTGATTTCTTTTGCTTTTGCGCCATCCTCCATCAGCTGCATCACCCGATCAAACTGCTGAAAAGGCAGATCCAATGCGACGATGTGCAGATCGATTCCATGATAGTCCGTAGAAAATTCAATTCCGGCAACAGCCTCCACCTTTTTCCCTTCTGCGGCGGCGAAAAATTCCGGCAGTCCGGCAACGGTATTGTGATCCGTTAAGGCAATTGCGGACAGGCCGATGGATTCTGCCTGAGCAATCAGCTCGGTGGGGGTGCAGCTTCCGTCGGAGAAGACGGAATGCGTATGAAGATCGCAGACTTCCTTCATCATGGACATTCCTTTCTGTTTTTGGGCATACTTTCGTATCATATGAATTTGACTATTATAACATATTATTTCCAATTTTCTACCTTTTTTTCACCGTATGTGATATTTATTTTTGTAATGAATTCCAAAATGGCTTTTCGGCCCCAGAGAATCCGATTTGAACATAGCAAATGCTCCCCCGTGCACTTGCTGCATCGGGGGAGCTGCTGTTTTTATTAGGCCAGAGAACCCATCGGATCCCAGGGATTGAGGTGGGTGGGAGCCTGCTTCAGCGCATCAAGCTGCTGAGCAGTCAGGTGTTTTTTGTGAATGACAACCTGATAGACATATTCGCTGAACCAGTCATCACTCATGCGATACCAGCCATCGATACCGGAATCGGTCCCCCAGCTGTTTTCCACCTTCCAACGGGTGGTTTTTTCGTTCTGTACGTTGACACCGGTGATGACCATGGCATGGGTCATCAGACTCTCGCAGTAGTCAAGACGGGCGGCTTTGTCCAGAGAGAAGTCGGTTCCGAAGAGGGTGTTGTAGTCAAAGGATTCCATGCTCATCAGACCCTGCTTACGGTTGAGCATCTGTCCCACATCGGAGCCGAACCAAACCGGCTCGTCGGCTTCCAGCTGCTTGCGGGCGGCTGTTTTCAGTTCCTCGATGGGAAGATTGAGATACAAAATAGGCTTGCCGCCTTCCACGCTGCCCAAATAATCTACGGTGAAGGTGGAATAGAAGGGCTTGTCGGCGGTAGGAGCATGAATGAGGCTGACGTATTCGTTCAGATCCATATCGATGTATTTCTGGAAGAAATCCAGAGGAGTCAGACCCTCATCCCGAATGAACTTGCGATCCTTGTCGCGGATTTCAAAGTCGAACTGTGCAGGGGGGGTTCCGAGGCTGATACAGAGAATGTTGAAGATTTCCTGAAGCATGGCATCTTTTCTGATTCTCAGCTGTTCGATGGTTTCACCGCTGCGGCTGAGATCCCGCAGTGTTTTTGCAAACTGTCTGCCCTTGAGCATCAGGAGACGATCCATGCTGCCGCTGTTGGAGGATGAATGGGTTTCCGGCATGACGGTTTTGGGAACAACACCGTATTTTTCGATGATGCCGACCGCCATATCCCACTGACCGCCATCTTCAAATGCGGTGGTCAGCATCCAATGGATCAGACGATCATCCTGAGCGCGATCCAGCGTAGACAAGACATTTTCCAGAAAGTGATTGGCCTTTTCCAGCTTATCCCAGAAGAACAGGTAGGACTGGGACAATTCAAAATCCGGCTCCAGATTCCACTGACGGATCATTTTGGAGCGCATGACATTCATAGCAGCGAACAGCCAGCACCGTCCGGAGCGATTCTGAGAGACAACCTTATCGGGAGTGATTTCCACAGAAAAGGTATTAGGGGTGTGGATCGGCGCAAGGAAACTTTCGGCACTGTCCTCAATTCCGGCCTTGGTAACGGCATTCATTTTGGCACAGCGCTCGGGATCGGCGAGAAAGTCGGCGCGCATGGCGGCAATGGTACTGAGATCAATAAACTTTTCCATAAGTAATTCTCCTTTAACAGTGATTTCTCTGGCGAAGAACGCCAAGCATATACTCTTTTTGAAAGATGCTTCTGCTGTTAGAGTAAAGGATGTCGAAAGCTGTGTCAATAGACTTCTCTTGCGATTTTCTGAGGAAAGGTCAGCGCATCAGCGAAGAAATCTTTTGATGAGCCTCAGGGCCTGCGGTGTATAGGGCTGATAGCGCATGGGAAGATCCAGCCAGGTCTTTTTATGAACAATGCTTTTGCAATGGGAGAAGGTGTCAAATCCTACTTTCCCATGATATGCGCCCATACCGCTGGCGCCGACACCACCGAAGCCCATGTAGGGGGTTGCGAGGTGGATAATGGTGTCATTGATACATCCTCCGCCAAAGGGACAGGCCTGTGTGACACGGGAAATGGCTGCGGAATCCTGAGAGAAAAGATAGAGTGCCAGAGGATGGGGGCGGCTGTTGATTATCTGGATCAGTTCATTTAGATCGGAGAAGGGAAGAACCGGAAGGATCGGTCCGAAGATCTCATCGGCCATGATAGGGCTTTCCCAATTGCAGGGAGAGACTACCGTTGGAGCGATTTGCAGAGTTTGCGGATTTGTTTCACCGCCATAGAGGATATGTTCCTGATTCAGCAGATTGACCAGTCTTGAGAAATGTTTTTCGTTGATAATATTTCCCCAATTTGGGTTTTTTAGCGGATTTTTGCCGTATTGGAGCTGAATCTGCACCTGAATTTCATCCAGAAGGGCCTTTTGAACCGACTGTTCTACACACAGATAGTCCGGCGCAACACAGGTTTGACCGCAGTTGAGAAATTTTCCAAAGACAATTCTTCGGGCGGCAACTTTAAGATCGGCAGTTTGGTCCACAATGCAAGGGCTTTTTCCACCCAATTCCAGCGAAACCGGAGTCAGGTGCTGAGCAGCACAGCGCAGAACCTCTTTTCCTACGGCTTGGCTTCCGGTGAAGAAGATATAGTCAAACTCCTGCTGCAAAAGCGCCTCGTTTTCAGTGCGGCCGCCAGTCACGACTGCCACGAGACACGGTTCAAAGGCATCGTCCACAATGGTTTTCAGCACTTCACAGGTGGCGGGAGCATATGCACTGGGTTTTAAAATAACGGTATTTCCGGCGGCAAGGGCATCAATCAGCGGATCGAGAGCCAGCATCAGCGGATAATTCCATGGACTCATAATCAATGTGACGCCCCGTGGACTTGGTTTTGTAAAACTGCGGGAGGGAAATTGGGCAAGCGGCGTGGCTACGGTTCGTTCCCGGGCGAACTTCTTTGTATGGCGAAGCATATAACGGAGTTCGCTGCGAACCATTCCCAGTTCGCAGAGATAGCTTTCCGATTCACTTTTTCCGAGGTCGGCGCGCAGGGCACTGTAAATCTGGGGTTCGTGGACGGCGAGGGATTTCTCCAGACGGCGCAGCGATTCCAGACGGGATTCGAGGGGAAGGGTGGCACCGGACGAAAAATAGAGTT
The DNA here is from genome assembly GCA_029257715.1 of Faecousia sp. Lineage (GTDB taxonomy): Bacteria > Bacillota > Clostridia > Oscillospirales > Oscillospiraceae > Faecousia. The sequence continues at coordinate 31,212 of JARIAT010000032.1, read as the reverse complement.
TCTGCTGGCGGATCAGCTGCTGGAGCTGTTCTGTTTTCATAATTGCACCTCCGGACGGATTTCTGAAACCAGTATAGAAGCAATGACGGTATTTGTCAAAAATTTTACACACAATACCGTTATCCACAGGGATGCACTGGGGTTGTGCAAAGAGACGGGATATGGTATGATGAACAAAATTTACCACAATAAAGGAGCGGTCAGTTATGCCCACACATAAATTTACAAAAACCATTTTGATCTATGGAATTTCTCCCATGCAGCTGCTGGAGCTGAATTCGCTGGCACAGCCGCTGGGGATTCGCTGTAAAGCGGTTGCGCCGAGTCAGGCAGCCTATCAGGTTGACGAGCTGCTCTCCGAGGAGGAGCTCCCCGGTTTGGCACCGATGCAGCTTCTGGGACGTTTTGCGGTGATGGCCGGATTTGACGGGCAGGAGCAGCTGGCGATGATGCTGATTAACAAGGTATCCCCGGGAGTGATTAAGGCAATTCGGACGGCCCACAATGGCAGCTGGCGCTTTTGCGATCTGTGTATGGAGCTGACCCGGGAGCATCATACGATGAACAACCGGAAATAATGAAAAAGGGCCGCTCCCTCTGGGAACGGCCCTTGATGCAGCTTACAGAAACAATCCCATCAGTTTCACAATAAGCACCAATACAATGATATGCACGGGGTAGAAGGCATAGCCGAACAGCTGGAAGGCCTTTCCGCCGCGTCCCCGTTTGCCGTTATAGAGCCAGATGGGAATAAGTGCCAGCATGGCGAGCGCCTGTTGGGGAACCATCAATTCCATGCCGAAGAGGGGAATCACGTAGTTAATGCCGCTGATCAGTACCCAGTTGATGAGATACATTCCCACAAGCTGTGCGGCCCAGCCCCATTTCTTGTCTCGAGTCATCCAGAACAGAAGTACCGTCACCACGCCGTAGCCGTAGTAGTCAACAAAGGTGACAAAGCCCAGTACATAACCGATGGCAACGGCAGCGGCACCGGAGAAGAGCTTCCAGACTGTGGAGGGGTGCTTCTGCCAGGACAGCTCTAGCCAATGGATAAGCAGCATGGCAATGAGGAATGTAAACATGACATTCTGATGCAGGGGGTAAAAAATACTTCCGCCCATCATCATGTTAAATGGAATCTCTGAGATCAGCGCAAAGAGGAACATTCGTGTCATGTATTTCTTAAAGTTATGGGTTCTTGCGCAGCCCTCTGCGATCTGGAAGGCGAAAATCGGAAAAGCGATTCGCCCGATGGCGGTCAGCCAATTGTACGGGAGAAGATCGGTTCCCCAAAGATGGTCGCTGAGCATCAGTACCATGGCAAGACTTTTGAGCATGGTCGCATCGATACATTTTAGTTTTTTCGTCATATGGGTGTAAGTTCCTTTCTATTATAAATAAAAGACATTCTGTATCTGTTAGACGGACGGAACCGGCAAAAAGTGACACGATGCTCTGGGGCAGCAGGAGGGCTGTGCAGGAACCATCCGAACCATTTCATCCAACCATAGATCGGACAATACGTCCCTCTTGCTGAAGTATTTATGAACAGGATCTGCGAAACACACAATCAAAGCCCCTGCCGAATTCGGCAGGGGCTTTGTTCATAGCAGATGTAAAACGGATCAATACCGCTCATTTTGGGCAACGTCCAGAACAAAAAGAACGATTCCACCGCAGTGAACCGGAATTGCTACGGGGGCAACGGTCAGCGGAGAAACGGAGGTGCCCATAGTGGAGGTCGCCATCTGATACTCCATTTCGGTGCGCTTTCCATAGCGCTTCAGAATGGCGAGTGCTTCATCAAGATGCTCGTGGTTCAGGCCCATCATGATAGTGGCATTGGGCTTTTTCAGGAATCCGCCGCTGGAATTGAGGACAGTCACGTAAAATCCATGCTCGTTGAGATCCTCGATGATTCTGCGGTAATCGTCATTCTGGATGATGGCGATGATCATTTTGTCACAATTCGTATTTTTCATAAGCACTAAGCTCCTTTAGTTGGTATCTATAATATACCACAAAAAATATAAAAAGGGAAAAAATATTTTTAGCAAAAACGTTAAGATTTTGTAAAGGACTGGAAAATACCCCAGCCCCTCGTATGAAAACGGGGGGCTGGGGTAAATGGAATAGCAGGTGTGGCCGGAGTGTTATGCTTTGCGGCGGCCCAGGCGGATACTCTCGATTCCGTAAACAACCTGAGCGACACCAAAAATTACTGCAATCAGCAAGTAGGGCAGGACACCGATGTCAAACATATAAGTAAGCAGGATGAGAATGAGCCAAAGAACGACACAGGTGTTGACAACGGCAAGATAGGCTTTATAAGCGGCCTGACCGATTTGACGCTGCTCATTTTCGTCGCAGCTATCCATCCATTTTTTATGGAAGTTAGGGTCATAGATGCTTGCCTTTTTCTCCGGATTGATTTGACGGGTTAGATCAACGATTTTCTGCTGAAGAAACATGGTTGCTGCGAGAGAAATCAGGAAGGATCCCAGCAGAAGGAAATTTTTCGAGGTGTCTCCGGATTTCACCAGCTGCATGCCGATTCCGAAGAAAAAGAAGGCAAGTACAATGACAAGACCTGAAAAAATCAAGCCAAAAGCAAGTTTTTCTTCCGCTTTATCAATCACCGACTCGTTTTCTCCATCCCACACGGAGAACAGCTTCTTTGCGCTGCGGTATTGAATCAGAGCTGCCAAAAGCAGAGGGAGTGCTGTTGCGATGAGTGCATAGGGGGCGATGGCTCTCAAAAACTGATTTGTGAAAGTCAGAAATTGTTCGGGAAGCGAGGATGATCCGACCAGAACGGAAACTGTGCCGAAAATTGCCCCGATGATTGCGCCTAAAATGATGAGGCCGAGAAATTTAGGAAGTGCCTTACGGTTTGCGGATTTAGTGTGATTCTTCATGAATGGGGTCCTCCTCATAAGAAAAAATATCTTCTACGGTGACAGAACAGATTTTTGCGATTTTGAGTGCCAGTGTTACGGATGGGGAGTAGTCCCCCCGCTCAATCTGGCTGATAGTTTGTCGGGAAACGTTTGTCAGACGTCCCAGCTCCTGCTGGTTGATTCCCAGTCGGGCGCGGTATTCCTTCAGACGATTGTGTAATGGCATAGAACGCCTCCTTGCTAATTTTAATTGTCATAATGAAATGTTTCATTGTCATTTTGACAACTATAATTGTCAAAATGATCGTACCATGGGAGACGCGTTTTGTCAAGATTATTTTTAAATATTTAAGGAACGGGTTCTATCGCTGCATAGAACTTCCCAAAACACCGGCGGGGGACATCCCTTTGAATTTCAAAAGGGATGAATAGAATTTCGTTACAGGATGTGGTATGATTTTCAGCCAATGAAACACTTCAAACAGGAACTGAATGAATATCTGGACGACTCCAACAATAGACGAATCAAGACAAAAATAAAGGGCTTGCCGCCTGTGGTACACAGACAACAAGCCCTTTTGGTAGCTTGAACAGTATTTACTTAAAAATATTGTCTAACTTTTTTAGGTCACTCTATTTCTCCTACAAGGTCTAAATTTGATATTAAATTTTGCCCCATGGCTGATAAATGGGTTTACCTAAAAACAACTGATATTTTAGTTCCTGCCATCCTTGATCGCAGCCTGTGCGGCAGCCAGACGGGCGATTGGAACACGGAAGGGAGAGCAGGACACATAGTCCAGTCCGATCTTATGGCAGAATTCCACAGAGACGGGGTCACCACCATGTTCGCCGCAGATGCCGAGGTGCATTTCGGGACGGACGGTCTTGCCCTTCTGCACGGCCATCTCCATCAGCTGACCGACACCATTCTGGTCCAGCTTTGCGAAGGGATCGCTTTCGTAGATCTTACTGTTGTAGTAGGCATCCAGGAATTTTCCGGCATCATCACGGGAGAAGCCGAAGGTCATCTGGGTCAGGTCATTGGTGCCAAAGCAGAAGAATGCAGCTTCCTTGGCGATTTCATCCGCAGTCAAGCAAGCTCTGGGAATTTCGATCATGGTACCGACTTCGTAATGAAGCTGGACCCCAGCAGCGGCGATTTCAGCATCAGCGGTGGAGACAACGACATTCTTGACAAAGGCCAGCTCCTTTACATCGCCAATCAGAGGAATCATAATTTCAGGCACGATATTCCATTCAGGATGCGCTTTTTTGACGTTGAGAGCAGCCTGAATGACGGCCTTCGTCTGCATAGCGGCAATTTCGGGATAAGTGACGCTCAGACGGCAGCCACGATGACCCATCATAGGATTGGATTCATGCAGAGAGGAGATGACATCCTTGATCTGCTGAATGGTTTTGCCCTTAGCAACGGCCAAAGCCTCGATTTCTGCATCGGTGGTGGGTACAAACTCATGCAGGGGAGGATCCAGGAAGCGAATGGTTACAGGCTCGCCTTCCATGGCGGTATAAAGTGCCTCAAAATCCGCACGCTGCAAGGGGAGAATCTTATTCAGCGCAGTTTCCCGCTCCTGCTTTGTGTCGGAGCAGATCATTTCACGGAAGGTTCCGATTCTGCTTTCCTCGAAGAACATATGCTCTGTACGGCACAGACCGATGCCTTCTGCGCCCAGCTCGCGAGCTTTCAGCGCATCTCGAGGCGTATCGGCATTGGTGCGGACATGCAGACGACGATATTTGTCGGCCCAGGACATGATCCGACCGAACTCTCCGGCAATCTCGGCATCCCTGGTGGGAAGAATACCGTCATAAATGTAGCCGGTAGAACCATCCAGAGAGATCTCGTCACCCTCATAGAATGTCTTGCCGCCCAGTACAAACTTTTTGTTTTCCTCATCCATGACGATGGCGGAGCAGCCGGAGACACAGCACGTGCCCATGCCGCGGGCAACGACAGCTGCGTGAGAGGTCATGCCGCCACGGACAGTCAGAATACCCTGAGCGGCCTTCATGCCCTCGATATCCTCAGGAGAGGTTTCGAGACGCACCAGAACAACCTTTTCTCCACGGGCACACCACTGCTTTGCATCCTCGGCAGTGAAGACAATCTTACCAGCGGCAGCTCCGGGAGAAGCCGCCAAAGCCTTTCCTACGGGAGCAAATTTCTTCAGGGCATCTGCGTCAAACTGGGGATGCAGAAGGGTATCCAGCGTTCTGGGCTCAATCATCGCAACAGCCTTTTTCTCATCGATCATACCCTCATCGACGAGGTCGCAGGCAATCTTCAGAGCGGCAGCAGCGGTGCGCTTGCCGTTACGGGTCTGGAGCATATAAAGATCGCCGTGTTCAACGGTGAATTCCATATCCTGCATATCCCGGTAGTGATCCTCCAGAATGGCACAGACACGGACAAATTTCTTAAAGGCCTCAGGGAATTTTTCTGCCATCTCATCGATGTGCATGGGGGTACGAACACCTGCAACAACATCTTCGCCCTGTGCATTGGTTAAAAACTCACCGAACAGTTTTTTCTCGCCGGTAGCGGGGTTGCGGGTAAATGCAACACCGGTTCCGCAGTCGTCGCCCATATTGCCGAAAGCCATGGACTGGACATTGACCGCAGTGCCCCAGGAATAGGGGATATCGTTGTCACGGCGATAGACGTTTGCGCGGGGGTTGTCCCAAGAACGGAAGACCGCCTTGATCGCACCCATCAGCTGCTCCTTGGGATCGGTGGGGAACTCTTCTCCGATCTTGGCCTTATATTCTGCTTTAAACTGGCGGGCAAGCTCCTGAAGATCTTCCGCAGTCAGCTCGGTATCCATGGTGACACCCTTGGATGCCTTCATAGCGTCGATCAGTTCTTCAAAGTATTTCTTACCGACTTCCATGACAACGTCGGAATACATCTGAATAAAGCGGCGGTAGCAGTCCCAAGCCCAGCGGGGGTTGCCGGATTTCTTGGCTAGAACATTCACCACGTCCTCATTGAGACCCAGGTTCAAAATGGTGTCCATCATTCCGGGCATGGATGCACGGGCGCCGGAACGAACGGAAACCAACAGGGGATTTTCCAGATCGCCGAATTTCTTTCCGGTAATATCTTCCAGTCTTTCGACATATTTCATAATTTCGGCCTGAATTTCAGGACTGATCTGGCGGCCGTCTTCGTAGTATCTGGTGCAGGCTTCGGTTGTGATGGTAAATCCCTGCGGAACAGGAAGACCGATGTTTGTCATCTCAGCCAGATTTGCACCCTTGCCACCCAGAAGCTCACGCATGGAACCATTGCCTTCGGTGAATAGGTAAACATACTTATGAGTCATTTGCGTACCCCTTTCAATTTCCAAAAGGTGGTAAAACCACCTTTATTTTTGCATTTTTCAGTTTATAACGCTAGATCAGTATACCACGTGCGGTGGAAGAATGCAAACGATTTTGCGAAGAAAATACATGAAAATTGTACAATCTTACGAAATGACAAAAAACACTCAATGGAATTTGTGCAATTAAACGATGTATAAATTAAAAGTGTCGCTCTCAGAGCGACACTTTTTACATTCTGTATAGTTTTTTTCCGTTTTCTAGTGTAATATGCTGAATTTCTTCCACACCCATTCCACGGATTTCAGCCAGACGCTCGGCCATGCGGTAAATTCTTCCGGGATCGTTCCGCTTTCCGCGGAAAGGCTCTGGGGACATGAAGGGACAGTCTGTCTCCAGAACAATTCGATCCAGCGGTACCGCCGAGGCAGCTTCTACGGCTCGTCTTGCGTTTTTGAAGGTGAGTACGCCGGTAAAGCCCACGTAGTATCCCCGCCGCACCAGTTCCTTTGCCATTTCGGCGGAACCGGAGTAGCAATGGAAAACACCGTGAACTTCCGGAAATTCATCGATGATCCGCAGTCCGTCTTCGTGGGCTTCCCGCTCATGAATAATGACCGGCAGATCCAGCTCCCGTGCCAGTTCCATCTGAAGCCGGAAGGCATGCTGCTGAATCTCTCTGGGATTGTCTTCGTAGTGATAGTCGAGTCCGATTTCACCGACGGCCTTGACCTTTGGATGGGCAAGAATCAACTGGCGGTAGCGGTCGATCAGTGCCTCATTGACGCTGTGGGCATCATCGGGATGGGAGCCGACGGCGGCATAGATAAAATCGTAGGTTTCAGCCAGTTGGACAGCCGCTTCGGAAGAGGAAAGATTGCAGCCGGGGTTCATCATAAGGGAAATTCCTTTCCCGGGAAGAGATTCAATCAATTCGGTTCGGTCGGCATCAAAGGCGGTATCGTCTAGGTGCGCATGGGTATCAAACAGCATATGGGTTCTCCTTTTGAATAATGGCCACGAAGCAGCCCTCCAGAATCTGAATTCGAGGGTCCTCCGGGGAAAAATCAGAGTGATTGGGATAGCCCCGAAGTCCTTCTCCGGAGCATTTTACCTGTGCTTCCTTCAAAACCCATAGCCTCAGCAGCGCCTGAGACGGGTTCTTGGAAGAAGAATACCGTTCTTTTTCGGTAGGGGAGAGGATTTTTTCCGATAAGCGAGGATTGATTTTCCGATCCATTTCCTCTGCATCAATTCCAACAGGACAGTCACTCAGCACGCAGAAGGCGTGGTGAGGGGTGTGAGTGAGGGAAAAATGGATCGTCCCGTCAATAAAATATGGCTTTCCCCGTTCACTTCGGCGGATCTGCGGCATTTCCGTACCGAATTGCTTCTGATACATTTTTCCCAGCAGCATCCATGCGGTTTCATGTCCGGTGGCATTTTCGATGCGCTGGTGGTCAACATAGATCATAAGTCCTCCACTCAAAAACAAAAGAGAGTCGATCCAAAAGACCGACTCTCGTATTGTGCAAAAGAAATCGCAGAAAATTAGCCGTTCTCACGCATCTGAGCGAAGCACTCGCTGCAGTAAACGGGACGATCGGACTTGGGCTGGAAGGGAACCTTAGCCTCGCCGCCGCAACGTGCGCAGGTAGCGGTGAAGAACTCACGGGGACCACGAGCGTTGTTCTTACGAGCATCGCGGCAAGCCTTGCAGCGCTGGGGCTCGTTCTGGAAGCCACGCTCTGCGTAGAATTCCTGCTCGCCGGCAGTGAAGGTGAACTCCTTGCCGCACTCTTTGCAAACCAAAATCTTATCTTCGTACATTGATGTTACCTCTCTTCGGTTAGATGTTTCCCCGTGAAAGAACCATACTTGCTGGTAAATAACGCGGAGTAAAAATATGGCGAACGGTAGAAACCGCAATCGCTGAAATGACTCTTGCGCAACGGAGCCATAAGAAGAAAGGGAACCGTATCTGCAATCAAGAGAATCGGTGTGGAATTTCCACTACCATAGAGATTATAACCATATGGACTGCGCTTGTCAATCCTTTCTTAACATGATATGGTAAAAAAAGAAATTTTTATGAAGTATTACCAAGTTACAGCGGCATTTGCATCTGTGTCTGGCAGGGAATATGCAGATGTTCATAAGCAAGCGGTGTGGCGCAGCGGCCTCTCGGCGTCCGGGTCAGGAAACCAAGCTGCATCAGATACGGCTCGTATACATCTTCGAGTGTCACGGCTTCCTCACCGATGGTGGCAGCGAGGGTTTCCAAACCCACAGGACCGCCGCTGTAATTACGGATAATTGCGGTGAGCATTCTTCTATCGATGGCATCGAGGCCGAGCTGATCTACATCCAGACGCTGAAGCGCCATATCGGCAGCCTCCCGTGTAATGGTTCCGTCGCAGCAGACCTGCGCGAAATCCCGAACCCGCCGCAGAAAGCGATTTGCAATTCGGGGAGTGCCGCGGCTGCGGGAGGCAATCTCCAGAGCGCCCTGCGGATCAATCTCCATGCCGAGAATGGCAGCGCTTCTGGTGACAATGCGAGCCAGCTCCTCGGTCGAATACAGCTCAAGCCGCAGACTGACACCGAAGCGGTCACGCAGCGGAGCGGAAAGCTGTCCGGCTCGGGTGGTGGCACCGACCAGCGTAAATTTCGGAAGATCCAGCCGGATGGAGTTAGCGCTGGGGCCTTTTCCTACAATGATATCAATGGCGAAATCCTCCATGGCAGGATAGAGAATTTCTTCGACGACCCGGTTCAGACGGTGAATTTCGTCGATAAAAAGGATATCACCCGGATTGAGATTGGTCAGCAGAGCCGCAAGATCGCCGGGTTTTTCAATAGCGGGACCGGAAGTGACCCGAATTCCCACGCCCATTTCATTGGCGATGATACCGGCCAAGGTGGTTTTGCCAAGACCGGGAGGGCCATAGAGCAGGGTATGATCGAGGGGTTCGTTTCGCCTGCGGGCGGCTTCCAGATAAACAGAAAGATTGGCTTTGGCTTTCTCCTGACCGGTATAGTCGGCCAGAAGTTTAGGACGAAGACCTACTTCCGCGGCATCCGTATGAAGCTGGGTAGGGGTGGTGATCGGAGCTTCCAGCTCCTGAGAAAATTCAAGACTCATTGATAACCTCCGGAAAATGGCAGATTAGCCCTTGATAACCATGGCCCGCAGGGCGAAACGGACCATCTCTTCGGTGGTTGCTTTGGGGTCACAGCCCTTGAGCGCTGCGTTGACCTCGGCGGCGGAATAGCCCAGCTCCTGCAGGGCGGCGCAGGCCAGCGCCGTGTTATTAGAGGGAGCCGCGGCGACAACACTGTTTGCACCGGAGAAGTCGAGGGACATATCCGCCCCCGCGATTTTGTCCTTCAGCTCCAGAATAATGCGCTGAGCGATTTTTTTTCCAATGCCCGGGGCGGTGGTCAGCATTTTTTCATCCCCGGTCATAACGGCCATTGTGAAATTCTGAGGACCGCCGGCGGAGAGAATGGACAGCGCAGCCTTGGGACCGACGCCGGTTACGGAGGTCAGCAGCTCATAGCAGTGCTGCTCCTCTTTGGTTGCAAATCCGTAGAGATCATGGGCATCTTCCCGAATGGATTCGCAGATATACAGCCGTGCAGACTGGTTCAGTTTGAGCTGGGCGGCAGTAAAGGCGGTAATGCGGCAGCCGTAGCCCACTCCGTTGCAGTCGATTACGGCGAGACCCGGCTCCAGAATGGCAACGGGTCCGGAAACATAGTAAAGCATGGCAATCCTCCATGTCAGAATTGATTAGCGGTGGATTTTGCCTGTACCTGTCCCAGAAGTGAGGTATGGGATCGGGCATGGCACAGGGCAATGGCAATGGCATCTGCGGCATCATCCGGCTTTGGAATTTTCTCCAGATGGAGAATTCGTCGGGTCATATCCTGCACCTGATGCTTGGAAGCACCGCCATAGCCGACGACTGATTGTTTGACCTGCATGGGTTTATAAGAATAAACCTGAAGGCCGGCCTGACGGATGGCAAGCAGAATTACGCCGCGGCTCTGCGCAACGCCGATGCCGGTGGTGACATTCTGCCCAAAGAACAGCTCTTCGATGGCCACAGCATCGGGCTTTGCGAGCTTCAAAAGCTCCGTCATATCGTTGTAAATCATCTCAAGCCGTGCGGAAAAATCTGTTCCGGGCGGTGTTGTGATTGCGCCGTAGCGCAAAAGGGCAAACTGCCCCCGATTGGCTTCAATCAGACCGAAGCCTGTGATTCCGTAGCCCGGATCAATTCCAAGAATTCTCATGCAGATGCTCACCTCAGGCTTTATCATAGCACATTTGTTCTGGTTTTCCTAGACTTGTTTTTATCAATCCACGGGACTGGAATAATTTTCCGGCAAAACCACTTTACAATTCCGCTCAGAGCATGTAGAATAGAAAACAACAGAGTAGGACCTTCCGCGTGAAGTGCCGCCAAAATGGGGAGTTGTCTGGCGGACGAAGGGCATATGCCCGCGGTGGAGGGTTTGCACCCGCTGTTGCATATTGGCGGTGAGCCTTCATATGTAGCATCGATACTCGGTTGGGTGTCGGATACAGAGAGAATCCTGTCGAATACCTGACTGGTATTTCCATATGTTCCATCTTCTCCCCGGGGACTATTATGTCCTTCGGGGATTTTTTTGGCGGAAATCAGTCTCAGTAAAGGCAGATTTTGTATGGACCGCACCTTATCTCAAAGGAGGTATTTCCATGCCAAAAATCAACAAATCACAAACACTTTACCCCCACCCCTTTTCAAAAGCCTATTGGCGCGATGCTGCATCCGAACTCAAGGATACGAGAATCCTTGTGATTGCGGCGCTGATGATTGCCTTGCGGGTGGCACTGAAGGGGCTTGCCATTCCCCTTGCGCCAAACCTCAAGATCAATATTGCGTTCTTTGTCAACGCACTGGGGGCCATGATTTTCGGCCCAGTGGTTGCGGCACTGGCAGCTGCGATTTCCGATACACTGGGATGTATGCTGTTTCCGCAGGGCGTTTATTTTTTCCCGTTTATCTTCATCGAGATTGCGGGAAGTGTGATTTTTGCACTGTTTCTTTACCGGGCCAAGGTGACCGTCACCCGTCTGGTGCTGAGCCGGTTCTGCATCAATTTCTTTGTCAATATCATACTTAATATGCCGATTATGGCACTTTACTATCAGTTTGTTCTGCATCAGAGCTATACATGGATGCAGATCCCGACCATTGCCAAGAATCTGTGCCTGTTCCCGCTGGAGGCACTGCTGCTGGTTCTGTTTATGTCGGTGATGATTCCGGTGGTTTACCGTATGAATCTGATCTATTTCTCCGGCGAAAAGCTAAAGGCAACCAAGAAGGTTGTGGTGGGCCTTGTGGCGCTTTTCTTTGTGGCGGCCATCAGCACCGGCGCATACCTGATCTATAACTACAATACTTCCAATCAGGCCAGCTGGCTTAAAGCTTCGGAGAAGTCTGAAGTGAATATCGGACTGACTTCGCTTGCAACAGAGCGCGGATTTATCGAAGACGATCAGGTCTGTATCATTCGTCGGGTTTTCAAGAAGCTCGGTGAGGAAGAAGTTCAGATCGTGTTTGATGTCTATGATGTGGCAGAGGGGGCCGATTCGGAGAAGATTCTGACCTATCGCTCTACCGATGCCAAAGAAGATCAGTCTTTGACCAAGGTTGCGGAGGGGAGTGCCGTGGTGCTTCAGAAGGATCTTGGAAATCCTGTGGAGCTGAGTATGAAAGATTCCAAGTAACTGTCATTAGAAAAGCGCACCGCTGCTGCGGTGCGCTTTTTCTTGCGAAAGAGCAGAAACTATGGTAGGATAGGCGAAAGATAATCGTGAAGATGATTTCTTATAAGGAGGCAAGGTCCATGTTTGAAGGTTTTTCCCCGGAAACGGTGGATTTTCTCTGGGGCATCCGGCTCAACAATAACCGGGAGTGGTTTCTGGAGCATAAAAAAGAGTATGTAAAATATCTGTACGAGCCGATGAAGGCATTGGGGCAGGAGCTGTTTACACCGTTTCTCGATGAGCCGGGGCTTCTGTTAAAGGTCAGCAGAATCTATCGGGATGCACGGATGCACCATCCGACACCGTATAAGGAAAGTCTCTGGCTCAGTATTCGGCAGGATGTTGCATGGTGGGCGGAGAATCCGTGCCTGTTTCTCGACATCAATCCGGAAGGAATCAACTATGGAATGTTGTTTTGGAAGCCAAAGCCTGCGGCGATGGAGGCATTCCGTAAAGAGCTGGAAAGAGATCCCGATACATTCCTCCGGCTGGTTCGGGATGCTGAATCGTCCACTGGGGTGGAAGTGACTGCAAAATCTTACAAGCGTCCGAAGCCCTGCGAGAATTCCCGAATTCTTCCGTACTACAGCTGGAAGGATGGAATTGCGTGTATTCGGCATGAGGATTTCGGTCCGGAGACATTCTCGCCGGATCTTGCGGTTCGGGCCGGAGCATTTCTCACGGCGCTGTCGCCCCTGACGAATTATTTTTGCAAATTCGGAGAAACGATTCAATAATCAAACCACCCGGAAGAATTACTTCCGGGTGGCTTTTTATAGGATTTCTGCAAAAGCGTTATACGCCTTCCAAATAGGAATCAGAATAGAGAACATTGTTTTTGAAAATATCGCAGGTTTTGATGGTTTCCATCATCCGCCGGCTGCAGGGATTGATGATTGCAGAGGTAAGTCCCTGCATCATGGCCATGGCAATGAGCGTCGAATCCATGACAGAGCGCAGATCCTTTGGTGCGCCATTGGAGTTGTTGGAAACACCGCCGGTGGATTTCAGTCCTTCGTCTGCAAACATGCGGATGGCTTGCAGAACATCCATCTGCTTATCCTGCATTCCCTTCACCACCAAAAACAGTGGGTCGAACCAAAGGTCATCCGAGGACATTCCCAGTGCAAGCCCCCGTTCCAGCATATTGTGACAGTGGCGCATCCGCTCGTCATTGTCACGGGCAATGCCGTCGGCAGAGCAGAGTGCAATGCAGATGGCATCATTGGCGGCGGCCAGATCAATGTTTGAAATCCGGGAACCGGCATCGGCAGAGTTGATGATCGGCTTGCCGTTGCTGCGGTTATAGACATGGATTCCGGCTTCAATGGCTCTGCGGTTGGAGGTATCCAGTGCCAGAGGGACGTTGTCGAAATTCTCCTGAAGGAGCTTTACCGCCCACATCATCCGCTCAGGACCATCCTTCTCAGCCGGACCGATGTTGAGATCCAGATAGACGGCGCCGGCGGCAATTTGTTCCGCGGCACGTTTGAGAATGGGGGCAGGATCTCGTTCGTCCATTGCCTTTCGGATGGCGGGGGAGATGCAGTGAATCCGTTCGCCGATGGTGACGAATGTTTTTGAATCCGGACCACGGCCCCTGTAACGAACGCCCATGTCTTCAACCTCAATTTTTGGGACTCTTGTTTCCAAAAGCTGCTCAAAGCTCATGTCGGCGGCTTGAGGGGCGGAGGCGACATGGCATGCGGCTTTTTCGGCTTCCACGGCTTTGGCAGCGGCCTCATATTCTCGATCCTTCATATATCGGGGCAGCTGTACGGCTTCAGGCGGTCCGGAAACCACATTCCACTGGGGCAGAAGCTCTTGAATTTCGTGTTGCAGCACAGAAACTTTGCCGGGAATAATCAGCGTCCGGTTTTTGATCTTTTGGGCGACTTCATAGTCCTCCAGAAACTTTTTGATGGAAGCCGCGGAGAGCTTTCCGGCGGCCCATGCGGTAAGCACCGACATACCGGAGGCATCGCAGATGAGCAGATTGACTGGCATATTTGAATGCTCCAGCTCTCCGGAAACCAAAAAATAGGTCAGCGCAAAGTCTACTGTGATGGCACAGGGGGCATTTTCGTCGGCACCGTTGATGGGATAGATTCCGGCTTCAACCTTCATAGGCTTTTGCGGGTCGGTAAAAATATTCTGCCGCAGGCCATAAAGCGGCAGGGCCTGCGCCATAGTAAGATCGTCAAAAACAATGATAGAGCCGTATTTTTCGATGAACAGGGCAGCAAAGGCGGTTTGGAGCCGGGAATTTCCCGCTGCAAAGCGTGTCATGTTGACAATCGAGGGATAACCCAAGCTTCGGACGCTGTCTTTCAGTGCGCTGCGGCGGACAAGTACAGCGTTGGCGAAGGTTTCCCGGGCAGTCGCAGCGGTGACATCCAGCAGCAGATTTCGGCAACCCAGTTCCTCCAAATGCACGACAGTATCATACAGATCGGAAAGATTCGGGGCATTCACCCCCAGAAGGACTCCGAATTCATTGGCCAAGGCGTACATAGCCTCGTAGTTATCCGGTCCAGCTCCATTGAGGATTGTTTGGGCACCGCTACACGCTTCCAGTGCGGCCCGGGCGCAGCGTTCATTTCGGCAATCAAGAATCAGGGGGCGTCCCACAGCAGCGGCTTTTTGGACAAGTGCAGCATAGGTGCCGGGGTCGCAGCCTCGATAGGAAACCCAGATGGATTCCACATACATTCGTTCACCGATCCGGTCGAAATCAATGCGCTCCATGGAAGCGAGCCGGGCCGTTATCTGAGATTCATCCATTTCGGTATCTACGGATACAGCGAAAAGGGGTTTGCTGACGAAGGTTTTTTCGTGGCGGAACAGAACGGTTTCACCACCAAGCCGATGACCGTTCCAATCTATGGTCTTCATCAGCGGAGTGGAGGATTCAGAGAGCTTTTTGACAGCGTCCTCTGAAAAATACGGACATTTGCTAAGAGGGACAGAGCCCTGTGCCGCTTTCATGCAAAATGCCATACAGGTTGGGAAACCACATTCTTTGCAGTTTTTCTTTGGGGAAAGTTTAAAGATATCCAGACCTTTCAAAGCCATATGTCACGCCTCCTTCCCGATTAAACCAGCTGGTCCAGAAACTGCCGGACAGCGGCCACCGCAGCAGGGTGGCGCATGATAACCGCGTCTGCACCGCCCGTAAGATTTGCGGCAGCGGTGGCAATCTCCATCTGAATCGCCCGCTCCTCTCGGCTGCCCCACGTGGGTTCTTCCGCTTCCGAGGCGATGGATTCCTTGACGCTCCAGCTCTCAGGGGAGACGGGCGCTACAATGGGCATTTGGAGATCTTCGTCTGCCTGCGCAAGCGCCGCAGCCTTGATCCGGTCAAAAGTGGATGCTGCGTATTCGTAACCGTAGCCGACTGCGGCAGTACCGATGTTCATCACGATCCTGCTGCCGTCTACAGCAGCGTTTTGCAGCAAAATATTGAGCTGCTTTGCGAGGTTTACATCATCTGCGGTTTCTGCGCAGATCACATGGCCGCAGGCGTTTGCAACAGGTGCAATCGTCTGATAATCCTCCTCTCGAACGGAGAGAAATAGAAGATTTTCTTCTGGAAGTGCCTGCGCAATCTGGGGAAACAGCGCAGAGTCCTTCTCAGAATTTTTGCAGCCCATGATTGCAAGAGGCATGGAACATTCCTTTGCAATGGCCAGTGCATCGCAAACGCATTCGTCGATCCTGCGATTGCCTGCACCGGGGTCAGCGGATTCAAAATGCAGCACCAGAAAATCGGCACCTTCCATGGTTTCTGCCCGACGGGCATAGTCGGAAAGCGTGGTGCAGCCGTGATAGAATTCTCGGATTCCGGGAGATTCCCATTGGGCAATGCGGTCGGATATTTCGATGCCGATGATAGGGCAATGCGCAATGGGTGCGTCAAAAGAATAAAAAGGAAGGACATTTTGACCTCCGATCACAACGGAACGGTCACCTCGACCCAGTGTTACAGTACGGATCTTGGCGGCGGAGGCCTCCTTTTTGGGAATGAAAGACATTGGAATTCCCCCTCTGGGTGAAAATCAGTCTGCTATAATGCTGTGGATTTCGTCAAAAAGGATGCCCCATGAAATGGGGCGGTTTGTATACGACTTTCTGCCACGGAGGATATTTTAGAAGCCTCCGCAGGCACCGACAGCATGCAGGGGTTTATTATAGCATGAAATCTAAGAAATGACAGCGTTGATCCTGCAATCAGACCGCAAATTTAAAAAATCAGAGAAGTCCGGATTCGCTGGCAATCAACTCGACCTCAGGGAATTTATTCAGGGTATACAGATGAATTCCGTTTACGCCGCAGTCCATGAAATCTCGGATCTGACGCACGGTATAGGCGATCCCTTCTTCCCGGAAGCCGATTTTTTTGGAAAGCACATCGGGATCGGTGGAGTCCTTCACAAACGGATTGGGAAAAATCCAGTATTTGGAAATCATCCGGGTCAATTCTCTGGGCATGACGCAGCCGTTGCGGGAAAGGGCCATATTGATGGTTGCAGACTGATCGAGGATCGGCATGACACCCACATCCACGGGAAGCGTAATTCCGGCGGTTCGGATCGCATCCATCCAACGGCGGAATTGGTCCATATCCCAGCACAGCTGTGTCATAATATAGTTTGCGCCGTTATCCTGCTTTTGCTTTAAAAACGAAATATCATCCTCAAAGCTGGGGCAGCAGATATGACCCTCGGGAGATCCGGCTACGGCGATGGTAAACTGATCGCCGAATTCCTTTCGGATAAAGCTCACCAATTCCGAAGCGTAGTGAAAGTCACCATGGGTTCCGTCCCATCCGGCAGGGAGATCTCCTCGAAGAGCCAGCATATGGTTGATTCCGTGGGCGAGATAGTTCTGAAGCTGCTGACGGATTCCTTCACGGCTGTTGCCGATACATGTGAAGTGTGTGACAGCCGTAGCTTTTCCGTCCTGAGCAATTTTATCAAGCACATCCAGATTTTTACCGATATTGGTGCCGCCTGCCCCATAAGTGCAGGAAATGTAGTCAGGGCGCAGCGTATAAAGCTGCTCCAGTACACCGTTTTTTCCGCAGAGCTTCTGCATACCGACATCAGTTTTGGGCGGAAAAACCTCAAACGACAGGGAGCTCGGTTTCTTGATGACATCCGTGGTTCTCATGAAGGGGGGACCTCCTAAATAGGTAATGCGTGGCAGGAAAAAGATACCAGCGCTACAATATATAAGTATCGATATGCGAATATCGTATCATAAACAGAGACAGGATTCAACATTTATTTTACAGCATCAGGAAATAAATTTACAGATAAGCATCGTTTTTCCGCCTATTCAGAAAGAAAGAACGGTAAACACAGATATTTGTGATGAAACAGCCGCTGAATAAGAATACAAAAAGCAGAACCGTCTCAATATCGTTTTTGGATAAAAAAAGTCTCCACCGAAGTGGAGACTTTGTGTGATATGAAAATCAGCAGAATTTTGCGATTGCATCCCGAATCATCTGGGCGCACTTCTCAACCTGAGGAAGATCCTCGGGAATCAGAGCGGGCATGGGCTTACGGACACTGCCCAGATGCAGCCCTTCATTGATTTCCAGAATCTTCTTCATAACGGCATACAGGTTGCCGTGGCAGGCACACATTGCGTAAATAATGGAATCGATGGTGTACTGAATTTCACGGGCTTCCTCAATCTTGTTGGCATTAAACAGCTCGTTGGCTTTCAGCAGAAGCTCGGGCATAACGGCATAGGTGCCGCCGATGCCGCCATCAGCGCCGATGGCGCGGCCTGCAATGAACTGCTCATCGGGACCGTTAAATACGACGAAATCCTTGCCGCCTTCCATCTTAAACATCTGAATATCCTGCGTGGGCATAGAGCTGTTCTTGACACCGACAACCTTCGGGTTTTTCAGCATTTCCCGGAACAGGGGCATGGTCAGTGCGACACCGGCCAGCTGAGGAATGTTGTAGATAATAAAGTCGGTATTGGGGGCAGCAGAGGAAATATCATTCCAGTACTGCGCAATTGCGTACTCGGGAAGGTGGAAGTAGATGGGGGGGATGGAGGCAATGGCGTCAACACCGAGGCTCTCTGCATGGGCGGCAAGCTCCATGGAGTCTGCGGTATTGTTGCAGCCCACATGGGCGATCACCGTGAGTTTCCCCTTGACTTCGCTCATCACAGCTTCCAGAATAGCTTTCTTTTCGGAGACACTTTGGTAAATACCTTCGCCGGAGGAACCATTGACATACACGCCCTTGACACCCTTATGAAGCAGGTGGCGGGCAAGACTCTTGACGCCTTCCGTGCTGACGTTTCCGTCCTCATCATAGCATGCGTAGAAAGCGGGAATGACACCTTGATATTTAGAAATATCCATTATAAAAACCTCTTTTCAATGATTTTATGTTATAATTTCAACCCCATATAAGGATTACATCAAATATGTTTACAGGCCAGTGCAGATGCGATATTCTCAATATTCCGTTCGCTGTCCTCCGGATGGCGATAATAGAACTCCTGATAGAGCACATCAACCAGCACAAGCTGTGCCATTTTTGCAGGATTGGAGCCGGGCTGGAAGGGGCCTTCGTTGGAGCCGCAGCGCAGGACGATGTCTGCAAGCTTGGCAGCCGGAGATTTGGGGAATCGGGTAATCAGAATGGTCCGGATGTTTCTCGATTTTGCCAGTTCCAGCACCTCCAGAGAATTGATGGTAGCACCGGAATAGGAAAACAGGATGATTGCATCGGACTGATTCATAGTCGCAATGGCAGACAGCTGCATATGGGAATCCGGAAGGTAATAGAACTTATTTGAGATCGTGGAGAAGTGATGGGCACATTCACAGGCCATGAGCAGACTGCCGCCATTGCCGATGCACAATACACGACCGGCCTGCTCCAGGCAGTCAACAGCATGGGTGATCGAGGCCTCATCCGCAAGCTCCAATGTCTGATTGACTGCCTCAATGGCAAGCTGACCGATTTGATGACAGCGCCCCTGAAAGGTATCTGTACCGGGGGCATTCTGCTTCAGAGGCGCAACACTGCTGCTGACAGAGTGTCTGGCAAGCTCCATTTTGAATGCGTTGAATCCTTTCAGCTTCAGGCTTCTGCAAAACCGGGATATGGTTGCCTCTGCAACACCACATTCTTCGGCCAGCTGTGTGATCGACATATACTGCACATCAGCGTATTGCGTCAGAACATAATCAGCTACCTTCCGCTCGGCGGCAGTAAGCTGATAATAGGATGCGTGGATTTGCTCTAAAATACTTTGACCGTCCACCAAGATGCTCCTTTCCGATAAAATTAAGATTCCTGTAAAATTTCTCCCATCATCTGATCGACCATAATCAGGCAGCGGGGCACATGGAAGGGACCTTTGAAGGTCGAACCCTTGCAGGCGGGCTGTGTCGGCTGACCGTCCCGGCGCAGATATCCGTACCACTCGCCATAAGGTGTATCCGCAAAGTATTTTTTGCAGTAGTCAAGAATCTGATAGAAGATGTCCAGATATTTCTCGTCTTTGGTATCCCGATAGATCATCATGGAAGCGATCAGGGCTTCATTATGCGGCCACCACAGCTTCATATCGTGTTCGTATGCTTCGGGAGGATTGCCCAGACAGTCCATGAAATAGAGAATACCGCTGTACTCCTGATCCCAGCCCATGTTGAAGGCCATGTCGAATACCTCGATGGCTTTTTGATGCAGGTCGGGATCATTTGTCTGGTTTGCGCGGTCCATCAAAAACCAGCTGCATTCGATGTCGTGACCGGGATTTACCATACGACCCTCGGTAATATTCAGACGGGGCGTGCCGTCCATGGAAACATTTTCCAGAGTGCATTTGAGATCCTTTTTGACATGGTAAGCAAAAATATCGTGGACGCATTCCTTGGCACGGGCCTCATAGACCTCTTTGCGCTCGGGATCGACGCGCTCTAACACGCCGGTGACATTCAGAATAATCATGGGGATGCCCAATGCCCGACCGGTCCGAGTTTCCGGAATGGTTTTGGGACCCATACCGGTGGGATCCTCCATCCCGTGGTTCAGGTTCCAGTACATATCGTAGGCACGGCGGGCACGATCCAGATATTCCTTTTCACCGGTGATGCCGTAGTACTCAGCATTTGCAATACAGTAGAATGCCTCGGAGAAGCAGTAGCGGCGCTGACGCAGAGGTTGACCATCCTCGGTGACGGTAAAATAGAGACGGCCGCCTGCATCGTGATTGATGCAGTGGTTCTCCAGAAAATCAATGCAGCTTTTGGAAGCCTTGAGCCATTCTTCTCTGACACCATAGACATGGCAAAGGTATGCGTAGGTCCAGCCGCAGCGGCCCTGCATCCAGACGCTTTTATCTGTGGAATAGATATTACCATTGCGATCCAAGCAGGTGTAGACGCCGCCATGGACAGAGTCCATACCATTTTTAAGCCAGAAATCGGCAACAGTCGCGAGCTGGGAGCGAATCCATTCTCGCTCGGCCAGGAATTTTTGCTGATCCATAGGAAGTCCTCCATAATATAATAACACGTTTTTGTTTCTGATTGACAGCTAATCAGGGGAATGAGGTGGAGCCCCCGATTATTGCCTGTGTTTTCTTTATCATAACACTGTCGAAAATATTTTTCAATAAAAAAGATGTATAAAAAATCTTTTGCTTTTTCGGTGACAGGAATTGGAATCTGTGTTACAATGGCAGCACGGCTATCCGAAAAAAGATCATAAGTCGGAGGGAAATTCATGTTTCGCAATTGGTTAAATCCCGAAAATGGGTTGATGATTGTCTTAACACAAATCACAGATACAATTTTTTTAAGTTTTTTCTGGCTGGCAAGCTGTCTGCTTATAGTGACCGCAGGACCTGGAACCGCGGCGCTGTATGATGCGGTTGTTCATTGCTTCCGGGGTGGGGAGGAGAATCCCTGGCGTAGATTTGCCACGTCGTTTCGGCGCAATCTTCGGGTGGGAATCCCTGCGGCCGCCGCAGTTCTGGCAGTTGGATTTGCAGAGTACTGCGGGATGATCTGGATCTGGAACGGGGCGGCAGCCGGAAAGATTTCTTGGGTGATTTTTTCGGCGGCGGCATTTGTGTGTTTTGTGACGGTAGGGGTTCTGGCACTGGTGTTTCCGCTGTTGAGCCGATTTGAGACAACCCTTCGGCAGCTGCTTGGCAACACCTTGCGGTTGGCAATGGCGAATCTTCCGTGGACACTGGGACTTTCTGCGCTGCACACGGTCAGCGCTTTTTTGTGTGTTCGCTATGTGATACCGCTGCTTTTTCTTCCGTCGATGTGTATGTTTTTTTCAAGTTTTCTGGTGGAACCGATTTTAAAGCCATATATGCCGCAAACGGCGGAACAGGAGAAATAACGCCCCAAATAGAAAACGCCCCAACCTGTGAAACTGGTTGGGGCGTTTGTGCATCCTGCACGATATATACTATATAAATATAGCGATCTGCTTAAATGAGCTGCGGAATCTGCTTCGATAAAGCCTCTGCAAGTGTCGCATGGCCCTTCTTTGTCAGGTGCATGAAGTCCACCTGATTAAATTCACATCCGAGACTTCCGGCATCCAAAAAGTCAACATTCAAAAGGCTGCACTGGGCCTGATACACCTGCGCCAAAAGGCGGGATTTCTCTACACAGCCCTGCCCCATGGTTCCGGCAACGGAAGAGCGGAGCATTCCCTCTCCGATAGGAGGAGGCGCAATCACAAGAATATTCGGTTCTTTTCCACCCCAGCAATCGGTATGCTTCGCTTTTCGGACCAGTCGGGCAAGACCAAGACCGATGCAGGGTGCGCTGGCGGAAAAACGGTCCTTTGTGTCGTTGGTTCCGAGCATGATAATCAGCAGGTCTACAGGTTCGTGACTCATCAGACAGGGCGTTACATAGCTGATTGCACTGAGTCCTTCATAAAGAGGATCTTCAAATGCGGTGGTTCGTCCGGAGAGTCCCTCTTCAATGACAAGATAATCTTCCCCGAGCTTCTGCTGCAAAAGCTTTGTCCAGCGTTCGGATTCGTTGAACCGATCACGGCCGTCGGCACAGTCCGCAGGATCTGCGCAGTATCCGTGCGTATTGGAATCGCCCAGACAGACAATGTGTTTTTTCATGGAAAATGTCTCCTTTTTGTGAAATTTCTATATGTAGGATATCATTATCCGACCATAAGTCAAGCCGATTTTCTTTGGCTCACAAGTGAAATGCAAAACACAGACGCAGGAAAATGCAGGTTATACTCTATATAAAACTATTTTTCGATTTATAGATGTGCGAAAAATATTTTCATTTTGTGTTGACAAATAAAAATGATTCGTGTAATATTTGTTAATAGAAAGTGCTTTCAACGTCAGTTGATTGTACAAAATAACGAAAAGGAGAATGAATAATGAAAAAGATTCTTGCTTTGGTTCTGGCAGCCTGTATGGTGATGACCTTTGCGGCCTGTGGAAGTAATAACGCATCGGAAACCACTGCACCTGCTGATGCAGCCAATGCAGCCAATGGTTCTGAGTCTTCTAATGCACCTGCTGAAGGGAAGACACAGATTTCTCTCTGGACATACCCCATCGGTGATTGGGGTAAGCAGGAGAACGTGAATGCGCTTCTGGCAAAGTTTAATGAGGCACATCCCAACATCGAAGTCAAGGTTGAATATCTGACCTATTCCGACGGCGATGACAAGGTCAATACCGCAATCGAAGGTAAGCGGGCTCCTGACGTCATCATGGAAGGTCCCGAGCGTCTTGTTTCCAACTGGGGCGCAAAGGGTGTCATGGTTGACCTGTCCGACCTGTGGACAGAAGATGCAAAGGCTGACGTCTTCGGCTCCGTCGAGGCTGCTTGTAAGTCCGCTGACGGTGCTTACTATGAATACCCCCTGTGCATGACGGCACACTGCATGGCAATCAATAAGACTGTTTTCGAGGAAACCGGCGCATGGCAGTATGTTGATGCTGAAACTCACACCTGGACCACCGAAAACTTCCTGAAGGCTTGCCAGACACTTGCAGATGCCGGTTACGATATCGGCTCGATTTACTGCAACGGTCAGGGCGGCGACCAGGGTACCCGCGCATTGATTAACAACCTGTATGGCGGCACCTTCACCAATGCTGAGCATACTGCTTATACCGCCAACTCTCCTGAGAATGTCAAGGCTATGGAGACGCTTCTGAACCAGAAGGGAATCAGATATGATGCTTCCATCAACGGCGGCGAAGAGGCTGACCTGTTCGCACAGGGCATTCTGAAGATGGCGTTCTGCTGGAATGCTGCAACCCACGATGCAAGAAAGGAAGTCATCGGCGAAAACTTTGAAGTATTCCCCATGGCATTCCCCTCTCCGGAAGGCACCGATACCCAGCTGTGCGGCGGTATCTGGGGCTTCGGCATCTTCAATAACGGAGATGATGCAAAGATCGAGGCTGCAAAGACCTTCATCAAGTGGGTCTGTGACGAAAATACCGTTGAGTCCGTCGAGACTTCCGGTTTCTGGTCTGTCCGTAACTCTGTTACCGATACCTACGCAGGTGATGAAATGAAGGCTGTTTACGGCTCCTTCATGCAGTACATGGGTGACTACTACAACGTGATCCCCGGCTGGACGACTGCTCGTACCGAGTGGGCTTCCATGCTGCAGAAGATCAGCACCGGTACCCCTGTTGCGGAAGCTGCTGAAACCTTTGTCAGCAACGCAAATGCAGCTGCTGCCGGCTAATCCGGAATCTGGAAACCGCAGCTGCTTATGAAATCAATCAACCCCTTCCCTCGAGCGTATCGTGGGAAGGGGGATTTTCAGGCAGGAGGTAATGGGAAAAAACGAATAGCGCACAAGGGTGTTCGCTTTTTCCTTTTACCCCCCGCCCCCCATCAATGAGAGGAGGATCTCCTTGGCACAATCAAAAGTACATTATAGCAAAAAGACCCGAAAACTCGTGATGAAGGAGACGGTGTCTGCGTATCTGTTTATGCTGCCCTTCCTGATTTTCTTCCTTGGATTTGTCGTGTATCCCATGTTTATGTGTGTCTACACAAGCTTCTTTGATGCGACTATGGGTGACCGGGCAGACATTTTTGTCGGATTTGCGAATTACAAGGAATTGTTTCAGGATCAGGTTTTTATTAAGGCATTCTGGAATACACTGGTGATTGTTGTGG
Source organism: Faecousia sp. (assembly GCA_029257715.1). Classification (GTDB taxonomy): domain Bacteria; phylum Bacillota; class Clostridia; order Oscillospirales; family Oscillospiraceae; genus Faecousia. The sequence continues at coordinate 6,941 of JARIAT010000032.1, read as the reverse complement.
TTTCGGTACCTGTTACCTGTATTTTTTCACTGTGGGTAGCGAACTGCATCAGCAAGATGAATGTAGCAGCCACCTCTACCTTCCGCTGCATCTTCTATCTGCCGGTTGTTACCGGTTCTGTGGCGGTCACTATGGTGTGGAAGTGGATGTTCAATAACTACTATGGCATTTTTAACTATGTCGGCCAGACCACGGGAATGATCGATCGGCCAATCAACTGGCTGGGCGACCCCCGCTATGCTCTGGGCTGCATTATTCTGATTTTGCTGACGACCTCTGTTGGACAGCCGATTGTTCTTTATGTATCAGCACTTGACAATGTGGATAAAAGTCTGGTGGAAGCGGCAGAGGTGGATGGCGCGACCAGCTTACAGGCTTTCTGGAGAATTAAATGGCCGCAGATGATGCCCACGACGCTATACATTTTGGTTATCACGACCATTAACTCCTTCCAGTGCTTTGCACTGATTCAGCTGCTGACTTCCGGCGGTCCGGATAATTCCACTATGACCATCATGTATTATATTTATCATAACGCCTTTAAGCTGTACCGCTACGGTTACGGCAACGCAATGGGCGTGATTCTGGCCCTGATCATTGCGGCACTGTCTGCTGTTCAGATGAAGCTTGGCCAGGAGAAGAATTAAGGAGGTGCCATTATGAAGGAAAAGAAATCTCTTTTCTATTATCTGTCCTGTATTCTGATTGGACTGGTGGCGCTTCTGTTCACCTTCACACTGTACTGGATCATCACCGGATCGTTTAAGACAAGACCTGAGATTATGTCTGCAACGCCTGTATGGTTCCCGTCCGAATGGGTTATGAGCAACTACGAAAAGCTCATGAGCAGCAGAAGTGCACCGCTGTTCAGCATCTTTGGAATTCAGGGACCCAATGGTCCGGCAGCTCTGCGCTGGCTGATTAACACGGTCTTTATGGCGGTTGCGTCCATGATCCTGACCTGTATCACCTCGTCCATGGCAGGTTATGCACTGGCGAAAAAGCGGTTTGCGGGCCGTGGCCTGGTGTTTACACTGATTGTATGTGCTATGGCACTGCCCAAGCAGGTTATTTTGGTGCCGCTGGTTCGACTGATGGCCGGCCTGAATCTGTATGATAATATTTGGTCTGTTATTTTCCCCATTGTCGGCTGGCCCTTCGGCGTGTTCCTGCTGAAGCAGTTCAGCGAGGGTGTTCCTGGAGAGATGATTGAAGCAGCTAGAATCGACGGCGCAGGCGAGATCAAGACCTTTGTAGAGGTGGTTCTGCCGATGATTAAGCCCGGTATCGGCGCATTGGCAATTTTCACTTTTATCAATTCATGGAATGATTATTTCATGCAGTTGATTATGCTGACCACCTCTGAAAATTTGACGATTTCTTTGGGTATTGCCACCATGCAGGCAGAAAACTCCACAGACTTCGGTCTTCTGATGGCAGGCTCTGCTTTGGCAGCAGTTCCCATTATTGCGATCTTCCTGGTATTCCAGAAGTATTTCACAAAAGGAATTACCATGGGCGCAGTCAAGGGATAATCGAATCATTCAGCTGTAACGGACGCGCGGAAATCTGCGCGTCCGTTTTCATTCGTTGACAAAGAAAATAGACAAGCCTATAATAACTTCAATTGGAAAGATTCGGAAAAATCCGAAAATGAGGAGAACCTACATGAGTACCGTGATTTTTGAAATAGAAGGCAGAGAATCTGTTAAAATAGATGCTTTGCCCGGGGAGAATCTTTTGGAGGTGGCTCGACGGGCCGATGTGACCGTGGATGCCCCTTGCTCGGGCAATGGCTCCTGCGGAAAATGCCGGATGCAGCTGCGGGAGGGGAGCGTAGAAAGTCTCCGCAGCCATCATATTTCCGAGGAGGAATGGGAAAATGGCTGGCGTCTTTGCTGCTGCTCGAAGGTGATGGGGGATGCCAGAATTTTTGTGCCGGATACCGCTTCGTTATTGCGCTTCCGTATGAAAACGGCGGATCTCTCCTCCGGTCGGGAACAGGAGATTTTTGCACGTCTGAAACAAAATTTGATGGACAGCGGACTTTCGTTTACAAATGGATTCAAAGCTGTGAATCTTTGTATGGCTGAACCATCTCTGGAGGATACGGTGCCGGATAATGAGCGTCTGACAGACGCCATTCGGGAGTGTCTGGGGGTGCAGCAGGTGGAGATCCCCTATCCGGTGATGCAGAAACTGGCAAAGATTCTTCGGGAGCAGAATTTTCACGTTTGCGCCAAAGGGCTGCTCGCAAAAAACAGATTTTGCTGTTTGGATCTCTGCGCTGCGGAAGATCAGCGGATGGTGGGCTGCGCCATCGACATTGGAACAACCACGGTGAGCATGGTGCTTATAGATCTTACAGCGGGAGAAATTCTGGCAAAGGGTTCCTGCGGAAATGCACAGATCCGCTATGGCGCGGATGTCATCAATCGAATCATTGAGCAGGGCAAACCCGGCGGACGGGAGAGACTTCAGGAGGCACTGATCGAGCAGACGCTGAATCCGCTGCTGTCGGGGCTGTGCGGCGAAATCGGGATACAGCCGGAGTGCATTCTGCGGATCACGGTGGCTGCGAATACAACGATGAATCATCTTCTTCTGGGGGTGGATGCCCAAAGTGTACGGATGGAGCCGTATATTCCCAGTTTTTTCAGTTGGGGAGGTGTCACGGCTCAGGAGCTGAGACTGCGGGCGAATCCTCTGGCAGAAATCCGGATTGCGCCGAATATCGGTTCGTATGTAGGTGGTGATATCACCGCTGGTACAATGGCGTGCGGAATCTGGGATCGGGAAGAGATGAGTCTTATGATTGATCTTGGAACCAATGGAGAAATTGTGTTTGGAAATCGGGAATTTTTGATAAGCTGTGCCTGTTCTGCCGGCCCGGCCTTTGAAGGCGGAGAGATTTCCTGCGGAATGCGGGCAGTAGACGGGGCGATTGAATCCTGCCGAATGGATCCGCAGACCATGGAGCCAATCGTCCGTGTGATCGGAAACGGCAGGGCGGCAGGGATTTGCGGTTCCGGAATCATCGATCTGATTGCGGAGCTGTTTCGGTGCGGAATCATCAGTGCAAAAGGAAAATTCATCCGCGAGGGTGAAAGAATTCGCACAGATTCCTATGGTATGCCATACTACGTCATTGCGCAGAAGGAGCAGTCGGCCTCGGGACGGGAAATATTCATCAACGAGGTGGATATTGATAATTTTATTCGGGCCAAGGGGGCGATTTTTTCTGCTGTTGATACGCTTTTGAGGGCGGTGGAGATGCCAATGGATATGATTGACCGTGTTTATGTTGCCGGAGGAATCGGATCGGGGATCAATATGGAAAATGCGGTTCGAATCGGGATGTTTCCGGACTTGAGACCGGATCAGTTTTCCTATATCGGAAATTCGTCGTTGACAGGCGCCTATGCCATGACGGTCAGCGATGCGGCAGAAGAAAAGTGTCGGGAAATTGCCGCAGGAATGACTTATCTGGAATTGAGCACCTGCCCCGGGTATATGGATTCGTTTGTGGCGGCGTGTTTTCTTCCACATACAGACAGCCGGATGTTTACAGGAATGGCTCAAGAAGAATTCTAAAAAAATTTTTATTTTTTGGAAAATCCCCCTTGTCAGATTAGAGAAACGGGGTATAGTATAAATCGTGAGCGCCTTCGGTGGATAACCCGGAGGCGTTTTTCTTGCGCAGAGAGGGGGGTTATGCTATAATCTCTCCAGAGAGAAACCCGGAGAGATTCCGGGAGGGAATAGGAACGGATATGACAATGTATAGAAGAGTTTATGTGGAAATCACGAACCAATGCAATGCAAAGTGCAGTTTTTGCCCGGGAACGGTGCGTCCGCCCAGAGTGATGACCATGGAGGAATTCCGGCTGATTGCAGATAAGCTTCAGGGCGTCACCAAGTATCTCTACTACCATCTGATGGGAGAGCCGTTGACACATCCGCAGCTTCCGGAGATGATCCGTTATGCCTCATCTCTTGGCTACAAGTCTGCGGTGACAACCAACGGTAAGCTTCTTCCGGCCCGTGGACAGGAGCTGCTCGATGCAGGAGTTTACAAGGTGAATGTATCCGTTCATTCTTTCGAGGATGGAACGAGAGAACAATATCTGCGCTATCTCAACGGCTGTATGGATTTTGCGGAGAAAGCGGCAGATACCGGTACGCTTGTGGTATTTCGGCTGTGGAACAAAGGGTTCGATCAAGGCAGAAATATCAGCACGGTGGATCTGATGCGAGAGCGCTTCACCGGCGAATGGACAGAAGGGGAGCGAGGTATCAAGGTGCGGGATCGGTTCTATCTGGAATATGGGGAGCGGTTTTCCTGGCCGGATTTGGAAGCGGAGGAGCAAAAGGACGGCGTGTTCTGCTATGGGCTTCGGGATCATTTCGGAATCCTCTGCGACGGCAGAGTGGTGCCGTGTTGCCTGGATCGAGAGGGAGAGATTACGCTGGGCAATATATTTACCCAGTCTCCTCAGGAGATTCTTGCAAATCCCAGAGTCAAGGCGATTGTGGACGGATTCTCCAACCGCAGGCCAAGTGAAGAGTTGTGCCGCAGATGCGGCTATGCCAAACGATTCGGTTAAAAAATCCCGGTGTGAACAATCACACCGGGATTTTTGCTTGAGTGCAAAAGAAGCGTCTGGGGTTATGAGAGGTCTGCGTATCCATTGAGCTGGGCCAGCAGCTGGCAGATATCCGCCAGAGAATCGGATTTGCCGAAGCATCTGGAGAGGGTTTTTGCATCGGGCTGATCCTGATCGGGAATGACAATCGGAAGGCATCCGGCCCGGAAAGCGGACTCGATGCCTGCGGGGGAATCCTCCAGAGCGATGCACGCCTCAGGGGGAAGATGAATTTGGGAAGCACCATAGAGGTAAATGTCCGGTTCAGGCTTTCCGTGTGCTACTTCATAGCCGCTGCAAAGCGCATCGAACTGATCGTAGAGGCCCAAAGGTGTTAGATGCGCTTTGACACGATCCAACGGAGACGAGGTGGTAATGGCACAGGGAATCCGGTGGCGGTGGAGATACTCCAACAGTTCGTGAATACCGGGCTTTGCGGCAACACCATGTTCGGCAATGTAGGCATTCATTCGGCGGATGCGCACAGCACGGACTGTTTCGTAGTCGATTCCAGGCCCAAAGCATGATTCGAGATACTGCTGTCCCCAGAGCTTATTCAGACTGCGCATACCGAGGGACTGATCCCAGCTCATGGGATAGCCAAGCTCCTGCGCAGCCTCCATCCAGAAGCGTGTGTAAAGGCTCTCGGTGTCAAGAACCAGACCGTCCATATCAAATAACACACCCTGAATGGGGCGGATCAAATCGGTTTTCAAAATTTCGTATGCCATAGATGTTTGTCTCGGACGAAACCAAGACAGCCTCCGCAGTTCAGATTTTATCTGATAACAGGACTCAGACCGGAATATTTTATCATGTTTCCTCAAAAAAGGCAAGAAAGTATCAAATAACAGGTAGCATACAGTACAATCTTGTGCTATAATGGGCGCTATTACTCTGCAAATCATGATAGGAGATGACATCTTGTGAAGAAACAAAAAAGAGATCGGTTTCGTTCCCGCTGGGGATTTATTCTGGCATGTATTGGCTCTGCCGTAGGAATGGGAAATATCTGGCTGTTTCCCACAAGAGTTTCAACCTGCGGCGGCGGTGCGTTTTTGATCCCGTATTTGCTGTTTGTGTTCTTGATCGGCTCCACCGGCGTAATCGGAGAAATGAGCTTCGGCCGTGCCACACGCTGCGGTCCCATTGACGCCTTTGGTACGGCGGGTGAGAAAATAGGAAGCCGCCGATTGGGACAGACGATTGGTCTGATTCCTGCGGTGGGATCACTGGCAATGGCGATTGGATATACGGTTGTGATGGGCTGGATTATTAAGTATATGCTCGATTCGTTCACGGGAATGGTGCTGACAGGAGATTCGGTGGATGATTTCTGGAACCGGTTTCTCACAATGGCCAGTCCCTATGGCAATAACATTTTTCAGGCCATCGCACTGGCTGCGGCCATTGGAATTCTCATTTTCGGAATCAGCTCCGGCATTGAGAAGGCCAATAAGGTGATGATGCCGCTGTTTTTTGTTCTGTTTGCGGTGCTTGGCATCTATATCAGCACAAGACCCGGTGCGGCAGAGGGATATCGCTATATTTTCCATGTAGATCCTGCGGCACTGGCAAATCCGAAAACATGGATTTATGCCATGGGACAGGCATTCTTTTCCCTGTCAGTGGCCGGAAATGGAACACTGATCTATGGCTCATATCTTTCGGATGAGGAGGATATTCCTCGCTCCGCGGCCCGAGTGGCGCTGTTTGACACTGTGGCAGCATTGCTGGCGGCACTTGTGATTATTCCGGCAATGGCGACAACCGGAGCGAAGCTCAATGAGGGCGGCCCGGGTCTGATGTTCGTCTTTCTGCCGAATCTGTTTGCTTCTATGCCCGGAGGGACGATTATTTCGGTCATATTCTTTGTGGCAGTGTTTTTTGCCGGTATGACATCGCTGATGAACCTGTATGAGGCTCCGATTGCTACGGTGCAGGAGTGGTTTGGATGGGATCGAACCGCATCCTGCTGCGTGATCGGCGCAATCGGATTGGTGGTGTCCCTGTTAATTCAGGGAATTGTGTCCGGCTGGATGGATATGCTGAGTATCTATGTCTGTCCGCTGGGTGCAGGTCTGGCCGGAATCATGTTTTTCTGGATTCTCGGGAAAAAGTATGTGCTGCATGAGGTGAACAAGGGCAGAGAAAAGCCGCTGGGCGGATGGTTCTATCCGCTGGCGAAATATGGATTTTGCAGTATTTGCATCATTGTGCTGCTGGCAGGAATTCTGCTGGGCGGCATTGGATAACGTGAAGGTCAATGGGAAACGCCCGATCCGTATGGATCGG
>JARIAT010000011.1 GCA_029257715.1 Faecousia sp. | reverse complement strand
CCTGCTCTGGAAGTTCAATGTTCGGGATGCGATAATGGCCCTCCCAACGGTATGTACCGCCCATTTCTTCAAATAAAGATTTCATAGCAGGCTCCTTTCATGGTAAAATGTTTGCAGATATGAGAATTTTACTCCTTTCCTACAACTGCTTTTCTATTCACCACAAATGAGCCGCAGTCATATGTATTCAGTGGCAGAAACCACCCTTTACATATTAGCTCTTGTTAATTTACCGTGACATAATCTGTATTGCAATCGACTGTTTTTTCATCTATATTTCAATTAAATCTCCTAAGGAACCCAGCCGGATTTGCAAAAGGGCCCATCAAGCAACCACTTATGCAGCTCCTTACAACGCAATTTGTGTATTTCTGTCGTTCTCCGGTTAAACGCTGTCCCGATGGCTGACGGCTTTCCCTCCTCCCACACAGACATATACGGCTTCCCTCGCACTTTGTCTAATACAACTCCATGAATAACCTTACAGAGGCTTTTGTCGGCAGCAATGTGAATCCATCCATCATAAAAATATTCCGTCCGAGCCATAGGTTCGGACGGAACTATCATTTTTTCTTTCCAATCGAGGAGAAAATAAAAACAAAGATCATTGCAATGACACAAAACGCAAAGGATGCAGATGTATTCCTACGAAACAGCGCAAAATACATGGAAATTGCAATATTTACAACCGCCAAAAAGACAACCAGCAAACTTACAGCTTTTTTCATATATCCATTCTCCTATCAACAAAATCTGTTTATAAGTATAGCAGTCCATTGCAGAAAATGCAATATTTGCGGAAATCTCAGGTCCCCTTTGGAAATAGATATTACTTTGAGCAAGTATTGGTAGGAAGTGCATAATCCCCACCTGACGCAAGAATCAACTCGCAGGTACAGTCTTCGAATTTTTCCGAAATTTCACGATTCACGCAGTCAGATACATCCCGCAGCTTTGTCACAGAAAGAATATCCTCTTCAATTTCAAAATATACCGCAATCCATAGATGTCGTCCCGTCCTTGTAATATCAAAAAACACCGGGTGAAAATATGCCTCACGCATGATATGTATGCAGATTTCTTTAATTGTCCCCACCGTTTCCTCGTCCGGAGAGAAAAGAAACACATCCTTGATTGCGTTCCACAAGAGCTTCATATTTTGCGGAAGCATCAAAATAATCACCAGCACTGCAACAATCGGATCAAAGTATGGGGCAAGGAACGACAGCGGTGTATTTTTCAAAAATGTAGATCCATAAAAAGCCAAAGACATACCAAGGCTGTACGCAATATCCAAACGCCATTCCATCAGCTCTGTGTCGACCGTTGGAGAAGACAGCTTCTGATTCATCTTCCGAAGCGCAAGGTAAATCACAACACTCATAAAACCCAGCAGAAGCTGAAATGCCGCAACCTCCACTTCGTTAATGGAATTACCTCCGGATAACGCTGCCTCTACCACTTCTACCGAAACGCCAAGGGTTACAGATAGCATCATGAACCCTTTGATGATAATAAAAATAGATTCTACCTGGAAATAGCCGTATGGATGCTTTTCGGAAACAGGTCTGTAAAAAAGGGGCGTCAGAAATAAGATCAACGCAATAAATATCAGCTCTGTTGCATCATATACCGCATCCATCAGCACCGACTGTGAGTGGCTAAAAATCGAAAAAATAAGCTCAGCGACCGCAAATAAAAGTCCCGCTGTAAATGATAGCCACAAAATTCTTTTTTCAATTTTCTCCTTTTTATCCATGAAATCCCTCCTTATTCAAAAGCGATGCGGTTCGATTCATCGACTGGAATTTATTATATGGCACAGTCTTTGCAGAAGCAATCACGAATTGTCTCAATTTCGTTTTATACATTCAATCAGATATAAAATTTGGGAGGTACGACTGCGTACCTCCCAAATAGACGTATTTATTTTGGAAACCTGATGCTTTACTTTTTGCAGCAGCAATCGCCGCCGTCTTGTTCGGAATGGCCGTGACAGCAACCACAAGTTGCGCAATTGCCGGTACAGCCACCGCTCTTCTTCTGTTTCTTGAGGGACCGAATGCAGACAACCACAATAACAGCAAGTACTAAGATCGCTACAATATCACCGAAACCCATAAATCGGCACCTCCTTTCAGAAGAGATTTTAGCACTTGGTCAGCTTATGAGACTCTTCAGGAATCTGATATCCCTTACGGAACAGCAGGTAAATCAGCCCAGCCAGTGCGGCAAATGCAACGACAGTCAGAATACCGAAGCTTGCCTCGCCGGTGAACAGTCCGCCGATCTGGAATACAATCATGGAAATCACATAAGCAAAGCAGCACATATAGCCGATTGCAAAAGTGGTCCACTTCCAGTTGTTCATCTCTCTCTTCATTGCGCCCATGGCAGCAAAGCAGGGAGCGCAAAGGAGATTGAAGATCATAAAGCTGTAAGCAGTGATGCCACTGAAGTGCTTTGCGATTTCACCCCAGATAGGAGTACCTGCCTCATCCATCAATACCTCGGCTGCATCACTGACCGTGGGATAAAGGATTGCAAATGTATTGACAACTTCTTCCTTTGCAATCAGGCCGGTAACCGTAGCAACCGTTGCCTTCCATGCGTTCTCACCGACCCAACCCAGAGGATAGAACAGCCATGCAATACCGTTACCAATGGATGCCAGCAGAGAAGAATTATTGTCAGCAACAGCGCCAAAGCCGCTCTCTGTAAAGCCGTAGCCCTGCAGGAACCACAAAACAATGGAACTGAGCAGAATAATAGTGCCTGCGCGTTTAATAAAAGACCAACCACGCTCCCAAGTAGCTCTGAGAACATTGGATGCAACCGGCATATGGTATGCAGGCAGCTCCATAACAAAGGGAGCAGGATCACCAGCGAACTGCTTGAACTTCTTCAGAATGATACCGGAAACAACAACAGCCGCGATGCCAATGAAGAATGCGGAGGTTGCGACCAGAGGAGACTGCCCGAAGATTGCGCCGGCGAACAAACCGATAATAGGCATCTTTGCACCGCAGGGAATGAAACCGGTGGTGATAATTGTCATCTTACGGTCACGATCCTGCTCGATGGTACGAGAAGCCATAATACCGGGAACGCCGCAGCCGGTAGCAACCAGCATAGGAATGAAGGATTTACCGGAAAGTCCAAAGCGGCGGAACATACGGTCCATAATAAATGCAATACGGGACATATATCCGCAGTCTTCCAGCATAGACAGGAACAGGAACAGAACCAGCATCTGGGGAACAAATCCCAAGACAGCGCCGACACCTGCAACAATGCCGTCCATAATCAGTGCGCGAACCCAGTTGTCGCCGACACCGATTGCATCGAGAAGCTTTTCAATCAAAGCAGGAATACTGGGAATCCACACGCCGTAATCAGCAGGATCTTTCTCTTCATTATTCTCGATAAAGTCACGAGCTTCCTCATATGCTGCATAGTCAATAACTGTTGCTTCCTCGCCCTCTTCCTCAGGCTCAACGGTCACAACGAAATCCTTATTGGTGTCGAGGTCAATGCCCTCTTCATCAGCAGCAAACTTGTACTGTGCCCAGGTCATCTGTGCTTCGCTGAAGGGAGCGTTGGCTTCTTCATATTCTTCAGTTCCCATTCCAAACAAGTGGAAGCCATCACCGAAGATATTGTCATTGGTAAAGTCCGTTGCCGCAGTGCCGATACTCACGCTCCAAGAGCCCATTGCAACCGCATAGATCAGGAACATGACCACAACAAAAATGGGCAGTGCCAGAATTCGGTTGGTAACAATCTTATCGATCTTGTCAGAGGTGGTCATCTTGCCGTGGGAAGACTTCTTATAGCAAGACTTCATTACCTTACCGATGTAAACATAGCGGTCATTGGTGATGATAGACTCCGCATCATCGTCAAGCTCTTCTTCCGCAGACTCAATATCATTCTCAATGTGAGAAAGAACCTGAGCATCAAGCTTCAGCTGGGAGAGAATCTTCTCATCACGTTCAAAGATCTTGATGGCATACCAGCGCTGCTGCTCCTCGGGAAGATTATGTACAGCAGCTTCCTCGATATGGGCAATTGCATGCTCAACGCAGCCGGAGAAGGTGTGCATAGGAACAAACTTGTTGTTCTTGGCCCCCTTAGCTGCTTCAATTGCGGCTTCTGCCGCTTCGATGGTTCCTTCGCTCTTCAGTGCGGAAATTTCAATAACCTTGCATCCAAGCGCTCTCGACAGCTCTTTGATGTTGATTTTGTCACCGTTTTTCCGAACAACGTCCATCATGTTGATCGCAACAACAACAGGAATGCCCAGTTCGGTCAACTGGGTGGTCAGATATAAATTTCGCTCCAGATTGGTGCCGTCAACAATGTTCAGGATGACATCAGGACGCTCAGTAATCAGATAGTTTCTGGCAACTACTTCCTCCAGAGTGTAGGGAGACAGGGAATAAATACCGGGAAGGTCAGTGATTGTGACTCCGGCATGCTTCTTGAGTTTGCCTTCCTTCTTCTCAACGGTAACACCGGGCCAGTTTCCTACATACTGACTGGAACCGGTCAGCGCGTTAAACAGCGTGGTTTTACCGCAGTTGGGATTGCCCGCAAGAGCAATTCTAATTTCCATGATATTCCTTCTTTCTGTTAGCGTTTGCTAACCAATTTTCAGATATATTGGCGAGTGCATTTCCCCTCGCCAAAGATTTTTCCGCCAGATCTTTAAAAACCGAAAAGTGGATCAGACCAATCAGTCTTCGACTTCGATCATTGCGGCATCCGCTTTCCGAATAGAAAGCTCATATCCACGGACGGTGATCTCGATGGGGTCGCCCAGAGGAGCTACCTTGCGGACAAAGATCTCAACACCCTTGGTAATTCCCATATCCATGATGCGGCGCTTGACTGCGCCCTCTCCATGGAGCTTGGTTACTTTGGTATGTTCGCCAACTTTGACATCCCGAAGTGTTTTCATTTCCATTACCTCCCTATGTTAAACAAAAATTTTCTGTGCTAATTCCTGACTGATTGCCACACGGCTTTCTTTCACCTTAACAATCAGATTGCCAGTAACCATATTGATGATCGTGACTCTCGATCCGGCAACAAACCCTATATTCTCCAGATGTTTTTTTGTTTCGGGTCTTCCACCCACACGCTGGATGATATACTCAACTCCGATATCCGCAAAGGCAAGCGGCATCTGAATGCACCTCTTTCCGTAAGAATATTGATTATTATTGCGGTGCAATCCTAAATTTCAACATGTAATTCTGATTTGCGCAGCAAATATAGGTTAGCTCTTACTAACCCTTTATAATAATACATCATCCAATAATCCTTGTCAATAGTTTTTCCTTCTAATATCTGACGAAGAAAAATCAGCCCCCTGCTTTTTTGCAGGGAGCTGATCCAAAACATACATGGTTTATTCAATCTCAAGAACACGAGAAGCTGCTGTCTGGTTCTGTTTCTTGGGCAGTACCAGCGCCAAGACACCATTCTCATACGACACACGGATATGGTCGCAGTCGATGGACGACACATCAAAGCGACGGCTGTAGGATCCGTAAGAGCGTTCCACACGCACAATTTTGTTCTGTGCATCCTTCTGCTCTGCTTTTGAGTGCCGCTGCGCCTGAATCATCAATGTATTCCCACTGAGATCCAGATGAATATCCTTTTTGTCAAAGCCGGGAAGATCGGCTTCCATCAAATAATGATCTCCCTCATCTGTGATATCTGTCTTAAATTCTGCCAAATCCGGTCGATCGAAAAAGTGATCAAAGGCATCTCCAAAAAGTGAATGTTCCAACTGTTCCATTTCACGGAAGGGATTAAACATATCCATTTGACGATTGTGCGCTCTATTTGTAAGTTCCAACATTATAAAACCTCCAATTATACTTTGCAAGATCTAAAAATGTCGGCCATGTTTCTATTCCGGCGGGTCGGCATGGGTCGGATTTCATGCTCACTCCATGGGGCTCATCTCCTTTACGATATTTATCATATTCCTGAATTTTGACTTTTCTATGTGATTCCTGTGACTGAATTATGAATTTTAGCACTCATTAAGCAAGAGTGCTATATCCTTAAACCGGTATTCTGTCTTTTCATTTTTGATTTATGACCGTTCCAAAATATTGGGTAAATTTATCGGATTTTCTGTTCATGAATGGGAGTTGATATCTGCTGTATATGTGGTAAAATATTACAGTTATTAGACGGAATCCGACAGAGCATCTGTGCTACCCCCGGAGATAATCGTGTCCGCAGATGAATCAAATCATTTCAGACTGCTCTCTGACCGCAGCTGCGCATAAAATATGTTTTCTGCCGGTGATAGAAGGAGAAAAATTCATGGCTGCAGTGCAAACAAAAAAATGCTTTGGTGGAATTGATATCGGATCTACCACGGTAAAACTCGTCATCACAGATCAGGACGGAGAAATGCTTTACGGGGAATATCGGCGGCATCATGCCCACACCCAGTCTACTCTCTGCCAAATGCTGGAAGAAGCCCGTGAGCAATTAGGCACCTTCTCCCTTCAGGCAAAAATTACAGGTTCCGGCTCCATCACACTGGGAAATGCACTCAATATTGCGTTTGTGCAGGAAGTCGTTGCTGTTGCATCCGCTCTTCGCGCATCCGCCCCCCAGACCGATGTAGCCATCGAGCTTGGCGGTGAGGATGCCAAAATTATCTATTTTGAAGGCGGCCTGGACGAGCGGATGAACGGAGTCTGCGCCGGCGGCACAGGCTCCTTTATTGACCAGATGGCCTCCCTTCTGCAAACTGATGCCGCCGGATTGAATACCGCCGCAGCTTCTTATCAGCAGATTTATCCTATTGCCGCAAGATGTGGCGTGTTCGCAAAAACCGATATTCAGCCGCTGATTAACGAAGGTGCAACAAAAGCCGATCTGGCCGCCTCTATTTTTCAGGCTGTAGTCAATCAGACAATTTCCGGACTTGCCTGCGGAAAGCCGATCCGTGGCTGTGTCGCGTTTCTGGGCGGCCCCCTTCACTTTTTATCCGAACTTAAAAATGCGTTTATCCGCACGCTGCATCTCACCCCGGAAACAACGGTCGATCCGGCGAATTCCCATCTGTTTGCTGCCCTCGGCGCAGCCTTGGAAGCAAAAAATGCTGATCCGATGGACATCAACGAATTGATTGGCAAGCTTCACAGCGGTGTAGAAATTGTTTATGAAATGCCGAGACTGGAACCGCTGTTTCAAAATACGGAAGAGTTTGATGCCTTTCAGAAGCGGCATTCCCTAAGCATTGTTCCCAAGAGTCCCCTGTCTGCATACAGCGGCAAATGTTATCTGGGAATTGATGCCGGTTCCACTACCACAAAGATGGTTCTTCTGGGAAGCCAAGGTGAGCTTCTCTTTTCCGATTACGCAAATAATCAGGCTGACCCGATTCAGACCGCAAAAGATGCCATCTCGAAATTGCGTCAGCAGCTTCCCCGCACCGCACATATTGCACGGGCCTGTTCCACCGGCTATGGAGAGGCATTGCTCAAAGCAGCATTTTCTCTGGATGAAGGTGTCGTAGAGACAATTGCACACTGTACCGCTGCTGCCTTTTTTAACCCCAATGTAGACTGCGTACTGGACATCGGTGGGCAGGATATGAAGTGCATCAAGCTTAAAAACGGAACCGTTGACACCATTCTGCTCAACGAGGCCTGTTCCTCCGGCTGCGGTTCTTTTATTGAAAACTTCGCATCCTCTCTCGGCTATTCTGCTGAAGCTTTTGCCAAGGAGGCACTTTTTGCCAAAGCACCTGTGGATCTGGGAACCAGATGCACTGTCTTTATGAACTCCAATGTCAAGCAAGCGCAAAAAGAAGGGGCCTCCGTATCAGATATTTCTGCCGGACTTGCTTACTCCGTCATTAAAAATGCGCTTTATAAGGTCATCAAGCTCGCATCTGCAGAAGACCTTGGAAAAAATATTGTTGTTCAGGGTGGAACATTCCATAATCAAGCGGTTCTTCGTGCATTTGAGAAAATCGCAGGTGTTGAAGCCATTTGTCCGGATATCTCCGGTCTTATGGGGGCTTTCGGCGCTGCGCTCGTTGCGCGGGAGCATGATGATGGCTCTGCCAGTTCCATGCTCCCTCTGGAGGATATTTATAGCCTCACTTACACTTCCAGATCGGTCCGATGCGGTGGATGCACAAATAACTGTATGCTCACCGTCAATACTTTTTCCGGCGGACGCCGTCATGTCAGCGGCAATCGCTGTGAGAAAGGCGCGGGGAAATCCCATTCTGATGTAAAACATGCGCCGAATATGATGGCCTATAAGCGCAAACGATTATTTGACGACTATCCTCCTCTTTCCGAAAGCGAAGCTGTTCACGGTTCAATCGGGATTCCACGGGTGCTCAATATCTATGAAAATTTCCCCTTCTGGGCAACTTTTTTCCGAGCACTTGGTTTTCGAGTGGTGCTTTCCCCCTTCTCAGATCGCAAGATTTACGAGCTTGGTATGGAATCTATTCCTTCTGAATCTGAATGCTATCCTGCCAAATTGGCCCATGGACACGTCCAGTGGCTGATTAACCATGGAGTAAAGAATATCTTCCATCCCTGTGTTTTTTACGAGCATCAGGAAACTGCCCACGCACAGAATCACTTCAATTGTCCCATGGTGATCTCCTATGCGGAGAACATCAAAAACAATGTGGAGTCTATCACTGACGGTGAAGTCCACTATATTCGTCCCTTTATCGCCCTGACCAGCGAGAAAACCGCCGCCGATCGGCTTATTAAAACTGCCGCAGAAGAATGGGGAATTTCTTCCGATGAAGTGCGCAGAGCTGTTCATCTTGCATGGATCGAACAGATTCGTGCCAAAGAGGATATTCGCCGAGAAGGCAGCCGGCTGCTACGGGAAATGGAGCAAAATAACGGTCAGGGAATCGTTCTTGCAGGTCGGCCCTACCATATTGATCCCGAAATTAACCACGGAATCCCAGAGCTTATCAGCTCCTATGGTCTTACTGTTTTTACAGAGGACAGTCTACCGATCGCAGCGGATCCTGAGCGGCCATTAAGAGTCGTAGATCAATGGGTCTTCCATTCAAGACTCTATTCTGCCGCTGAGTTTGTGGCCCAGCGAAATGATCTTGAATTGATTCAGCTCAATTCTTTTGGCTGCGGTCTGGATGCAGTCACCTCCGACCAAGTTTGCGAAATCCTCGAAAAATGCAACAAGCTTTATACACTTTTAAAAATCGATGAAGTAAATAACCTCGGAGCCGTGAGAATCCGGATTCGCAGCCTTATGGCAGCTATGGAAATGCGCCGCAGAAAATCTATCTCAGCAAAACCGGTTCCGCAGGAATACCATCGTACTACTTTTACAAAGCAGATGCGCAGCGAGAACTACACCATTCTTGCGCCGCAAATGAGTCCGATCCATTTTGATCTGATACAGCCGGTCCTTCAAAAACACGGATATCATGTTGTTGTGCTTAACAACGACAACCGTTCTGCCATCGATGTGGGACTGAAGTATGTCAATAACGATGCGTGTTTTCCATCGATCACAGTTGTCGGCCAAATTATGCAGGCGGTACTCTCCGGAAAATACGATACCAATCGTCTGGCCATCATCATGTCCCAGACCGGCGGATGCTGCCGTGCCAGCAACTATGTTGGATTTATCCGCAGAGCCTTGGATCGTGTCGGATTGAGCCACATTCCGGTGATCTCCCTGAACGCCAACGGTATGGAACGTAACGACGGATTTGTATTGACACCAAAGCTCCTGATCGATGCCGTTCAGGCACTTGTCTACGGCGATCTTATGATGCGTTGTCTCTATCGGGTACGGCCCTATGAAAAGGTTCCCGGTTCCGCCAACGCCCTCCACGCAAAATGGAAGGTTCGATGCATTGATGTACTGATGAAGGACTTCAATACTGTACATTATCGAAAAATCTGTCAGCAGTTGGTGCACGACTTTGATACGCTTCCCTTAGATGAGACTCTCCGAAAGCCGAGAGTCGGAATTGTAGGAGAAATTCTTGTAAAATACATGCCTCTGGCAAATAACCATCTGGTTGATCTGCTGGAACGGGAGGGAGCAGAAGCCGTAGTTCCAGACCTCATGGATTTTATGAATTACGCAACCTATAACGGAAAATATAAAGCGGAGTTCCTTGGGGCCAGAAAGGGAAAGGCCCTGGTTTCCGACGCAGGGATTCATCTGATCCATATGATCCGAAAACCGGCCTTGGATGCGCTCCAAAGCAGCAGACGATTTTCCTGCTCTCTCCCCATCGATCAGATTGCAGAGATGACAAAACCCTTTCTTTCCATTGGCAACCAATATGGTGAGGGATGGTTTCTAACCGGTGAAATGGTAGAGCTTATCACTTCCGGAATTCCCAATATTATCTGTATTCAGCCTTTTGGATGTCTCCCGAACCATGTTGTTGGCAAAGGTGTGATCAAGACACTTCGCAGTGCATTTCCTGAGGCTAATATTGCCGCTGTGGATTATGATCCCAGTGCCAGCGAGGTAAACCAGCTTAACCGTATTAAACTCCTTCTCTCCACAGCAGAGGAAAAGATGGAGAGAGAAAGCGCGTCCCAACAGATTTCTTCCTGATCCATCAAAATTGATCTATCCATTTTTGAAATAACGAGGCAGTCAAGTCTTGGCTGCCTCGTTATTTTGCTCAATGTCGTATCATTTGAATGTAAACTTTATATTTTTATTAGTTGACATTATCTTATATAGATGGTAAACTTATATCCAGGATAAGTTTACAATGCAACTCTCATCGTGGATTTCTTTTGAGTGGAGCAACCGCAACATTCTTCGGAATTTTAATCTGTTGTAAAGGAGAATTTTATATGAGCCACCAAACAACTGAACTTCAACGAAAAGCCAAAATTTCCGATCTATCCCGTGCAGGAGTCATGGCCGCAGTCATATGTGTCCTTTCTCCCCTTTCGATTCCCATCGGTCCGGTACCGATTTCACTCGCAACTCTCGCCATTTATCTATCCTTATATCTCCTCAGCTGGCAATGGGCTGTCGGTAGTCTCTTTGTCTATTTGCTCATCGGCATGATCGGTATGCCTGTTTTCTCCGGTTTTTCAGGAGGAATCGGAAAGCTGATGGGACCAACCGGAGGATATATCATTGGGTTTTTCCCAATGGCAGCCGCAGCAGGATGGATCCTCCAGAAGAGCAGCAAACACTGGATTCATTTTCTCGGATTTGTAGTCGGTACCGCGATTTGCTACGCATTCGGAACTGCCTGGTTTTGTTACGAGTCCCAGACCCCCCTTGCTGCTGCGTTGTCCGCTTGCGTAATTCCTTTTATCCCCGGAGATTTTTTGAAAATCATGCTGGCTATGGCAATTGGTCCCCTGATCCGAAAACAGTTAATTCAGGCTGGTTTGATGAAAGCTTGATACGGTATATAAAAAGGATGTTTTCTTTTGAAAACATCCTTTTTATTGCTCTATTTGCTTACGTTACACAGCATCGTTCGCATACTTCAGATCAAGAGCTCGATCATTGTCTTTCCCCCAATGGATTCTCTTGTAAAAAATTACAGACATAACCATTGCAACGCTCCATCCGATGGGCCACGAAATCCAGATTCCGGTTGCACCAAGGGCAGTTTTCGCAAGTATAATTGCCAGTGCCACTCTCAAAATCAGATCTGTGAATGTTGCGATCATGAAGTCCTTCATGAGGCCGGCCCCTCTCAGGATGCCGTCAGAAACAAGCTTGGTCGAGACAATAAAGTAGAAGGGGCTGACGATTCGCAGAAACATAAGTCCTGTATCCATCGCTTCGCCTGTGGGATTCTCCATAAAAATTCCAACCAGAGTCTCACCTGCCAGTAGATAAAGCGCCACAAGAGGAATGCAGATCATCCATACCAGACGAAGACCTGCTCCAAAGCCTTCCTTGATTCGATCGTATTTCTCCGCACCCAAATTCTGTGCTGTATAGTTGGAAATACCATTTCCAAGGGTGGTCAGAGACGTAATGACCATATTGTTGAGTTTGATGGATGCAGAATAGCCCGCAATCACCGCAGAACCAAAGCCGTTAATGACGCTCTGGATGATGATATTACCAACCGAAATGAAGCTCTGCTGCAAAATGCTCGGGATTGCTACTGCGGAAATCCGACCCAAAAGCGTCCACGAGAAAACGGGAATCTCGCCGTGGGTTTCAATCTTATTAAATCGTTTAAAAATCACAAGCACCGCAAGCAGGCAGCTGATTCCTTGGCAAAGGAATGTCGCCCACGCAACACCGGACACCCCCATATGGAAACCGGCTACAAACAATATATCCACCGCAATGTTGGAGATTGAGGAACACGCCAGAAAAATAAACGGAGTTTTGGAATCGCCCAGTGCCGAAAAAATACCGGTAGATACATTATAATAGAAAATGAACGGTAGACCCAGAATATAAATATCCAAGTACAGCTTGGAATCCGCAAAGATATTTTCCGGAGTATTGATCAATTCCAACAGGCTGTCGCAGCAAAAAAATCCTACAAGCATCAATCCGCCGCACAGAACACCGCTGGCAATCAGAGTTGTGTAAACCGCAGTCTTGAGATCCTTATACTGCTTTGCGCCAAAAAGCTGAGACACAATCACAGAGCATCCAATATTGCAGCCGAAGGCAAAGGCGATAAAGATCAATGTAATCTCATAGCTGTTTCCGACTGCCGCCAATGCGTCATTGCTTATAAATTTACCGGCCACAAAGCTGTCTGCAATGTTATAGAGCTGCTGGAAAATAATACTGCCAAACAGTGGCAGACAAAATTTCCAAAGCACGGTGCTTGGTTTGCCTACGGTCAAATCCTTATTCATACATCCATTTCTCCTTACTTTCACATTTCCTTGACTTTTTTTCGCACAAGCATTATAATTCAATATCCGATATATGTAAAATATATAAATTGTATATCAAGTATGCATTTATCATATACTTGCAGGAGTGTTTCATATGGATATCAGCTATGATTACTATCGAATTTTTTACTATGTTGCAAAATTAGGCAATCTCTCTCTGGCGGCAAAACAGCTTGTCAACAGCCAGCCCAACCTTACCCGAGCAATTAAAAACCTGGAAAGCCAGCTTGGCTGTCCCCTTTTTATCCGAACAAACCGGGGAATGAAGCTTACTTCTGACGGGGAGAAACTCTACGCACATGTCCGAATCGCCTTTGAGCATATTGAAGCTGGGGAAGCCGAAATCACGGGGAGCAACGGTACCCATAACGGCACAGTATTTGTCGCATCAAGTGAGGTAGCTCTTCGGTGCTTGCTGCTCCCCATCCTGAAAGAATACCGCCTGCTCCACCCTGGAGTACGCATCCGCATCAGTAACCACTCAACCCCTCAGGCTATCACTGCCTTGAAAGAGGGCATCGCAGATCTTGCAGTTGTCACAACACCTATCAGCCACTGCGCCTCTTTGGTAGAACAGTCTCTTATGAAGATTCGAGAGGTTCCTGTCTGTTCCCCTGCTTTGGGAGATTTTAACGGACGTAAAGTCCCACTGGCGGAATTGCAAAACTATTCGCTGATTTCTCTCAGTGCTGCAACCAAATCCTTTGAATTCTACTCTGCTTTTTTTGCGAAACACGGACTTCTGTATCAGCCGGATATTGAAGCATCTACCGCTGACCAGATTCTGCCTATGGTAGAAGCTGATCTCGGCATCGGATTCGTTCCGGAACAGTTTCTATCCAAATCCGATTCCCTGACCGTCATTGATCTTCAAGAAGAAATTCCGTACCGCAGCATCTGCCTTGTGAAGCGAAAAGAACAGGCCTTAAGTCTCGCAGCGAGAGCCTTGGAGCAGATGATTCTTGACGCAAGATCATAAGCACGGCGAGCCTGCCAGATTTTCCTGACTCGATCCATTTTAAAAGAAAAATCCCCTTAAAAAACGAATTCGCCGGTACTGAAGGATAACAGTTCCGGCGAATTCCTATCAACTCTGATTCATAAAAAAATGACAGACCTGCTCCAGTACAGAGCCGCCAATCGCTCTTGCTTTATCTGACATTGTAAAACAATTCTGCTGTTCTTCCAGTCTGGGGTCAATATCTGCGATTTTAAATCCCAATGTTACGCAATAGCTGTTCCGAATCATCCCCCGAAGAATTCCATCAATAGATGCAGTAT
>JARIAT010000066.1 GCA_029257715.1 Faecousia sp. | reverse complement strand
CAGACATCAGTTCTCTTCAGCTTCTTCATCTTTCTCTGCTCCCGTGTCGAGAGAATTGATCAGCTCCAACATGTGAGCACCATATGTGATAGAATCATCCAGTGCCCATGCAATTTCAGGGGTATATCGCAGATTCAGCGTTCTGCCCAGCTCTCGGCGAAGATATCCGCCGGCGGATTTGAGTCCCTTCATTGCGTCCTTTGCCCGATCCGCTTCCAGAAAACTGACATAAACCTTGGCCCAGCGCAGATCCGGTGTTGTTTCTACGCGGGTTACAGAAATCATTGTGCCGGCAACACGAGGATCTTTCACATTGCGCAGCAGGGTGCTAAGTTCCTTCTGGATCTCTTCATTGATCCGATTGATTCGATTGGATGCCATTTGTTCATCCTCCTATTTTATGGCAAAACCGCCGCGCCGCAAAAGCGGTGCGGCGGTTAAAAGTTCGATTACTGCTTAATCTCTTCCATGCCGAAGCACTCGAAGATGTCGCCTTCCTTAATATCATTGAATTTCAGAATGCTCATGCCGCACTCATAACCGGCAGTAACTTCCTTAACCGCATCCTTAAATCTCTGCAGGGAGCCGACTTCACCCTCGTGAATGACAATGTTGTCGCGCAGGACGCGAACCTGTGCATCCCGGGTCACCTTGCCGTCCTTGACCATACAGCCGGCAACCGTACCGATGGCAGAAACCTTGTAGGTCAGTCGGACTTCCGCATGACCGTAGACAACCTCATGATACTTAGGTGCCAGCATACCCTTCATTGCAGATTCAATTTCGTCGATTGCATCGTAAATGACACGGTAGAAGCGCATATCCACGTTTGCTCTGTGACCGTTGGCCTCAGCAGCTGCATCGGGACGGACGTTAAATCCGACGATAATTGCCCCTGCGGTGGAAGCCAGCAGAATGTCGGATTCATTGATGGCGCCAACACCTGCGTGGATAACCTTAACGCGAACTTCCTCATTGGAGATTTTCTCCAGAGAGGCCTTGACCGCTTCAGCAGAGCCCTGAACGTCAGCCTTAACAATCAGCTTCAGTTCCTTCATCTCTCCTTCGCCGATCTTGGCAAAGAGATTATCCAAAGTAACCTTTGTATTCATGGCAGCCAGTGCATCCTTCTGCTCCTGACGGCGCTGCTCAACCAGCTCACGTGCCATGCGCTCGTCGGTAACAACATTAAACTCATCGCCGGGAGAAGGTACATCGCCCAAACCCGTGATCTCCACGGGAACAGAGGGTCCGGCTGTCTTAACCGTGCGGCCCTTGTCATTGGTCATCACTCGGACACGACCCACAGCTGTGCCTGCAATCAGGATATCTCCCTGCTTCAGAGTACCGTTCTGAACCAGCAGCGTTGCAATCGGGCCGCGATTCTTGTCAAGGCGAGCCTCAATCACAGAGCCCTTTGCACGGCGGTTGGGATTAGCCTTCAGCTCAAGCATTTCAGCTGTCAGGGTAATCATTTCCAGCAGATTGTCAATTCCGTCACCGGTCTTGGCAGAAATGGGGCAGATGATCGTCTCGCCGCCCCACTCCTCGGGAATCAGCTCATACTCCGTCAGCTGCTGCATGATCCGCTCGGGATTCGCAGTGGGCTTATCCATCTTGTTTACCGCAACAATGATGGGCAGATTTGCAGCCTTTGCGTGGTTGATGGACTCAATGGTCTGGGGCATAATGCCGTCGTCAGCTGCCACAACCAGAACTGCGATATCGGTACACATTGCACCACGGGCACGCATAGAGGTGAATGCTGCATGGCCGGGTGTATCCAGGAATGTGACCATACTTCCGTCAACATCAACTGTGTAAGCACCGATATGCTGAGTAATACCGCCCGCTTCACCAGCGGTTACCTTTGTCTTACGGATTGCGTCCAGTGTGGAAGTCTTGCCGTGGTCAACATGACCCATGACAACAACAACCGGTGCACGAGACTCCAGCTCTTCTGCGGTATCCTCGTGCTCATCGAAAATCTTCTCCTCGATGGTGATGATGACTTCCTTCTCGACCTTACATCCCAATTCTGTTGCCACAAACTCAGCGGTATCATAATCAATGGTCTGGTTGATTGCTGCCATTACACCGTTTTTCATCAACAGCTTAATGACTTCACCGGCAGTCTTTTTCATGCGGCTTGCCAGTTCACCGACCGTGATTTCATCGGGAATCTTAACTGTCAGAGGGGCCTTCCGCGCAACCTCCATCTGAAGGCGGCGCATCTTCTCCTGCTCCTCGTTGCGGGCCTTGTTGCCCTTAAACTTGTTATTCTTATTCTGCTGCTTATTTTTGTTGCCGATTCTCTGCTTGCCGCCCTGGAAATTCTGAGCACGCTCGGAGATCAGGCTGTCAACACGGTCATCAAAGCGAGCGGAGTTGACCTGTACGGCGGAAGTATCCACCACACGGCGCTCACGCTTACGCTCAGGCTCTGCGGTTTTAGCAGCAGGCTTTGTGGTATTGTTGTCCCGGCGAGGCTGGGAATTATTCTGATTGTTCTGAGCCGGTCGGGACTGTGCCGGACGGCTGTCACTGCGATGATTCTGGCTGCTCTGTGTGCTCTTGGGCTGCTTTGCCTCCTGTGCGGGCTTTGCAGTAAACACCTGCTCCAGAGAATCAATCTCGTGATTCTGGGTCATGGAATCAAACACCACATTGAGCTCCTCATCGGTCAGCACCTGTGTGTTGGACTTGGGTTTTTCAAAATAGGTACCTACGATCTCAGAGATCTCCTTGGGATTGGTGCCGAAATCCGACGCAACTTCACGCAAACGATACTTAATAAAACTCATATACGCACCTCCATAAGTCAATCCTTCTTATTACCGGGACGAGTCCGATGCTTGCCGACCTTCATATTATACTGGTGAGCCTTTGCTTCAGACTGACGCTGACGAATCTTCTTGGACTTTTTGTCCAGTTCTTCCAGCACTTCCCGGTACCGCTCCGGTTCTGCCAGCGCTTTCACAAACGCCAAAGCCATCGCCGAATCGGTAAAGGCCGCAATGGCAAGGCTGGTCCGGCCAATCGCCATACCCATATCATCCTTGCTGAAGGGGGCCTTAATACACTGCTGGCTGGTTCCAGCCACAAAACTTTTTGCTCTTCTCCAGGTATGATCGGAAGCATCCTGCGCCACCACAACAAGGCGAGCATGCCCCGACCGTGCCGCCGCACCAACCGGTTCCTCGCCCAGCTCAATCATGCCTGCTTTTCGGGCAATTGACATATAATTAAGAGCCTTGTGCATCATTTGTCTCTGCTTCCTCCATTTCCTGCTCAAGACGAGCATAAATTTCCTGCGGAATTTCTACCTCGAGGCTTCGCTCAATTGCCTTAGAGCGGATTGCCCGCTTTAAGCACGCAAGCGAAGGGCAGAGATATGCACCGCGTCCGGGAGCCTTCCCCTTAAAGTCCAGAGCGACCTGTCCTTCCGGAGATCTGACAACCCGTATCAGTTCCCGCTTGTTTTTACGTTCCCGGCAGCCCATACACTGCCGCTGAGGGATTTTCTTCTGCATGGTGTTCCCTCCTATCTCAATACTGTGCTCCTGTCGGCTTACTGCTCGGCAGGTGCGCTGACTTCTTCTACCTGAGAGGCAGGCTTAATGTCAATCTTATAGCTGGTCAGGCGAGCTGCCAAGCGAGCATTCTGGCCCTCCTTGCCGATGGCGAGGCTCAGCTGATCGTCAGGAACAACAACCTTGCAGGCCTTCTGCCCGGGCACAACCTCGACCGACAAAACATCAGCGGGACTAAGCGCCGCCTTGACATACTCACAGGGATCCTCGCTGTAAACAACAATATCGATCTTCTCGCCATGGAGCTCTTCCACAACCGCGCCGACACGGCCGCCCCGGGGACCGACGCAGGCACCCACAGGATCGACACCCTCCACCGTTGCTCGAACCGCCATCTTGGAGCGGGAACCGGCTTCACGGGCAATATTGCGAACTTCCACTTCACCGCTGGCAATTTCGGGTGTCTCAAGCTCAAACAGGCGGCGGACCAGATTGGGATGGGTTCTGGACACATGAACCAGAGGACCGCGGGCAGAGCGGTGTGCTTCCAGCACATAGACACGGATTTTGTCACCGGCCTCATAAACTTCTCCGGGAATCTGCTCGCTGACCCGCAGAACTGCGTCGTTGGCATCCGTACCGGTACCGATCCGAACAAAGATATCTCCTTCGGGATCCACACGCAGAACCGTTCCGGTCATAAGCTCCTGAGACTTTGCAGAGTAGCTCTGATAGATGGCATCGCGTTCCTTCTCACGAATGCCCTGAATGATAATGCCCTTGGCATTTTTTGCGGCAATGCGGCCGAAGGACTTGATATCAATGGGGATCCGGATGCTGTCACCAAGCTGCGCATTGGGCTGAATCTTTCTGGCTGCGTCAATATGAATCTCCAGAGGAGCATCCCAGACTTCTTCCACAGCGGTCTTAACCTGATACATAAACAGGCCTGCTTCACTAAGCTCGACTGCAACATTTTCAGCAGGAAGTGCCTGTCCTGCTTCCGGCTCCTTCTGGTAAGCGGTGACCAATGCCTTTTTCAGGCGGTCCACCATATCTTCAACGGGAATGCCCTTCATTCTTTCCAACTCACGCAGGCTTTCAAAAATTTCAACGCCTACATTGATTTCGGGGACCTGATTTTTCTTGGATCTAGTAGTCTTGGCCATAATCGTTCCTCCTCTTTAGAATTCAACGCGAAGCCGCACCAAGGCAACTTCTGATTTTTCGAATGTAATGGTTTCCTTACCGCATTCCGCAGTTACACGGCCGTCTTCATAGCCCCGCAGAATCCCGGGAACCTCCTTAAGACCGTTTCTGGGGCGGTAAAGCTTGATTGTAATAGGACTGTTCATAAACTGCTCAAAATCCCCAGGGCGCTTGAGCGCACGCTCCAACCCTGCAGAGCAGACCTCAAAGTGATAGGATTCCGAGATTGGATCTTTCTCATCCAAAATTGGGTCCACCGCACGGGAAATTGTCTCACAATCGGTAATATCCACGCCGCCGTCCTTGTCGATGTAGAGCCGCAGGAAGTAATCAGAGCCTTCCCGGACATACTCCACATCCCAGAGCTTGCAGCCATGCTCTTCCACCACAGGGCGGGCAAAGCTTTCCACGAGTTCCGTAATCTTCATATGACACGCCTTTCTTCATTCGTAAAAGTCTACGATCAGCAAGAAAGAGAGGGGCAGAACCCCTCTCTTTCGTAAATTATACTCTAGATTGGCACTATTATAGCACCTATGAATGGGTTTTGCAAGGGTATTTTCAAATAAAGTTCCCACTTTTTTCAAAAAAAGTGCTCGGTTTTTCCCATTAGCGGTGGTAGGAAATATATTTTTGATCCCACACGTAATCGAACAGAACGCTTCCCCGATCCATCGGGCAGCCCTGATAAAAATCCGCAGCTAGAACCTCCAAGCATTTGATCGGCTCCAAATCCCGCAAGAAAAAGTCCCTGAGCACGCCGTCTCCCAACATTCCTCCCAAAATTGCACCGGTCACAGCGCCGACGGCCGAGCTTCTTCCGGAATGATTGACTGCCGCCCCCAGCGCCGCATCAATGTTCTCCCCGTGAACCGCGCAGCAATAAAGCGCTCCGGCCAGCACCTCGTGTGCTTTGTCACAACGGAGATGCTCCATGGCCTCCATCTGTTCAACCGCGGGAGAGTTGGCAAGGGATAAAACCATCTGCAGTGCCAAGCAGATCTCGCCCACGCTGTGTGCGTAATCACGGCAGAACTGATCCTGCAATACCTTTATTGTCTCCTTAATCAGACCTTTAATATCCTTCTCTTCATCCAGAACTACTCGACTAACGATATAGCTCAGCGCAGCACCGGACAAATAGGCCGTAGAATTACCATGGGTCAGGGCCACTGCTTCTGCGCCCAAGCGAAGCATTTCCTTGCGGTCAATGCGCCCTGGTTCATAAAACATCCCCACGGGAATTGCTGCCGCAAGAGACGATGCGCTGTCACGCTTGTTTCGTGGCTCCTCCATGGTACCAATTCTGTTCTGAAGCAGCGTATCAACCATTAGATTATCCCGGGTTCTCCGAGCGCGGATCACCTCATCTGCACCGACCCAGCAGAAAAACGGCTTCTTAGGCTCCTGAACGTAGCTCTGCTGTCTGGCCCATTCGCACTCAGCCACGTTGATATAGCGGACATAAGGTGCCATTTTTCCCTGCATCTGGCCTCTGGTCAGTCCAAGCAGCAAACCGTTTGCCGTATAGGCTGCAATCTGTGTATGGGCAGTCACCGTTGCATAGCCGTTCATGCAGTCGTAACCCATCAGGCCCTGCGGTCCAAAGGTCTTATGAATTTCGTCCAGGGTCCATTCGTCAACAGAATGTCCCATTGCGTCGCCGACCGCCAAACCCAGCAGGCAGCCCTTGAATGACGCAAGTTTTTTTGCCATCCGCCAATCCTCCGATTTTCTCTTTGATGCTCCAATTATACGCAGATTTCCCTAAAAACGCAACCCCTCTCCCGCTTTCTCCCCCTATTTTCCGTATAGTTTGACATAACGACCGAAATTCAGTTGCGTTTTAATCTTCCAAATGGTATAATATCCCGTATTCTATTCTAGGAGGCTCTCCTCATGCGCAAAACTTTACAGGAATTGCTGGACGCTTTAAAAGCCGGAGATCTTGTTCTGCTGGGGCTTTGTCTTTTCACAACGATCTTCGGCTGTATTGTTATTTCCAGCACCACCGCATTCATGGATGCAACCCGCTTTGTATTGGTTCAGCTGGTTGCAGCCATCATCGGTGTCGGACTGTTTGTCATAATCTCCTCCATCGACCTTGATTATCTTTTGGAACACAGAACCATCCTCTTTCTCTTCAATATGGGAATGATTTTGCTTCTGGTTCCCTTCGGCGAGGTCCACGGCGGCAACAAGAGCTGGATTGACCTTCCTCTGCTGCCCATCAACATCCAGCCTGCGGAAATTTGTAAAATAACCTACATTCTTGTGATGGCTTCCGTCATGTCTTCCCACCAAAGCCGTCTTTCATCTCTGCCCTCTATTACGCACATGGTGTTTCATCTGGCTGCTCTGGTTGGGTTGAACTTGGTCATATCCGGTGATGCAGGTGTTTCTCTGATTTTCGTTTTTATCTTTATCGGAATGGCATTCGCCGGCGGTGTTCATATCTTCTGGTTTCTGCTTGGCGGCGGAACATTGGCGGCCTGTGCGCCCATCATCTGGTTTAAGGTCATGGACGAATACCAGAGAAAACGTTTTGAGGTCCTGTATAATCCCGAAATTGACCCCCACGCATTGGCGGAGCGTTACCATACAAATCAGGCGCTTCAGTCTCTGACAGCCGGCGGTTTCTCCGGACAGGGTCTTTATGAAGGAAACCGAACCAAAGTAAACGCACTGTTCGCTCAGCACACCGACTATATTTTCGCGGCAATTGGCGAAGAGCTGGGTTTTCTCGGCTGTCTGATCGTGCTTATTCTGGAATTTGCCATTATTGCTCGGTGCATCTATGTCGGTATTCACTCTCCGGACTTTGTCCGGCGCGTCGTCTGCTTTGGCTGTGCATCGGCTCTCGTTTTTCAGGTTGCAAGCAACGTCGGTATGTGCCTTGGTCTTACACCCGTTATCGGCCTGACGCTCCCCTTCATCAGCTACGGCGGATCTTCTCTCGTTTCTCTATATGCCATGCTCGGGTTGGTTTCCGGCGTTCATGCCAGACCCGCTCCCGGCAAGCAGGGACTATATATTCATCCGCCACGTTAGACATATTGCCGCATTTATTTCCCCTGAAACCGTTTGAGTGTACGGTTTCAGGGGATTTTTTGATTCTTTCATTACATTTCTGTGCTTATACGGAGATGCAGAAGGGTATTCCAAAGCATATTTTCCGTATAATTCTGCCAGCTCTGACAGACACTACCTCCGAACACCAAATTCAGGAGGTTATACCATGTACTTTCAACGAAAACTGCTTCCCCTTCTTGCAGCCTCGCTGGTACTTTCCGTCCCGGTCCGAGCAGCTGAGGTGGATGCCGGAACCCCCTACCAATTCTGCATCTCAGATTTCTCCGAGGAAGACCATCCGGTTCGTGGAATCTGCATCACCGCACTCCCGGACCCCGCCGCAGGTTCCTTAGTGCTGGGCTGCCGTATGATCCGCCCCGGCGACTTTTTGACTGCCCAGCAGCTGGAGCAGCTATGCTTCTCCCCCATGTCTTCCGAACTTGACACCTCCGCAGAAGTGCGATATCTTCCGGTCTATTCCGATGGCACAGGAGAACCTTCTGCTGCTGTGCTGTCCATCCACGGTCGAAAAGATGAAGCCCCGATTGCCGAGGACTTTGCAGTTGAAACCTATAAAAATCTCCCCAGAGAGGAGTTGCTGAAAGTCACTGATCCCGAAGAACAGCCAATGACCTATACGCTGGTCCGTGCTCCAAAAAGAGGTGAAGTCATCCTGCGCAAGGACGGAAGCTTTCTATACACACCTGGAAAAAATAAAGTCGGTGTCGATTCCTTCACTTACACCGCCACAGATCCCGGTGGAAACACGTCCAGAGAGGCTACCGTTACCGTAAAAATTCTGAAAACCTCTGCCGAACAGCCCTACACCGATACCATCGGACGTGACTGCCGTTTTGCTGCCGAATGGCTTCGCAACAGAGGGATTTTTACCGGAGAGAGTGTCAACGGGCAAAGCTGTTTTTCTCCCGATGAGCCGGTAACCCGCGGTCAATTTCTGGCTATGCTCATGGAAACGCTGAAACTTCCGGCCGACCGAAATGCTGAAGCAACCGGTTTTTCTGACGATGCACCCATGTGGCTGCGCCCTTATCTGGCCGCCGCATTTCGATCAGGGCTGATCAGCGGATACACCTGCGACAAAGGGGTAGAATTTCGTCCAGAATCCCCTATCAACTCCCAGGAGGCTGCTGTCATGATACAAAGCGCCGTAAATTTTACCATTCCAACAGGTCTGACTGATGATGCCTCGGTTGCAGCTTGGGCACAGGAAACCGTGCAAGACATTTCTTCGGAAAGGAACGGCCTCCCTGATGAGCAGATTCTCACCCGCTCCGACGCAGCAAAACTTCTTTATAAAGTCAACCGAATCAATGACAAAGAAACCCTGATCTCCGCTGTATTCCAGCGTTAAACAATTTTTCTGCCGCGGATGTGAAAATGGATCCGCGGCAGTTTCCTAAATAGGATCATTGACAATTTATTTTGCGAATGATATCCTAACCATGGATTAGATGTGGCTGCTCCACACCGAGTCCGTATACATGTACGGTACGCCATTTTAACGGCAAGTCGTATAAATCCTGTATGGGATGAGCCATTTCAACGGCAGGTCCCACCGTATTACAAGGAGACTACTTATGGAATTTAAAACCGACATCCAAATTGCACAGGAAACCGAAATGCAGCCCATTACTGAGGTTGCAAAAACCGCCGGCGTTGAAGAAAAATATCTGGAGCAGTACGGTAAGTACAAAGCGAAAGTATCCTACGACATTCTCAAAGATGTCAAGCGTCCCGACGGCAAGCTCGTTTTGGTAACCGCCATCAATCCCACCCCTGCCGGCGAAGGTAAGACAACCACCACCGTCGGACTGGCAGATGCCATGCGCCGTCTGAACAAAAACGTTTTGGTTGCTCTGCGAGAGCCTTCTCTGGGGCCGGTATTCGGCATAAAAGGCGGTGCGGCCGGCGGCGGCTATGCACAGGTTGTTCCCATGGAGGATATTAACCTGCATTTTACCGGTGACTTCCATGCCATCGGCGCTGCTAACAATCTGCTTGCTGCGATGTTGGATAACCATATTTATCAGGGCAATGCACTGGGCATCGATCCCCGTCAAATTACATGGCGCCGCTGCGTCGATATGAATGATCGTCAGCTGCGCAGCGTTGTCGATGGACTTGGCGGCAAAGTCAACGGTATGCCCCGAGAAGATGGCTACGACATTACGGTTGCTTCTGAAGTTATGGCTGTTTTGTGTCTGGCCTCTGATATTACGGACCTTAAGAAGCGTCTGGCTCGGCTTGTGGTTGCATATACCCGCGAAGGAAAACCGGTTACCGCCGGTGATCTCCACGCAGAGGGCGCCATGGCTGCTCTGCTGAAGGATGCGCTGAAGCCGAATCTCGTTCAGACTTTGGAGCATACGCCTGCATTCGTCCATGGCGGTCCTTTTGCAAATATCGCCCATGGCTGCAACTCCCTGACGGCTACTAAAATCGCCCTTCGTCTCGGCGACTATGCCATCACAGAAGCCGGCTTCGGTGCAGATCTCGGTGCAGAGAAATTCCTGGATATTAAATGCCGGATGGGCGGCCTGCAGCCCAGCTGTGTTGTGCTGGTTGCTACGGCCCGCGCTTTGAAGTATAACGGCGGTGTTCCCAAGGCGGAAACCTCCAAAGAAAATCTGGAAGCCCTCGAGAACGGTCTTCCCAATCTGCTTCAGCATGTGGAAAATATCACAAAGGTTTATCATCTGCCCTGTGTGGTCGCAATCAACCGTTTCCCAACCGACACCGAAGCAGAGCTTGCGCTTATCGAACGGAAATGTAAAGAAATGGGTGTCAATGTGGCCCTGTCCGAGGTATGGGGAAAAGGCGGCGAAGGCGGTATTGCGCTTGCGGAGGAAGTCATCCGCCTGTGCGAACAGCCCAACGATTTTTCCTTTGCATATGAGCTGAATCTCAGCATCAAGGAAAAAATTGAAGCCATTGCGAAAAAGATTTATCATGCAGACGGCGTGAATTTCACCACCGCCGCAGAAAAGCAGATCAAAACTCTGACGGAACTGGGATACGATCAAATGCCTATCTGCATGGCAAAGACTCAGTATTCCTTCTCCGACGATCAGACAAAGCTCGGCGCTCCCAAGAATTTTACCATCACCGTCCGGAACATCAAGGTATCCGCAGGTGCAGGATTCCTTGTTGCCCTCACCGGTGATATCATGACCATGCCCGGTCTTCCTAAGGTTCCTGCCGCAGAGCGGATTGATGTAGACGAAAACGGAAAAATCACTGGCTTATTCTAAAACCTGCGCCTAAGATCCGATTCTTAAAGCACAGGTGGAGATTTCCGCCTGTGCTTTTGTCGGTAAAGCCGACCGCTGCTTCGTGCACAGTGCGCCGCAGCTCGTGACACCTTCAGCTTTGCTCGCTTCGCCGTTTTGTCCACCATTGCTGTCTCGAATCCTATTTGTAACTGGTTACGTGATAGCAGTATGTCATGAATTTCTATTTTGGGAAGTTTCCCTGATATCAGATTCTTCTGATTTCGTTCCATTCTGATGCTACGCTGTTACAACTTATGTTAGGAGAATCATCTATGGATATAACGCAAGAATCCTGCCGTAATTTTATATCGGTTCTATCATCGAGTGCTCCTGCGCCCGGTGGCGGCGGTGCCGCAGCCTTGGTCGGTTCCCTCGGCACCGCCCTTGGCGGTATGGTCGCCTCTTTGACAGTTGGAAAGAAGAAGTATGCCGACGTAGAATCTGAAATTCTGGAAGTAAAAGCAAAATGTGACCGGCTTCAGGCACATCTACTGGATCAGGTGCAAGCCGATGAATCCGGATTTCTTCCTCTGATTGAAGCCTTTCAAATCCCAAAAACAAACCCACAGCGGTCACACATCATAGATATTGCTACCGAACAGGCCTGTACTGTTCCCATGCAGATTATGGAGCTTTGCTGCGAGTCAATCGAATGTATCGAGGTTCTTGCCGAAAAAGGTTCCCGTCTGGCCATTTCCGATGCCGGATGTGCAGCCGTTATCTGCAAAGCTGCTCTTCAGTCTGCATCGCTGAATGTCTTTGTAAACACCAAGACGATGGCAAACCGTTCTGTGGCTGATGATCTTAATCGTCAAGTAAGTCTCATGCTGAACAAGTACTGCCCCATGGCAGACGACATTTTTGAAACCGTTCTGAAAAACTGCACCTGAATCCTGCCGCAAAACGGAACTGAGATTCACATAGGAGGTAAAACGATGGCAAAACTGCTTCTGGGCAGGGACGTAACCGACGCCCTCAATACCAATCTGTCCGCACGC
This sequence comes from Faecousia sp., assembly GCA_029257715.1. Taxonomy (GTDB): domain Bacteria; phylum Bacillota; class Clostridia; order Oscillospirales; family Oscillospiraceae; genus Faecousia. The sequence continues at coordinate 31,251 of JARIAT010000066.1, read as the reverse complement.
AGCGCTGCACTGCAAAAAAAAGGCATAACCCCCACCTTGGCCATGATCCGCATAGGAGAAAATCCCAGTGATCTGAGCTATGAGCAAGGTGCAAAAAAGCGTGCAGAATCCGTCGGTGTTCGGATCATCAGCATGACTCTGAACCACGATGTAAGCAGAGCGGAAATGCTCTCAATCATTGATCGTCTCAATCAGGATATCTCCGTTCACGGAGTTCTTCTTCTGCGGCCGCTTCCTGCCCATCTCAGACAATACAGCAACGAACTCTGCAATCGTCTGGATCCACGTAAGGACGTGGACTGCATGACTCACCTTTCCAATGCAGGTGTATTCGAGGGAAGAACCGATTTCGGCTTCGCCCCCTGCACTCCTGCTGCCTGCATGGAAATCCTTGACTATTACGGAATCGACTGTACCGGAAAATCCGCTGTTATCATCGGACGAAGTCTGGTCGTCGGAAAGCCGGCTGCCATGATGATGCTGGACAGAAATGCCACAGTGACCATCTGTCATACCAAGACGCAGAACACCGCCCAGATCTGCCGTAACGCAGATATCATTATTTCTGCCGCTGGTGTCCTGAATTCCTTGACAAAAGATTTTGTACGTCCCGGCCAGATCATCATTGACGTTTCCATCAACTGGGACGAACACAAACCCAATGCCCGGGGCACACTGGGAGCCATTTCCGGCGACGCTAAATTCGAAGAACTCGAACCAATCGTCGAGGCGATCACCCCTGTTCCCGGTGGAGTCGGAGCGGTCACAACATCTGTGCTTATGAAGCATGTGATTGAGGCGGCGGAACGAAGCTAATTCTTAATTTTCCTGAAATCGGCGCAAGCGTATTGCGCCGATTTTTTGTCCTTGCTATACTGATAATAGCCTAGAAAGGAGGAGTTACCCATGAAAAAGAAACGTTTGGTCTCATTTTTCTTGATCCTGATGCTGCTTACGGGACTGCTGATCGGCTGCGGCGCGGATTCCAGTGCACCCGCCCCCGAAAACGCAGCTGATTCCGAAGCAATTCAAGAAAACAAGGGATTAAGCGGTGATACTGAGCTGGAAAATATTCCCCAGTCAGACCGCAAACTGGTCAAAACCGTCACCATTGATGCCGAAACGCAAACCTATGACACGCTTGTGCAGGAACTTGAGAATCAAATTGCGGACTTGGGCGGCTATATCGAGTCCCGAGACAGTCATAGCGGAAGCTCCTACGATCGCAAAGGATCTCCTCGCTCTGCCTCCATGAAAATCCGCATTCCGGCGGAAAGTCTCCCCACGTTTGTCGCAAAAGTTTCACAGCATGCAAACGTCCTCGACACCTCTGAACAAACCGAGGATATCACACTGAAATATGTAGACACCGAATCCAAAATCACCGCCCTTGAAACCGAACAGGCCCGACTGATGGAGCTTTTGTCGTCTGCGGAAAATCTCGAATCTATTCTGTTGATCGAAGAACGGCTCAATGACGTAAACTACGAACTCGAAAGCTTCAATGCCCAAAAACGTACCTTCGACAATCAGGTAGATTATGCCACAGTGCATCTCAATCTCCGTGAGGTTACGCAATTGACACCTGCGCAAGAGCAGTCTTTCTGGGCACGGATTTCCAGTGGGCTCGTCCGCAACATTCAGAATCTCGGGCGATCTATCACAGATTTCGCAGTATGGCTCATTATAAGTCTTCCCTACCTTGTCCTCTGGGCCATTGTGATCGGCTGCGTATGGTTCTTTGTGCGTCGGATGCGTAGAAAAACAAAAAAATCTTCCATCCCTCGTGACCCAAGTGAATAATCAGCGAACGAAAAATCCCACTTCAGAAAGAAGTGGGATTTTTCATATTTATCATGCCATCTCCAAATCAGGCCGGTCAAAGTCCTTCTTGCGGTGCTTATATGCCTCTCGAAGCGTCTCCTCAAAAGGCAGACGATCCTGAGGAGCTCCAATTCGATTCAGGAACCAGTGGGCAAAATCAGGGTTCGCTACCAATACAGGGCCGGACAGATACGTCGCAATCACATTGCCGCTGCAAATTCCCTCCAGTTTGCTGTCAGGATTTTCACCGGCTCCGGCAATCACATGTCCAAGAGCAATCTCTTCGGTCAGTCCAAAGGAATGCGAGAAGCGTGTTGTAAAGCCCAGCAGCTCCTGCCCCTGAAAATCAATCCGCATCAGACTGTTGAAGCGATTGGGCGTCTGACGAACCGAATGAATATCAAACAGCCCCAACGCCTCTACTCTGGAGCCATCCTCCCGCTGAATATACTGGCCGAGAAGCTCCATTGCATTTCCCACGAAGAAGAAAATGGTATCACCGTTCTTGGCAAGTGAAGCAATTTTCTCTCGGTAGGGCATCAGGCGATCCAGAACCAATTCCTGACTCTTCTCACTCATGGAACAAAGATAAACCACATGAACACCACCGTCGAGGAACGCCGGTGTTTCATTGAGCTGGGTATGTAGAAACTCTGCATCAGGCAGACACTTATGCAGGAACTCCATATTGCCCTTATCTCCGTAGAGACAGCACAGTTCTGAATACAAGACCTCAATTCTCATGTTTACCCTCCATTCTCTCCACCAGCTTCTGCTTCATCTGTCTTGCGAGACTCAAAGAGGTCAGGTCAAACAGCAGATAGATCTTCTCTACCCCATCGATGAGTACATGATCCATGGCCTCCATCTCATCCATCACACAGACAATCCGATCCTCTGGGCAGCCTGCCAGCAGCAGTCTTGCCTTATGATCGTAGCAGCGGGGGCCGGTGATAATAATCTGTTTAATGTTATCCTGAATCAGCTGATCGTATTCAACATCATAAATCCAGCCCATATATTCGACGCTCTTGCGCCGATCCAGGCAGTCGTCCATTTCGAGGATCACCGTCTTGTTTTCAGGCTGGCTTGTAACAAATTCAAAGTTGCGGCTGACGGGAATTGGTCCCTTGATAACCATCATATCCACAGTCTGGTTGCCCACCTTTGTTTCGTTAAAACGAGAATCCGGCAGATGGATCTTCGCAAGAATAGATGCAATCTGCTCACGAGACACACCGATCTGATCCAGCAGGGCCACAATCGCAGCTTCATTATAAATATTGTGCATCATAGGACTGATGAGCGGCAGCTTAATTTCCTGCCCGCCGTACACTGTGGTCATCTGGCCGTTTTCCCGGTCAATATCTGTGACCAGATAGTCCGCATCATAAGACTTGAAGCCGCAATGGGGGCACTTGACTTTACCGATATGATGATAGCGCAGATATTCATATTCAAATCGTGTACCGCACTTGGGGCAAAGGGTGTTATCCGCGATCAGGTTATACGGCTCAGTATGGTCGCCGGGCTGTCTTCCGATGCCGAAAAACACATGTTCATTTCCCGGCCGCAGCTGGCTGGAGCAGGGATCATCCGCATTCAGGATCAGCTTGACGGAATCCGGACAGTAAGTATCTAGGATGCTGAAAATATAGTCTGTATGCGCATTACGCTTGGGCGTATCACGGCTGAGGTTGGTGACAATCATGTAGTCAGGCTTCAGGTAAGGCAGAATCAGTCGGCTTGCCCGCTCATCCGTCTCAAAAACCGTGGCGTCTACTCGGCACTTTCCAGTCCAGGTCAGAGAGTTAATCAGGTTTGTGCAGCATCCGGGAACAATATTGGATCCTGCACGGTTGCTGGACACGGTGCGGCCGGTATCCTCCAGTGCATCAGAAATCATATTGGAAACAGAAGTCTTGCCGTTTGTGCCGGTAACACAAATCACCAATTTTGCGCGATTGGCAAGTCCCAGAAAATTCGGGCAGATCTTCATGGCAATTGCGCCGGGCGTATGGGAACCGTTGCGTCCCAGCAGCCGAATCAGCTTACCAGAGAGTTTTGCAGCAATCAATGCTACATGAAAACGAATATTCGCCATAAATAGTTATTCTTCCTTTCTAAAAATCGCATCTATTTTACTCCAAATGACCGACGCTGTCAAATCGTAATTCTATAAAAATCATTTTTTCTAACAATTTCTTTGAAAAATCAACCGATCCGCTGCATCATAAGAAATTGCCGCCTCCAAAATGACTTTGAAGGCGGCGCTGACTCAATTTTCTGTTGCTTTGCTTCCAACCACAGCGTCCCGTTCCTTCTTTCGCTTCCAGAAATAAGCGATTCCCACCGGAAGACCGAACATTCCCCAGAATCCAAACAGCCGAAGTCCGACAAACATACTCACAAGGGTAATAATCGGATGAAGTCCCAGCTGCACCCCGACAATTTTCGGTTCAACATAATTACGAATCACCGTAACGATACCATAAATTATCAGCACCTTCGCCCCCATCATTGTATGACCCAAAACAATTTCTCCGATACTCCATGGAATGAGAATCCCACCCGTCCCAAGAATTGGGAGAATGTCAAATACCGCAATCACTGCCGCCTTGGTCAATGGATCCGCAATTCCAAACACGGCAAACAGAATCGATAACTCAGAAAATGTCAGCAGCATAATAATGAGGTAAGACCGTGCCACAACGAACAGCGTATCTGTCAGGTATCTGCGGATATCTGACAATGTCTTTTTTCCCTCGGCAGGCATATACGTCACCAGAAACTCCATGATTTTCTCATAGTCTGCCGCGACAAAAAATGTGCAGATAATCGCAGCCAGAACACTGAGCACTCCGGCAGGTACTGCCGTTACAATATTAGACAGCAAATTCACCGCATAGCCAGAGAGCGTCGTAAAAAAGTTATTGAAAGCAGACATCATGCTTCCGGAAAGCAGTTCCAATGTACCTGCAAGACTTGGATCCAGCTGATTGACAATTCCATCCAACCAGTCGTGGATTTTTGCAGCAAACGGTGCCAAATTGGACTCATAGAATTGGGGCAGCCACGCTGCGAGACTGGAGCCCGCAGAAATTCCCTTCAGCGTTATAACAACCAATATGACCCCAACGCCTCCGTAAATAATCAGGATCAGCAGCATTCGGAGCCATTTGCAGTTGGGGCGGATCCGATCCGCCAGCCATACCACCCCGTATGCCACCAAAAAGCCAATCAGAAACGGAAAAAGAATCGGAAGCAAATATTCAAAAACCAGATATACAAACACCAAAATACAGCCTGCGAACGCAACTCTAATCAGGGTATCGCGCATTTGTGAAATCGTCATTCATCATTCCTCCTCTTCCAAGAATACATCGATGTATTCAGTATACATACTCGCTGTCGGAATTACAACCGCAACCCATGGGTGAACGCTCGATATTCGACGTTTTTCTTGCTTTTAAGCCAACTCTGCCCTATACTATATGCCGAACACAGAACCAGAAAAGAGGAATCAACCATGGACCTGCCCATGCCGCTGAAAGAAATCATAGAGCAAAAGGCCAATGCCCGTTCTCAGACGGAGCTCATTGCCGCATCACAGGCTGTTTCTCTGCGTTATCGTCAGCAGAGCGGCCAAGGGAATCGGCTTCTGACAAAAGATACGGAAGCGCTGGCCTACGCTATTGCCAGAATGCCTGCCACATTTGGTGCTGTCTGTACTGCACTGACGCATACCCTGCACTGTTTCCATGCGCCCATCCGTACAGTTCTTGACGTGGGAGCGGGTACCGGTGCCGTCTGCTGGGCCGTACGGGAGTATTGTCCGGAAGCTCAGGCTTTTACCTGTCTGGAGCGTGAGCAGGCCATGAGCAAGCTAGGAAAAGAACTGATGGCTGCCGACCCAATTCTGAAAAATGCCGCTTGGATTCGTCAGGATCTCAGCAATACAGAGATTTCCTGCCACGCTGATCTTGTCTGTGAGTCTTATGCCCTCAATGAACTGTCCGATCAGGCGCGGGAAAAGGTCATCACGGATCTCTGGAACGCCGCTGACACGCTTCTGCTGCTCATTGAACCGGGAACTCCCGTTGGTTTTTCACATTTGCGGCAAGCGCGGGAGCTTCTGATCCAAATGGGCGGATGTGTAGTTGCGCCATGCACACACAGTGAAAAATGTCCGCTGCCGCAGAACGATTGGTGTCAGTTTACCTGTCGTGTATCACGAAGCCGTCTGCAAAAAGCGCTTAAAGGCGGCGACGCACCATTTGAGGATGAGAAATTCTCTTTCCTTGCAGTTTCAAAAACACCTGTGGAAACACCCAGCGGGCGAATTCTGCGCCACCCGTCAAAAGCTTCCGGACATATCGGATTAAAGCTTTGCACCGCCGACGGAATTTCCGATGTAACCATTACCAAAAAGCATGGGATGCTTTACAAACTTGCCCGAAAGGCGGAAAGCGGCGACGAATTTCCTGCAAATGAACTAGATCATTTGACGCGGTACAGGTAGCTGTACCGCGTTTTCGCGCTATACTGTCTGAGGTTTCGTTGACAGACGTTCTTCTCAGGGGTATAATATGGTATTATTTACCCCCTGACGGGCACTTTACCATGAATTGAGGCTGGATATCTTGCCAAAACGACCTTTTCCCCGAAAAAGCAGACAGGGCGTTCTGATGCACAATACGCTCATGCTGTATCTTCTGACCTTCTCCAATTATTTTCTTTCTTTGATGATTACGCCCTATGAAACGCGAGTGCTTGGTGCCGAATGCTATGGTTTACTGGGCACGGCCACCGCTGTAATGGTTTATTTTCAGCTATTCGTTGATTTTGGGTTTTTACTTTCCGCCACACAGGAGGTTGCACTGCACAGAAATAATACAACCTATCTGTGCAAAATTTTCAGTACCGTCACCGGATGCAAATTGATCCTGGCAGGCATCTCAGCTGTGCTGCTGGTTCTGATGTGCCGGCTCGTCCCTGCATGGAACGGCCGTCTTACATTTTATCTGATCTATTTTTCTGCGATTGCCGCAAATTCCATGATCCCCGACTATCTCTATCGAGGTTTGGAGCGGATGTCTGCCATCACCCTGCGCACGGTCTGCATCAAGGTATTTTTTACCGCCGGAATCGTGCTTTTTGTCAAAAATCCCACCGATGTGTGGAAAGTCCCTCTGATTACCGCCATAGGGAACCTCATTGCCATGATCGTTTCCTACTGGGATCTGCAAAAACGGTTCAACATTCATTTCTGCTCCATTTCGCTGACAGAGGTTCTCTCCACTATGAAACAGTCCTCCGTCTTTTTTTACTCCCGCATTGCTACAACCGCTTACTCTGCGCTCAATACGATTATTCTCGATATGATCTGCGCAACCGGTGCTGCCACCGCAATGTACACCTCTGCCGACAAACTGATTTCCACCGGAAAAAGTGCCTTGGCCCCTATTTCCGACAGTCTCTATCCGTATATGGCTGCCAACAAAGACTTTCATCTTGTCAAAAAAACTCTGCTGGTGATAGAACCTGCCATTATTTTATTCTGTGGAATCTGTTTTGTCTGGGCGGAACCTCTGTGCGGTATGCTTTTCGGAAAGGAATTTATCCCTGCCGGTCAGGTGCTTCGGGCGATGCTGCCTGTGGGAATTGTGATTCTCCCAAGCTACCTCTGCGGATTTCCTATGATGTCTGCTATGGGGATCTCCGAATATGCAAATTACTCTACCATCTTCGGCGCTGCCTGTCAGATGATTCAGCTGCTGCTGCTTTTTTTAAGCGGACAAATCAGCATGATTACATTGGGATTATCCGTCTCAGTAACTGAAAGTCTGATTCTCCTATACCGTTTGTTCGTTATCTACCGCAACCGCCGGCTGCTTTATCAAGGAGGCATAAAATGAATTTCCATGATTTCGTCTCCATCGCATTTTGGAAAATTTGCGGTCTTCTGCCGATCAACCACAAAAAAATATTATTCTCCAGCTATAACGGCCTTGGGTATTCCGATTCCCCCAAAGCCATTGCAGAGCAGCTGCTTTCCTCTGGAAAGGATCTGGATTTATGCTGGATCGTCAAGGATGACAAGCAGGCCGCGTCCCTTCCGAGCGGCATCCGCCCCATTCCCATGCGCAGCCTGCGGCGTGTCATGGAAGTCTCCACCGCCAAGGTATGGGTTGACAATTGCCGAAAATACGAACGCTTCAAACGCAGCGGGCAGTATTACCTTCAAACCTGGCATGGATTCGCTCTGAAACAAATTGAACGTGATGCCGCTGACCATTTGGATAAAAGCTATGTTGAAAACGCAAAACGTGACGCTTCCCAAACGGATTTGATCGTTTCCGGCAGCGGCTTTATGACAAAATGCTATCAAACGTCATTCTGGTATGACGGTCCCGTGCAAGCATGGGGAACCCCCAGAAACGATATTTTCTTCCATCCGAATCTGAATACCTGTGAAAAAATCCGCAATACATTTCATCTGCCGTCAGACTGTCACCTGCTTCTTTATGCCCCGACCTTTCGTGAGGATCACAATACAACGTGCTATAATCTGGACATAAAAAACGTCCTTTGTGCCTGTCGTAACCGATTCGGAGGTATTTGGGCCGCTCTGATCCGTCTGCATCCCAATGTTGCTGACCAGTCCGCAGAGTTATTTTCATATAACAATACGACCATATTGGATGCCTCTGCTTATCCTGATATGCAGGAGCTTCTGGTTGGCATTGATTTTCTGATCACAGACTATTCTTCCTCTATGTTTGACTATGCGCTTCAGGAAAAACCCTGCATCCAGTTTGCGCCGGATCTTGAAGCTTATCGGCAGGAGCGAAATTTTTATTTTTCATTGGATGTGCTTCCCTTTCCGCTGGCCCAAAACAGCGAAGAACTCTGCCGGATAATCGAAGCATACGATTTTGAGACGCAAAACACCCGTTGGGCGCATTTTCGGCAGCAAAACAGCTTCTGTGAAGACGGCATGGCCTCCCATCGCTGTGCCCAATGGATTTTAGAGCAGCTCCAAAAATAAAAATCGGCACAGTCCCATTTTCTCCGGGACTGTGCCATTATTTTTATTTATCTCACTTCCGGACGCATCCCCATTGCCTGAATTCGTCCGCTGAGCCATGTTCCACGGAAATAATCCACCGCAAAGATAATGCTGCAAAGACCCCAGCTGAGCGGATAGGAAAGTGTCAGCACCTCCAGCGTATGCCACTGGCTCATGATCGCCCAAATCCAGAAAATCCGGAATCCACAGATGCAGATTCCCGTAATAATGGTGGGGATCACAGAATAGCCTGTTCCTCGCATCGCACCTGCAAATACTTCTACAGGTACATACACCGGAGTAAACAGTGTAATATACATCAGGAACATTGCTCCATAGCGAATGACTTCCTCATCCGTCGTATAAATCGCCGTAATCGGGTAACGAAGCAGTGCCAGCAGTCCCGAAACAAGGATCATCGTTCCCGTCGACATTCCCATACAGACCCATACACTCTTGCGGACACGGTCGTACTTCTCCGCACCGAAGTTCTGTCCGACAAAGGTTGTAACTGCTACGCCGAACGCACTGATAATCATCCAGCAGATGGCATCGGTCTTTGAATAGGCGGTCCATGCCGCCACCACAACATCCCCGAAGGAATTGACACTCGCCTGAATAATCAGGTTCGACACCGCATAGAGAACCGACTGCAATCCCGAGGGAATCCCGACAAGCAGAATACTTTTGAGAACGCCGGACTTGAACCGAAGCTTTTTCCACTGAAGCTTTTCATGTGCTTCCGGAAGATTTATCATCGCCCGCAGCACCAAAATCGCACTGACAATCTGAGATGCCACTGTCGCAATGCCGACACCTGCAACTCCCATCTTCATCTTGACCACAAACAGAAGATCCAGAACAATGTTTGTAAAGCAGGCCGCAATCAAGTACAGTGTCGGGCGTTTTGAATCTCCCATTGCTCTCAAAAGACCGGCTCCAATATTATAGATCATAGAAGCTATGGAACCGGAAAAATAAATCACACTGTAAAGAACCGCTCCTTCAAAGCATCTTTCCGGTGTACCGATCATCTGAAGCATTCGGCTGGAGCTGCCGATTCCAAGCACCGTAACAACTGCACCCAGAACCAGAGCCAATGTCGTTCCCGTGTGAATGGCATCACTGATCCCCTGATGATCCTTTGCGCCATAAAACTGAGACAAAATGACCGTTGCACCTGCGGAGATTCCGATGAAGAACCCATTGATCAGATTGATGATCGGAGAAGATGCCCCGACTGCTGCCAGTGCATCCGTTCCGACAAAGCGGCCCACAATAATGGTGTCCACAGTATTGTACATCTGCTGGAAGAATGACCCCAGAAGAATTGGAAAAAAGAACAACAGAAGCTGCTTCCAGATGACACCCTCTGTGATCTGCCGGGATGACGATTTTACTGCCATAGTATCATACTACCTCCTACCCAAAATACCGGCATTGTATCACAACTTAAATGGAATGTCTAGTCCTCAAATATATAGAATCAGCCGCTAAAAGCTCAATTTGTTATTGGCAAAAATCACTTTTTATCTTTGCTGAATCTTAGTTTTCCTGATACGCACTTCTCTGTCTGTCGATTCTCTTTACAGCCCGTCCAAAATCCGTTATGATATCCCAGATCAGTTATTTACCGCCGCAATCACAGGAGGAACCGCTTTGACCCATTCTTTCAATAAACATCTAGTTTCCTGGCTTTTCACCTTTTGTTTCATCACAGCACTAACCGGCTGTTCCCTTTCCCCTGCAAAATCTAACCCACCGATCTACACCGCAACCTATCTTGATGTGTTCGATACTGTAACTACTGTCATGGGAAGCAGTTCGTCCGAGGAGGATTTTCAGCAGGAAGCCGAAAAAATCCATGAGAATTTGTTGAATCTTCATAAACTCTTCGATATTTATCACAGCTACGATGGAATACCAAATTTGAAAACCATCAACGATCAGGCAGGTCTTTCACCCGTCCGCGTAGATCCTGCAATCATCGCACTGCTTCTGGACTGCCGAGAAGATTACACCATAACCTCCGGAAAGGTAAATGCCGCCATGGGAAGTGTTCTTTCCCTGTGGCATGATGCCCGATCCGCCGCCACGGAATCTCCGGAAACTGCACTGCTTCCGGAGATCAATGCGCTGCGAGAGGCTGCACTGCACACGGACTTTCATAATGTCATCATCAACGAATCCGAACACACCGTATTCCTGTCTGATCCCAAAATGAGGCTGGATGTGGGCGCAATCGCCAAAGGATGGGCAGCACAGCGTGTAATGGAAAATGCGCCGTCAGGACTTCTGCTCAGTGTCGGCGGCAACGTCATTGCAACAGGGCCAAAATTCGCAGACGGGACACCTTGGCAAGTGGGGATTCAAAACCCGGACGGAAGTGGGGACAGCTATCTTGCAGCCATCCCACTGACAGAAGGATCCATGGTCACAAGCGGAGATTATCAGCGTTTTTTTACCGTAGATGGCATCCGATATCACCACATCATCGATCCCGACACTCTCTTCCCGGCGGATTACTGGCGTTCTGTCACCGTTTTATGTTCTGATTCCGGACTTGCCGACGCACTTTCTACGGCACTTTTTACCATGACACAGGAAGATGGCCAGAAACTTTTAAATCGCTTTCAAGCGCATGCCCTGTGGATCGATAAATCCGGCGGCATTCGCCGTAGTCCTGATTTTCCTTCCGATTGAATCGAAATTCTCAACATCTCTCCGCAGAATCTCCACATTCGATCCAAATTCCCGGAAAATAGCTCTTGCTATTAGAATCTTTCTATGGTATAGTAGATGGGCTTATATAGAGTATTGTCTCGCAATGGACATTTCTGAAGGATTTGTTTCATCGCGGCTGCATCCAAAAGCGGAGGGAGGTTAATTGAATGCTCGAAATCATTCTGGCTGTTCTGGAAGTGCTTGCCAGCGCTGCGCTGATTATCGTTGTGCTGCTGCAGTCCGGCAAGGAGGCAGGTCTGTCCGGTGCTTTGGCCGGTAATTCCGATTCCTTCATGAGCAAGAACGGTAAGGGTGGCACCGATAAGATGCTGGCATCCTCTACGAAGTGGATTGCTGCCGCATGGTTGGTGCTGACACTGGCCCTGAGCCTGATCTAAATCTTGATTCGCAACAAAAAATCCTTCCCGTTCGGGAGGGATTTTTTTCATCCTATCATTGGAATTTTCATAGATTTGGCGGCATTTCCGAGTCAAACGATTCTTCCGAATAATCGTGGGAACATTGACTTTTGCATATAAACTTCGTATAATATGATAGAAAATTGAAATATAATGGTATAAGTATGGCAGGTTAAAACTATGGCAAAAAAAACGAAACAATATGATAACTCCAGCATTTCCATGCTGAAGGGGGAAGATCGTGTCCGGAAACGTCCGGCCGTTATCTTCGGCTCCGATGATCTCGAAGGCTGCAAGCACGCCGTCTTTGAAATTCTCTCCAATGCCATCGATGAGGCCAGAGAAGGTCATGGAGATACCGTCATCGTCACAAGATACGAAGATCTCAGCGTTGAAGTTGAGGACTTCGGCCGTGGCTGCCCCGTGGATTATAACGAAAAGGAAAAGCGTTTCAACTGGGAACTGGTCTTTTGTGAAATGTACGCCGGAGGAAAATACGGTGAAAACGGCGAAAACTATGAATACTCTCTGGGTCTCAACGGCCTTGGCTCCTGTGCAACCCAGTATGCTTCCTCTTTCTTCGATGCAACCATCCGCCGCGACGGCTATAAATATACGCTCCACTTTGAAAAAGGCCGCAATATCGGCGGCCTGAGTAAGGAGCCTGCCGATCGGAAAAAGACCGGTTCTGTTTTCCATTGGAAACCGGACCCTCTCGTCTTTACAGACATCAACATCCCTGTTGAATACTATCGGGATGTTCTGCGGCGTCAGGCTGTGGTCAATCGGGGAATCCGCTTCAAATTCCGCAATCAGGTCGGCGGCAAATTTGTCACTGAGGAATACTGCTATGACAATGGCATTCAGCAGTATCTGGAGGAACTGGTGGGGGACGACGCTTTTACCATGCCCACCTACTGGGAAACTGAGCGCCGAGGAAGGGACGCCGAAAACCGTCCCGAAATGAAGCTGAAGATCACCGCATCCTTCTGTTTCTCCAAGAAAGTCAGCCATGTGGAATACTATCATAATTCCAGCTGGCTTGAATACGGCGGAAGCCCCGACAAGGCTGTGCGATCCGCCTTTACTGCCGCCTTTGACAAATATCTGCGGGATAATAACAAATATACAAAAAATGAGAGTAAAATCCTGTTTCAGGACATTCTCGATTCTCTGGTTTTGATTACCAACTGCTTCTCTACCATCGGGTGTTTTGAAAACCAGACCAAAAAGTCTGTAAATTCCAAATTTACCCAGGAAGCCATGGCTTCCTTTTTCCGGGAGCAGCTCACTGTATGGTTCCTTGAAAACAAGCAGGAAGCTGATAAAGCCGCAGAGCAGATTCTCGTGAATAAAAGAGCGCGGGAATCCGCTGAAAAAACAAAATCCAGTGTGAAAAAGAAGCTTTCCGGCACAGTGGATATTGCAAATCGCGTTCAGAAATTTGTTGACTGCCGCAGCCGAGACACCTCAAAGCGCGAGCTTTATATCGTTGAGGGTGATTCCGCATTAGGTTCGGTCAAGCTGTCACGAGACGCTGAATTTCAGGGCATCATGCCGATTCGAGGCAAAATTCTGAACTGCCTAAAGGCCGACTATAATAAGATCTTCGCCTCTCCCGTTATCACGGATCTGATGAAGGTTCTGGGCTGCGGTGTTGAGATTCAGGGGAAGAAGGCCAAAGAGCTGTCCTCTTTTGATCTCGATAATCTTCGCTGGCAGAAAGTCGTCATCTGTACCGATGCGGATGTGGACGGTTTCCAGATCAGAACCCTGATTCTGACTATGCTCTATCGACTCTGCCCAACCCTGATTCGGGATGGATATGTCTATATCGCCGAGTCTCCCCTGTTTGAGATCACCTGCAAGGATAAAACCTGGTTTGCCTATAACGAGCAGGAAAAAGCCACCATTCTCAAGGAGCTTGCGGGCAAGAAAGTCTCTATTCAGCGCTCGAAAGGTCTTGGTGAAAATGATCCCGAAATGATGTGGATGACCACCATGAATCCCGAAACCCGCCGCCTGATTCAGGTCATGCCCGAGGATGCCGAACGCACCTCCCACTATTTTGACATGCTGCTGGGCGACAATCTTTCTGCAAGAAAGAATTTTATTGCGGAAAACGGCGTTCGCTATCTCGAACTCGCCGATATTTCCTAACAGGAGGCTGTCATGGCAAAAAAGAAACAACCTGATCACAAGAAAAAAGTCTCCACGGATGGGATTATGGGGCTTCATGGCTCCACACTGGAGCAGCCCATTTCTGAAACGCTGGAGATTAACTATATGCCCTATGCGATGTCGGTCATCGTATCCCGGGCCATTCCCGAAATTGACGGTTTCAAGCCCTCCCATCGTAAGCTTCTTTATACCATGTATAAGATGGGGCTGCTTACCGGAAGTCGGACAAAATCCGCCAATATTGTCGGCCAGACCATGCGCCTAAATCCCCATGGCGATGCCGCAATTTACGAAACAATGGTTCGTCTGGCACGGGGCAATGAGACACTGCTGCATCCCTTTGTCGATTCAAAGGGTAACTTCGGTAAGGTCTACTCCCGAGATATGGCCTATGCTGCCGCAAGATATACCGAAGCAAAGCTGGATCCCATCTGCCAGGAGCTGTTCCGGGATATCGACAGCGATACGGTTGATATGGTGGATAACTACGATGCTACCATGAAGGAGCCTTCTCTGCTCCCATCCACCTATCCCAATGTTCTCGTAACAGCCAATCAGGGTATCGCCGTCGGTATGGCCAGCAATATCTGCTCGTTCAATCTGACTGAGGTTTGCTCCACCGCAATTGCACTGATCAAAAATCCAGAGCATGACATCCTTGAGACGATGCCCGGTCCCGACTTCTCCACCGGTGCCGAGCTTCTCTATGACGAAGCCGCCACCCGGGAAATTTATTCTACCGGCCGTGGTACCTTTAAACTCCGCGCCAGATGGCGCTATATCAAGGAGCAGAATCTAATCGAAATTTTTGAGATTCCTTACACAACCTCCACCGAGGCCATTATGGATAAGGTCGCTGACCTGATTAAGGCCGGAAAAATCAAGGAAATCTCTGATATGCGAGACGAAACCGATCTGGGCGGTCTGAAGCTCACCATCGACCTCAAGCGCGGTGTCGATCCCGAGAAACTCATGGTCAAGCTCTTCCGGATGACACCTTTGCAGGACAGCTTCGCCTGTAACTTCAACATTCTCATCGCCGGTATGCCCCGGGTTATGGGTGTAGGAGAAATTCTCGAAGAATGGACCGCATGGCGGACCGAGTGCATCCGCCGCCGAATCTTTTTCCAGATCCAGAAGAAGTCCGATCGGCTTCATCTGCTTCAGGGTCTTGCGAAAATCCTGCTGGATATCGACAAGGCTGTGGATATCATCCGCAAAACAGAGCTGGAAAGCGAAGTTGTTCCCAATTTGATGATTGGCTTTGGAATCGATGAGATTCAGGCCAATTTTGTGGCAGAAATCAAGCTGCGGAATATAAACAGAGAGTATATTCTCAAGCAGACCACAGCCATCTCCGATCTGGAGTCTGAAATCGCCGATCTTCAGGCAACGCTCAACAGCCGCCGCCGTCTGCAAAAGGTCATCATCACCGAATTAGAGCAGGTCATCAAAAAATTCGGGCAGCCCCGAAAAACACAGCTGATTACCGCTGCGGAGGCCGAAACTGATCTGGCGGAGGAAGAGGAAGAGATTCCGGATACCCCTGTGCATTTGTTCGTTTCCAAGCAGGGATACCTTAAGAAGATTACGCCGCAGAGTCTCCGGATGTCCGGTGAGCAGAAATTCAAGGAAGGAGACAGTCTGAGCTTCACCGTCGAAACCACCGCACGGGACGAATTGCTGGTATTTACCGACAGTTTCCAGTGCTACAAAATCAAACTTCGGGACTTTGAAGATTCCAAAGCATCCCTGCTGGGTGATTACCTGCCCCAGAAGCTGGGTATGGATCCCGGAGAAAACATTGTCAGCATTGTACTAACCGGTGACTACTCCGGCTTTGTGCTGTTCTGCTATGAAAACGGAAAAATTGCTAAGGTTCCCCTCAGCGCCTATGAAACCAAAACCAATCGAAGAAAGCTAACTGGCGCCTACTCCGACAAATCCCCCCTGAAAACGGTTCTCTCTATGTCTGCCGACGATCAGGTGGTTCTTTATTCAACGGATAATCGTGCCCTTATTTTCTCCACTGCGTCCCTGCTTCCCAAAACCACCCGTTCAACCATCGGCGTAAGCGTTCTGACCCCGAAGAAAAAGGCTTCCCTCGACTATGCTGTGCGCTTATCCGAAAGCAATATCACAAATGAAAGCCGCTACCGTGCCAAAACAATTCCCGCCGCCGGCGCAATCCTCAAAGACGAGGATTCTCCGGAACAACAGATCACCCTATCCATTTAAAACGTAATATAGAGGAGGTTTTCCCATGAAAAAGGTTCTGAGTATGTTCGTATGGACTTGTAAGATTGCCTTGGGCTGCGCCATTTTTGCTCTCGGCTTCGACTTGTTTCTTGAGCCGCAAGGACTCAATGCCGGCGGTATCTCCGGTATTGCCATGATTGTGACGCATCTGCTCCAATTCGGCACCGTCGGCATGGCAACTGTACTGATCAATCTACCGCTGTTTTTCCTCGGCGGCAAGAAAATCGGTATGCAGTTTTTCATAGGCTCCATTCTCGGAACCATCTTCCTCTCTTTGTTTATTGATCTGTTCAGAGTCATTCCTGTCGTGGAGGTTGAGCCGCTTCTGGCCTCTCTCTACGGCGGTGTGCTCTGTGGTGCTGGCCTTGGCATCGTGTTTATGGTAAACGCTTCAACCGGCGGCTCTGACATTCTCATCCGTCTGCTGAAGCTGAGAAAACCGAATATGAACATCGGTCAGATCGGTCTTTATATTGATCTTGTTGTAGCAGCTGCCACGGGTATTGTGTTTGGCGAGCTTTCCAATATGCTTTACAGCCTGATTGCCATGTTTGCAACCTGCCAGATTCTCGATGCAGTCATCTATCACTTTGATTATTCCAAGGTTGCGCTGATTATCAGTCCTGAATACGAAGCGATCTCTGCCGCAATCTGCGACAGGCTTGACCGCGGCGTAACCTATCTCTACGGACAGGGTTATTACAGCAAAAACGATACGAAAGTTGTGCTTGCAGCTGTCAAAAAAGATCAGCTGGCTCAGCTGAAAGAAACCGTTGTCGCCATTGATCCCAATGCCTTTATCATCGTTCAGGAAGCGCACCAGGTACTTGGAGACGGGTTTGCGAAGTACTCCAAGGACTCCCTGTAAGAAAGGAAATTCGGCCATGAAAAGATTCTTCCGTACAGCGGCCGCCGTGATCCTCGTTATCAGCCTCACCGGATGCAGCTGGATGGATGGCAGCTATGTATCGGTTACGCCTCACCAGATTGGCTATCTTGAGACCGACGATGATCTGTTTGTGGTCAACAATTATTCTCAGCTTCGAAATGCACTGACTGGTCTGATTGATTCCGGCAGTGAGGAAGCACTCATTACATTGGTCAACTATCCACAAACCCATGTACAATCCGATGTAGAAAATGCCATCAGCTATGCCACGGAGGTTTATCCAATCGGTGCCTACGCTGTGGATTCCATCACCTATGAGCACGGTACAAACAGCGGACAGGAGGCTGTCTCCGTACATATCAGCTACCGCCACAGCAAAACAGAAATCGACCAGATTCATAACGTCCGAGGTATTGATGGTGCCACTGCTGCAATTGGAGATGCTCTCTCCGATTTTTCCCGTAGTCTCGTACTCCAAATTACCAACTATGAGGATACAGACTTTATTCAACTGATTGAAAATTATAGTGCCGCCCATCCGGATATTGTGATGGAATGTCCCCAAGCAACTGCAAAGATTTACCCACAGCAGGGTCTTGTCCGAATTTTGGAACTTCAACTTTCCTATCAGACCAGTCGGGATTCTTTGCACCTGATGCAGGAGCAGGTATCTCCAATTTTTGCCTCTGCCGCGCTATATGTGTCTCCCGAGGCAGACGATGACGTAAAACTGAATCAGCTGTACAGCTTTTTGATGCAGCGATTCAGCTATACTATTCAGCCCTCTATTACCCCTTCTTATTCTCTGCTTGTCTATGGCATTGGGGACAGTCGAGCTTTTGCAGATGTCTATGGTGCCATGTGCCGTCAAGCCGGGCTGGAAGCCATTACTGTATCCGGCACCTATTGCGGTGAAAGCCGATTCTGGAATATCGTCCGCTGTAATGATACATATTACCATATCGATCTTCTGAAAAGCTACTCCGATGGAGAGCTTAAGCTGTACAGTGACATTGAAATGCAGGACTATGTGTGGGACTACTTGTCCTATCCGGCCTGCGGTGCGCTGCTTTCTTTCGATCCGGGAGCGGCACCTTCAGAGCTTTCATAAAATTTTTTGCAGAAAAATAAAAATAATACTTGACAAATGGGTGCAGCAGATATATAATGCTAATTGTTCCGAGGGACACAAGAGAGTTCCTTCCGGGACAAGCCCATGCGGGTGTAGCTCATCCGGTAGAGCGCCACCTTGCCAAGGTGGAGGTAGCGAGTTCGAGCCTCGTCACCCGCTCCATAAAAGAGACGCTTATGCGTCTCTTTTCTTTTTATAAACCGCAAACGCCCCGACGCAAAACGTCGGGGCGTTTTTTATGACATATATGATTCTACTTTTCCGAACTCTGTTCCCTGATAATAATGCAGAAGAATGTCTTGGTAGTTTTTCCCTTCCTTTGCCATGACCTGCGCACCATATTGACTCATGCCGACCCGATGCCCAAATCCTTTGGTATGAAAGCAAACGCGGTCGCCCTGAATTTCTATATCGAACACCGTTGAACGCAGACCAAGAAGACTTCGCACTTCCCTCCCTGAGAAAACTTTCCCGCAGATGTGGATTTGATCCACACCGCCGCCTTCTGTCCTGCTTTCCTTCCCAAACCAATCCGTGAGCGGCTCAGAACTGCTTACACCCAGTTTTTCCGATAGTTCCTGGGCAGAAAAAGACCGTTCATCACTGAATCGTGGAGCATCCTCTTCCCCAGGACTTTCTACCGATTGCAGATACGGGATATCCTTCCCCCACACCGCAACAGCATCTTCGGTAAATCCGCCGGAACACGAAAAATAAGTGGCATCAATCAAATCTCCCTGATAGAGCAGCACATCTCCTGCCGTATCATGTACCGCTCTACGGACCCGTTCAACCGCTTCATCCGTTCCGCCTTGCTGAAGATAGTCTTCAACCGCCCGAAAAGCCTGACAGCAATCGGAGTTTGTACATACAGAGGCATTTTCATGTTTTCCGTTTTCCATTCGGCGGCAGGTGTATGTGCGAGCTACCACCGCCTGCGCTTTCAGTGCCTCCAATTCAAAGTCTGCGGGCATTTCTCCCAATACAACCCCCACCAGATAAGATTCCAGATCCATCTGCTTTACATCGCCTGAATCCTGCAGCACATCTACCATTTGGTCTGCATCGCTGTAAGATGACTCCTGAGCCTGCGATTCGCTCTCCGATGGATCTGAAGATGCGGATATTTCTCCCTGCTGAGTTTCTGAATGAAAATCCTCCTGCCTGAGCCTTCCGGCAGCAAGTACAATCAGCAGTGGAAGCACAATTCCGCACAGAAACGCCCCTAGAATCTGTTTATTCATCGTCATCACCTCTCCTCCTTATTTTACGCCCACCCCATGCTTGAAACACGGCGAAAAAAGTCCCCCCAAATCTTCCGATCCGCCGCAGTTCTTGACATTATCTTCCGGGTTTAGTATAATACGGACAGATTATACCTCGAAATGGAGCTTAATTACATGAAGAAAATCATAAAGCGTATTTTCGTATTGCTGTTGATCTGTCTTCTGATTGCCAGTGCAGTCTGGTATATGTTTGTCTACGACCGAAATACCGTCCGGGATTTGTTGGTCGAGTTGGCACGTACCTGCGCCGCACACGACAATTATGACGGTGCAACATGGTTCTATGACCTTAGTTACAAAATGTCGGAGGACGATCGAAATGTCGCCATTGAGCTGGCTGATATTTATAAATCCGTCGGCAACTAT
Source organism: Faecousia sp. (assembly GCA_029257715.1). GTDB lineage: Bacteria > Bacillota > Clostridia > Oscillospirales > Oscillospiraceae > Faecousia. Next base: position 11,099 of record JARIAT010000066.1, on the reverse strand, counting down.
ACCAAAGCAGAATACACTCTCTCCAATGCAATCGCAGACGGCGGAAGCACAGAGCTGTATGTTGCATTGTGCAAAACCTATGTAGAGCAGGATAAACTTCTGGATGCCGTCAATATGCTGGACAATATCTCTGATCCTTCCATCAAAGAAGAAATCGAGAATATGCGTCCTGCCGCTCCCGAAGCGGATTTTGCCCCCGGTTTTTATAACCAGTATATCAGCCTCAGCCTCAATCACGACGGCGGCTCCCTCTATGTCTCAACTGACGGCGAATATCCTACAACTTCCAGCGCACCTGTGGTGGATCCCATTACCCTGAATGGCGGCGAAACAAAAGTATATGCCATTACGGTTGGTAATAATGGACTGGTCAGCCCTCTGTCCATTCTGAACTATACCATCGGCGGTGTCATTGAAAAAGTAGAATTGGCTGATCCGGCCGTTGAATCCGTCCTGCGTGGCGAGCTGATGTTCGGTCAGGACACGGAAATCCATACGGATGACCTGTGGACCATTAAAGAATTTACGGTTCCCGCAGAAGCCTCCAGTTTGGAGGATCTCGCATACCTCACACAGCTGAGAAAGCTGACCATTGCCGATCAAACCATTTCCAGCTTCAGTTTTCTCTCTGGTATGTCTCATCTGGAGGAGCTCATAATTACCAATTGTTCCGTTTCTGACACATTGGAGCTCGTTGCCGGTCTGCCGGCCCTGCAGCGCCTGACCATTTCCGGAACTACCGTCTCCTCTGTTTCCGAACTGAGCAGTGCTTCCGGTCTCGTTTATCTGGATCTCAGCGGCAATGCTATCGGTGATATCTCCCCTCTTAGCAGCATGAGTGTGCTGGAAACCTTGGATCTCAGCAACAATGCCGTCACAGATTTGAGTCCTTTGAGTGGTCTTCCGCAGCTGAGCAGCGTTTACCTGTCTCACAATGTGATTACCTCCATGGCACCGCTGGGTACCTGTGCCAACCTGACGCATATCAGCCTTGGCTATAACAAGATCGATGCTGTAACTGCTGTGGATCAGCTCTCCAATCTGACTGAATTGAACCTCAACAATAACGCTCTGACAGATATCGGCGTACTTTCCTCCAATAGCAGCTTGCAGATTCTGGATTTGAGCAACAACGCTCTGACCGACATCAGCGGTTTGTCCAGCATCAGCACCCTGACGGAGCTGAATGTTGCCCATAATCAGATTGCCACATTACCTGAATTCCCAGATGGAGTGGGGATTGTCCGACTGAACGCACAGCATAACCAGTTGACAGACGTCAGTGCTTTGAGTCATCTCACAAAACTGAATTACATCAACATGGACTATAACGAAAATCTTGACAATATCAATGCCCTGCTTGACTGTCCTGATCTCGTTCAGGTTGACATCTATGGTACAAAGGTATCCTCTACCGTTGCTAATAAGCTGACCGACCGCAGTGTTATCGTGAACTACGATCCTACCGCTTAATAAGTATGACGCCCCTGCTGAATCAGCAGGGGCGTTGGTTTTTATGGAGAAGGTATGACAAAAGCCCTGTTGTGAAACAGGGCTTTTATTACATATTTTGTTCGAGAATCAGCTTTAGTGCCGCATCAATTGTCTGATTGCGCACCATATTTCTGTCTCCTGAAAAGTGGAATTCCCTTGCAAACGAACGGCCCGCATCACAGTATCCGATAAAAACAGTTCCAACGCTGTGTCCGTACTCATCTCCCCCAGGTCCGGCCAGACCGGTCACGGAAACCGCTACATCTGCCGCCAGCACACGTCTGGCACCTTCTGCCATCGCCTTGGCCACCGGAGCAGAAACCGCCCCTACCGTGTCCAACAGATCTGTTGGAACTCCCAAAAGCTGATGCTTCACCGCATTCGTATAGCTGATAATACCTCCCACGTAAATCTGAGACGCACCACTGACTGCGGTAATCGCCTGACCGATTCCACCTCCAGTCAAGCTTTCCGCCGTAGCAAGCTTTCTGCCTTGGAGTACTTTAAGTACCTTAGATGAAAGCATCCGTCTCACCATACTTAATGGATACACGCTCGATGTTTTCCAAAGCTCTCTCGATCAGAGCTTCCCGATCCAAGGTGCGCTCTGCGTGTTCTACCTGACCGATGCTTGGCTTCGTCTTGGGGTGCCGCGGTGTAAAGACTGTGCAGCAATCCTCGTAAGGCAGAATGGATGTCTCCAGTGTGCCGATTTTTCGAGCAATGGTCACAATCTCTTCCTTATCCATACCAACCAGCGGCATAAAAATGGGAAGATCCACTACAGCGCCTGTAACTGTCATTGCTTCCATGGTCTGGGATGCCACCTGTCCCAGATTTTCGCCGGTAATCAGTGCGCCGCATCCATCATGCTTGGCAATCCGCTGAGAAATTTCCATCATAAACCGGCGCATAATCAATGTAAAATATTCCTCCGGACAGTTATCCCGAATCGCTTCCTGAATCTCCGTGAAGGAGACAATATTAACGGTCATACGGCCGGAATACCGGGTCACAAGTCGAGCAAGCTCCAAAACCTTGTCCTTCGCCAGCTGAGAGGTATACGGATAGGAGAAGAAATTCACGCACTCAATTTCCACGCCGCGCTTTGCAATCATATACGCCGCAACGGGAGAATCAATGCCGCCGGACAGAAGACACATCGCTCTTCCGCCTACCCCCGTGGGCAGACCACCCGCGCCGGGTTCCGCAGGACCATGAACATAGGCCGCAAGATCACGAATCTCCACATAAACCGTGTACTCAGGATGATGAACGTCCACGCTGCATCCGGGATGCGCTTCCGCCAGACGACCACCGATTTCCTGGGAAATGCCGATTGAGGTCAGCGGAAACTGCTTATCCGATCTCTTAGACTCTACCTTAAAGCTCTTTGCGCAGTCCAGATCCGCACCGAGATACTCCTCAACCGCCTCAAAAATGGAATCCAGATTTTTCTCGCAGGGACGGCAGCGGCAGATGCTGACAATGCCGAAAATACTCTTACAAGCTTCCCACGCACCTTCCACGTCTGCCTCATCATTCATCGGCTCGACGTAGACTGTGGACTGCATGAGATAGACATCAAATTCACCGTACGGCTTCATGCGGCGGCGGACATTGGCCCGGAGTTTGGATTCAAACTGACGCTTATTCGCTCCTTTGAGCACAACCTCGCCCAGTTTCATCAAAAAGATTTCTTTCATTGTATTTCCTCCATAGTTTATGGGTATATTTTGATTATTGTATCACAGCTTTTCTGCATTGCATAGTATTATGCCGTAATTTCTGCACAGTGTACAGAAGTTTTTTCTTGCAATTTCTGTTCTTTGCGTCTATCATATAAAAAAGAAAAAGTTGAGGTGAATTTTCATGCCCAGAAAAGCATTTAACCTGATACTCTTCGCTGTGATGCTCTGTGGATTCCTATTTTCCGGCTGTGGAATTCAGCAGGATCCCACACTCCCATCGATTGACATTGAGCGTTCCACCTTAAGCGGTACTGTCGAATATGTCAATGAAAACACCTGCCTGCTTCAGCTCACATCGGAAGATAGTCATTTTGACGAGGAAGACAATGTCTATGTCACCTATGTCAAGGTTGGTAATGATAACCCCATATCTGTCGGAGACGAAATTACTTTTTCCTATCACTATACAAAAGATGTCTCTGAGTATAACGGAGAGCCTCATATTGCTGTCGATGAGGTCTCTGTCAAATAGAAATACCGATGAATGCCGTCCGTTTGGGCGGCATTTTTCATCCCACTTTATTTCGTAGAGAAGTGCATTTTCGGTAGTTTTCACCAGATTTTGCGGCAATTTTTTGGTTATCATCCTTTCCCCTTCAACTCGATATCTACATATTTCACAAATTTCAGTCTCCCGTGAGTATTTTTATGTGAAGACTATGAAATATTCATAAAAATCCGTATTTTCAGATTGATTTTAGGGAGACTTTCGCATACAATAAAGAAGCAAGCAAATTTGGAAAGAATGTGCCGTATTTGGGCATTTGAGGTGAATGTGAGTGCTGAATGTTGTATTGGTTGAGCCTGAAATTCCGCAGAACTGTGGAAATATTGCAAGGACCTGTGCGGCAACCGGCGCGCGGCTTCATCTGATCCGCCCACTGGGCTTTGACATTTCCGAGAAGGCGGTCCGCAGAGCTGGTCTTGACTACTGGCATCTGGTCGATGTCATCGACTACGAAAATCTGGAGGACTTCTTTGCACGAAACGATGTCCGTCAGATGTGGTGTCTGTCCACAAAAGCACCCCGGAGCTATACCGAGGCGAAATTTGAGGATGGCTGCTACCTTTTCTTTGGTAAGGAGACAAAGGGTCTTCCCGAGAGTTTCCTCTCTGAACACGAATCTTCGTGCATCCGCCTTCCCATGCGCACGGAAGCAAGGAGTCTCAATCTGGGCAACTCTGTTGCAATCACCGTGTACGAAGCCCTGCGGCAGTTGGATTTTCCCGGTTTGCAGGATTTTGGCAAAATGCGGGGGGAACCCCGGTAATTTGGAGGAATCATCATGAACTACAATAAGAAGTCTATTCTGGACATCGATGTAGCAGGCAAGCGGGTTCTGTGCCGCTGCGACTTCAACGTGCCCACCAAGAACGGTGTCATCACCAGCGACAAGCGTATTGTTGCTGCTCTGCCCACCATCAAGTATCTCATCGAGCATGACGCTAAGGTCATTCTCTGCTCCCATATGGGTAAGCCCAAGGGCGAATGGAAGCCCGAGCTGAGCCTGAAGATTGTTGCCGATCGCCTCAGCGAGCTTCTGGGCAAGCCCGTCATCATGGCCAAGGACGTAGCCGGTGAAGACTCTCAGGCAAAGGCCGCCGCTCTGAATAACGGCGATGTCATGATGCTGGAGAATACCCGTTACATCAAGGGCGAAACCAAGAATGATCCCGAGCTGAGCAAGGCTCTGGCTGATCTGGCTGATATCTTCGTAAACGATGCCTTTGGCACTGCACACCGCGCACACTCTTCTACCGCCGGTGTTGCTGACTACCTGCCCGCTGTCTGCGGCTTCCTGATTGAGAAGGAAGTCAGCATCATGGGCAAGGCTCTGTCGAATCCCGAGCGTCCCTTTGTTGCAATTCTGGGCGGCGCTAAGGTTTCCGATAAGCTCAATGTTATCAATAACCTCCTTGAGAAGGTCGATACCCTCATCATTGGCGGCGGCATGGCTTACACCTTCTTGGCTGCCAAGGGTTACTCCGTCGGTACCTCCCTGCTGGATTCCGAGAAGATCGACTACTGCAAAGAGATGATGGCAAAGGCTGAGGCAAAGGGCGTCAAACTGCTGCTGCCCATCGATACCGTTGTGGCCGCATCCTTCCCCGATCCCATCGACGGAGAGATTGCTGTCGAAACCGTTGCTTCCGATGCGATCCCCGCTGATAAGATGGGTCTGGACATCGGTGAAAAGACCCGTGAGCTGTTTGCTGAGGCTGCTAAGTCCGCTAAGACTGTTGTCTGGAACGGCCCCATGGGTGTTTTCGAGAATCCCACTCTGGCAAAGGGTACCATCGCCGTTGCTCAGGCTCTGGCCGATTCCGAGGCCATTACCATTGTCGGCGGTGGCGACTCCGCCGCAGCCTGCGAGCAGCTGGGCTTTGCTGATAAGATCACTCATATCTCTACCGGCGGCGGCGCTTCTCTGGAGTTCCTGGAAGGTTTGGAGCTGCCCGGCATCGCCTGCCTGCAGGACAAGTAATATCACCACCTCTGCAATTATTGCCATGCCGGTGGTCAAATCCCGGCATGGCATCAGTTTGTCATGAAACATCATTGATAGATGTCAACATAGTAAGGAGAAACCACAATGAATAGAAAGTACCGTAAGACCGTCATCGCCGGTAACTGGAAAATGAATAAGACCCCCAGCGAAACCAAGGAATTCATGACCGCATTCAAGGGTCTGATGCCCAAGGGCCGTTGGTGTGATGTTGCTCTGTGTGTCCCCGCTGTCTGCATCCCCGCTGCTGTCCGCGCCATGCGTGAGACTCGCGTGGGTATCGGCGCTGAGAACTGCAATGCCAACGCAAGCGGCGCATACACCGGCGAAATTGCAACCAACATGCTGGTTGATGCAGGTTGTAAGTATGTCATCATCGGCCACTCCGAGCGCCGTGCTATGGGCGAGACCGATGCTGATGTCAACGCAAAGGTTCTGGCTGCTCTGGAAGCAGGTCTGATCCCCATCATGTGCTGCGGCGAGACTCTGGAGCAGCGTGAGTCCGGCGTTACCAATGAATGGATCGCAATGCAGATCAAGCTTGGTCTGGCCGGTGTTTCTGAGGACAAGATCCGTAAGGTTATCATTGCTTACGAGCCCATCTGGGCAATTGGTACCGGCAGAACCGCTACCCCCGAGCAGGCTGAGGAAGTCTGTGAGCATATCCGTACGGTTGTTCGCAAGCTGCATTCTTCCAAAAATGCCCGCGCAATTTCCATCCTCTACGGCGGCTCCATGAACGAGAAGAACGCCTACGAGCTGCTGAGCCAGCCCGACATCGATGGCGGTCTGATCGGCGGAGCTTCTCTGGTTCCCGAGAAGTTTGTTAAGATCATTGAGGCTGCAAATCAGCCCACTGTGTAATTGACACCCTGTCAAACAGATAAGACCTGACGCGATTGCGTCAGGTCTTTTTGCATTTTAGTCTAACTCTGCCCGCATCCGTGAAACAATGCGGAGGTGTTCCCCTGTAATCGGATGATCGAATTCCAAACTCTTAGCACATAACCGCTGATACTCCAGATGGAGCGCTTCGGAATACCGCTGGGATTCTTCCGCTCCATACTGCGGATCTCCTAGGATCGGACATCCAATGTAGGCGCAGTGCAGCCGAAGCTGATGGGTTCTCCCGGTAATCGGATACAATTCCACCAGCGAGTAATCATGCCACGATCGTCTGACACGGTATTCCGTCTTCGATGGTTTCCCTTCCGAATCAATTTTACGCAGCAGACTGGGAAGCGGCAGTCGGGCGATCGGAGCGTTCACAGTTCCCTCCGGAGGATTCGGAACTCCATAGACCAGTGCCTCATATGTTTTTTTCAGCCGGCCGGTGGCATGATATTCGTTCATAAGCCCATGAATATGGGAATTTTTTGCAATCAGCACCACACCAAATGTATCTCGATCCAACCGTGTAACAGGGTGAAAGGCACATTTCAGTCCGTTTTTCTGAAAATACCAGATCACCCCATTGGCCAGTGTTCCGGTATCCCGATTTCTCGAAGGATGAATCAGCATTCCTGCCGGCTTATCTACTGCAATGAGATGTTCATCCTCATAAAGGATCGAAAGATCCATTTCCTCCCCCGGATATTGAGGCTCCGGTTCATCCAACAGCAGCGTCACCACATCGCCCTGATGCACCCAAAAATTTGTTCTCTGAGATGCTCCATTGACGAGAATCCGCTCGCACCATTTCAGTCGATTCATCAGCCCAGATGAAACTGACATTTCTGTTTTTAAAATATGGGATAGCTTCCCTTCTCCCATAACCCTGTGCGTCAATTCCATGAAGGCGCCTCCAACTTTGTTTTTCTTTTTTATTATATCGACATTTCGATTCTTTCGCAAGTCTATTCCTTTGATTCCCCCGCAGCTGTCAGTTGGAATGCAAGTACTGCCAAAATCGGTGCCAAAATCATTCCTCCAATCCCCCAAATCCGAAATCCTACGTAAAGCGCTAAAAGTGTTATCAGCGGATTTAACCCCAGCTGACGACCTACCATCCTCGGCTCTAAAGTAGATCTTGTCGCAAGAGCAGTCATATACAAAGCCGCTAAACCTATTCCCCGAATCTTGTCCCCCCAAATCAAAGAAATTACTGCCATCGGAATCAGAACTGTTCCCGTCCCCAGCATCGGAACAGCGTCCACAATGGCCGTAACTGCCGCCCATAAAATCGGCTGATCCACTCGCAGAATTAAAAATCCCCCAAGAATGATTCCAAATGTGACCCCGCTGAGCTTTATCTGTGCCCGCAGCCAGTTCCCCAAAGCTGCGCAAATTCTTCTCCACAGCGGCTCCAATTGATCTCTCCAGATACCGGCGGCGGCAATCCGACGATGCAGCTGCGGATATTGCGCAGAAATCATAAAGCTGGAAATCACCGCTGTCCCCAACAAAAACGCGCCTCCGGATATGCCCCCTACCGCTCTTCCAGCCAAGGACAGGATCATCCCGGTCACTTTTTGAAGCAGTATATTCCCACTCGTGAAAATCTCCAGAAGCAGGTGCTGCAATGGTTTAGAAAGTCCAACAGGTGCCTGTCTCGCCAAATTCATTGCCCACGACTGCAATTGCTCTGCCTTTTCCGAGAACTGCTCTGCCACCTGCGGAAGCCTGTGAACCAACACAGAAGCCTCCCGATACCCAAATCCTGCTATTAGCATCACAACCATCGCCAAAAGCACAAGACCGCAGCTTATTGTCACAGCCGATGCCAAATTTCTGGGGCAATGCAGTCTGGCTTGCAAAAATCGAATCTGAGGCTGTGCCAGTGATGCCAAAATCCATCCCAGAAGAAACGGAAGAAACAGAGGCATCAAAAAATGAAAAACAATCCATGCCGCAGCAAAGATTGCCAAAAGCACAAACAGCATTTTCCCCTCTCTGTTTTTCATTCCAACCAGCTCCTTTCTCCAAAATGCTTGCATTTTCCCGAAATTATGATACAATATGCCGAGATAACCAGCCAATATCCTCAAAAATCAGGCTGCTGAAACAACAGGAGGTCATCCATTATGCCCAGCAAACCTAAGTATTATATCATCGAAGCAGCCGCTCTACCTGAGGTCTTTTTAAAAGTCGCGGAAGCAAAACAGCTGATCGAAACCGGAGAAGTCTCGACCGTCAATGAAGCAACTCGCCGCACGGGTATCAGCCGCAGCGCCTTTTATAAATATCGGGAATCCATCATGCCCTTTCACAATATGATGCGAGGACGGATTATCACCTTTCATATGACACTCCACGATGAGCCAGGAGTCCTGTCTTCCATCCTTGGGTGCTTTGCGCAGTACCATGCTAATATCCTGACCATCAATCAGACCATTCCTACCAATGGCTGCGCATTGGTTACCATTACCTCTGAAACTGCAGAGATGACGCTCTCTCTAGACGAATTTCTTCTCCACCTTGGTGAGACCCCGGGGGTCATCAAAGCAGATGTTCTCGCAGGATAATTTCTCTGTGCATGATTCTCCCCATCCTGGAATATATTATTCCATAGATAAAATTTACATGAAAATCATTTTCCCCTATTGACAAAGGATTTATTCTGTGTTAGAATGCACAGGTAACAAAGAAGGCTGAACATCCGCCTCACCTCAAGCGATATTGTGCAAAGAGGTAAACATTCCATTTCCCTCCCTTGGGAGCGGATTCTACGGGAACTGTGCGGATGCTTTGGCATCCGCTTTTTTTATTGAATTAATGGAGGTGCTTACCATAGCCAAGTTAGACCATCAGCTCAATGAAGAGATTCGCGACAAGGAACTCCGTATCATCGGTGAAGACGGTGCTCAGTTAGGCATCATGTCCGGCGCACAGGCCAACCAGCTTGCTGAAGAGCAGGGTCTGGATCTGGTCAAGATCTCTCCCAATGCCGTCCCCCCCGTATGTAAGATTATGGACTATTCCAAGTTCTGCTTCGATCAGAAGAAGCGCGAAAAGGAAGCCCGTAAGAATCAGCGTGTGGTGGAAATCAAAGAGATTCGCATGAGTCCCAGCATTGATACCAACGATCTTAACACCAAGATCAAGGCCGCTCAGAAATTCCTGGCCGACGGCAACCGTGTCAAGGTCAGCGTCCGCTTCCGCGGTCGTGAAATGGCTCATACCAATATCGGTGAGAAGCTGCTCCTGCAGTTTGCCGAGCAGTGCTCCGAAGTGGCGAGCATGGAAAAGAATCCTAAGCTGGATGGCCGCTTCATGGCAATGTTTTTGTCCCCCAAGAATTCCAAGTAATATAGCTTGATATATCGAAAGAATCGGAAGGAGAACCTACTATGCCCAAGCTGAAAACCCATAGCGGTGCAAAGAAGAGATTCAATCTGACCAAGTCCGGCCAGGTTAAGAGAGCCCGCGCTTTCAAGAGCCATATCCTCACCAAGAAGGACACCAAGCGTACCCGTCGTCTGCGTACTACCGCTTACGCTGATGTCACCAACATCGAGACCATCAAGAAGATGATCCCTTACAAATAAGAGGAAGAGGAGGATATAACAAATGGCAAGAGTTAAAGGCGCAATGATGACGCGCAAGAGAAGAAATGCTACCCTGAAGCTGGCTAAGGGCTACTGGGGTTCCAAGTCCCGTCACTTTAAGATGGCTAAGCAGGCTGTCATGAAGTCCGGCAACTACGCTTTCGTTGGTCGTAAGGCTAAGAAGCGTGACTACCGCAGAATGTGGATCGTCCGTATCAGCGCAGCTGTCGCTCCCTACGGTCTGAACTACTCCAAGTTCATGAACGGCGTGAAGAAGGCTGGCATCGAGATGAACCGCAAGAGCCTGTCCGAGATGGCTATTCAGGATCCCGCTGCTTTCGCTTCCCTCGTTGAGAAGGCAAAGGCTGCCCTGTAATTCAGGTTTACAACAATTTAGGCTGTCGGATTTCCGACAGCCTTTTTGTTTTGCATTTAATTCTACCAAAAAGGACCTTCCAAAATTGGAAGGTCCTTTTCCGTTATTTCTGCACCCAGTTTCCGGAGGCCAGACAATTGAGATAGGCCTCAATGAAAGGATCCAATGCGCCGTCGATGACTGCATTGATATTTGAAGTCTCGCAGCCGGTACGGGTATCTTTGACCAGCGTATAGGGCATAAAGACGTAGTTGCGGATCTGACTGCCCCACTCAATCTTCTGCTGAACACCCTTGATATCAGAGATCTTATCCAGATGCTCCCGCTCCTTGATCTCAACCAGCTTGGAACGCAGCATACGCAGACAGTTTTCCTTGGTCTGGAACTGGCTTCGCTCGGTCTGGCAGGCAACAGTGATACCGGTAGCCTTGTGGATCAGGCGAACCGCAGAGGACGTCTTGTTGATATGCTGACCGCCTGCACC
>JARIAT010000072.1 GCA_029257715.1 Faecousia sp. | reverse complement strand
GTTTGGAAATTGATGGATAATGGAGGCAAGAACGGAAACCTGTGCCTTATTGATGATACATACCAGAATGTTGGTCTCGTGTCCCGTATACATTCCTTTGGCAGGAACGACAGTCGCACTGTGATGGAGCTTGGAGATAATTGCGTTGGAAAGTTCTTCGGGATAGTCTGTAATAATCTCAAAGCGGATGGCGCTTCGGCCGGACTTCAGAACCCGGTCAGAAACGGTGCTGGACATAAAGGAATACATGATGCACAGCAGAACAGGCTCAATCTGGTAGGAGTAAACGAAAAAGCTCATGATTGCAACAAGCGCATTCATTGCAAATACGACCCAGAAGAAATTAAGCTCCGGACGATGCTTGCGGACGAGGCTTGCGACAAAATCCGTACCGCCTGTATATGCACAGGAATGGACCAAAAGCGCATAAATGGCGCCGTTGATGATACCGGCCACCAAGGGTCCGAGTATGGTGCTGGTACCGTTTTCTGTCGCATACGCAAGCACGGAAATGTCAATGGAATCGAGAAGGATCAGAGATCCCGAAAATGTCAGAACAAAAACCATAGAGCGAGTAGCGATTACTTTACTGACTCGGAAATAGATTAGGATTGCGAGAGGAACATTGATAGCCAGATTCATAAAACTGACCTTAATGCCCAGCACATACTGAATCATGGTGCAAAGACCATTTAGTCCGGCAGGTGCAAAATCATTCGGAAAGACGAAAAGCTGGTAATTGAGCGCACTGAGAAACGCAAGTCCTGCAATGACAAGATAGGTCAGCGCTTTCTTGACGTTCGAACATGTGAGTGTTTCGTTCATGGCAGTAATACCCCGTTTTTATGCCCAGATTTGAAAGGGCAGATTATTGTTTGATTTGAAACTAGCATTATCATAGCACAAGGAAAATATGCGGTCAAGCCTTCTTACTGCGATACGATCCGGGAATTACATCTTTTCAAATTCTAAAAACAAATGTTTGATTTTTAAAAAGAAATATGCTATACTATCCCATATAAACGACAGAAAACAGGAGGGATTGTAATGCCCAGAACTTCGGATAAATCTGAACAGATCCTGGCGTTTGTCGGCCGCTTTATTCAGGAAAACGGCTATGCGCCCTCTGTTCGAGAGATCGGTGCGGCAGTCGGACTTCGCTCTACGGCTTCTGTCAGCTACCATCTGCGAGCGCTTCAGGAAAAAGGACTGCTTCAAGGCGGAGATTCCAAAGGACGCAAGCGTGCGATTGCGACTGGAGCAAGAGCCGGCCAGATTCCGGTGGTGGGAGTTGTGACGGCAGGTGTTCCAATCCTTGCGGTGGAAAATCAGGAGGGAACCATGTGCTGGGACGGAGATCCCACCTGCTTTGCACTAAGAGTTCGAGGAGACAGTATGATCGGGGCTGGAATTCTGCCTGATGACAAGGTGGTTGTCAGGCCGCAGCAAACTGCAGAGGATGGTCAGATCGTTGTGGCACGAATTGGAGATGAAGCAACAGTGAAGCGCCTTAGACGCCGCAATGGACAGATCTGGCTGATGCCGGAAAATCCTGCCTACGATCCCATTGACGGAAGCGAATGCGAACTGATTGGACTCGTAAAGGCTGTTTTACGGGAATACTGAATACATATCGATACTGAAATGGTTGGAAAGGCGCCTGTATAGGCGCCTTTTTTGTGAATCTTAAACTTTTTGTGAATGGACTTTACAAGTATTCGCAAAGCAATTATAATATCTTAAGAAATCTTAAGGGGATGGGAATTGTTTGATTCGAGCGTTCAGTTTTTGGAAAATTTGAATGCAAACAATCCGTAAACATTCCGGAGAATAGGTTGAAATGCCATCCAATCTCCCTATATAATAAAGATATAAATTCATTTGCTGCAAGGTGATTCCTATGACTAATTTTTCTTATAAGCTCCGTCAGTGCTTTGCCAGCGTTGCCGGGGCATTTCGACGGTTTTTTGCCGGTAGATATGGCCATGACCGTCTGAATATGCTGATCCTTACAATTGGACTGATTTTATGTATCATCGGACTGTTTGTACATGTTTGGTGGTTCAATCTTGTGTTGACCATCGGATCATATGTGCTGCTGGTCTGGGCGCTGTTCAGATGTTTTTCCAAGGATCATTATAAGCGGTATCAGGAGAATCGAAGATACCTTCTGATGCTTGATCGGGTGAAAGATCGTAACAATCGTTATTTTGCCTGTCCCAGATGTCATCAGACGGTGCGTGTTCCGAGAGGGAAAGGAAAAATCTCCATTACGTGCCCCAGATGCAAAGAAAAGTTCGTTAAAAAGACGTAATACCCAAAAATTGCGTGAGAGAAGAGGAATATTGAGAAAGATATTCTGAACCTGATATCATCAAAACAGGATCTTGTGAGAGGACGGCTGTGCTGCGGTACAGCCGTCCTTTTTTAATTTTGGTGGATTCGTTGGAAGAATCCTTTACTGCTTGCTTCAGCGCAAGTATTTTATTCTCTGAAATCGGAATCAGGGTCAAATGGGCAATTGCAGAGATTTTATCCTTTGAAAAGATCGGAATTATATTTTTGCAGAACATTTTTGTACAAAGTGTCGTTGACATAAACTATTTTTAGAGATATACTCAATAATTGAGACTGATTCTAAAAAGGGTAGACTTTTTGGCATAGTCTGCTCTTATATATGGGGAGATAGAATTCATGAAAAATGTTCTTGAATATCTGGAACAGGCCTCTGCAAATCATCCTGAAAAGCTGGCGGTTGCCTATGGCGACGAGCGCTACAGCTATCGGGAATTGAGGGATCTTTCCAGAAAAATCGGTGCCCGGATTAGGCAGCAGGGAGTTGTAAATCAGCCGATTGGTGTGATTGCTGATCGCAGCATTACCACACTGGCATTCTTTTTCGGTGTGCTTTACAGCGGGAATTTTTACGTTCCTATCGATCCCGAATTGGCGAAAGCAAAATTGGAAGCTATGATCGAGGATTCACAATTCCCGATAATTCTGGAAAAGGACAAGGAAATATCTGTACTGGATGAGGTTTGCTTCTCCGGTGAACGGATGGCACTGAGTAATTGCGAGCAGGCGGACGATTCAGGAGTGGAAATTCCCTCTGTTGGCGGGAGAGACCCTGTTTATATGGTATATACTTCCGGCTCCACCGGAAAGCCAAAGGGTGTTCTTAAGAGCCATGGCGCAGTAATCAGCTATATTGAAGCTTATACTGCAACCTTCGACTTCTCTGAAAATGAGATTATCGGCAATCAGACGCCGTTCTTTTTTGACGCATCAGCGAAGGACATCTATCTGATGCTGAAGCTGGGGTGTTCCATGGAGATTCTTCCCACTTCGCTGTTTTCTCTGCCGCCGGAACTTATGGACTATCTTAACACGAAGAAGGTTACCTTCGTGTCTTGGGTCCCTACGGCACTTTCGTTGGTAGCACAGTTGAGCCCCTTCTCTCTTGTGAAGCCTGAAACGGTCAAGAAGGTTTTCTTTGTGGGAGAAGTTATGCCGATGAAGCATTTAAACACTTGGAGAAAAAATCTTCCCGATATTCAGTATGTGAATCTCTATGGTTCCTCTGAGATTGCCGGCATTTGCTGCTACTATGAGGTTCAGAGAGTGTTCCAAAACGATCAGGTTCTTCCGATGGGAAAGCCTCTGGATAATTGCAAGATCTATCTGCTGGACAAAGACGAAATCATTCGGGAGCCGAATCGGGTAGGGGAGATGTATCTTGTCAGCGATGCGTTGGCAACCGAATACTTTAATGATCCTGAAAAAACGGAAAGATCCTTCCTGATGAAAGACTTCGGGGAAGGCCTGGTCCGCTGCTTCAAAACCGGCGATCTTGCCAGTTACGATTCCGACGGCAATCTGATCTTTGCGGCTCGTACGGACTTCCAGATTAAGCACATGGGTCACCGGATTGAATTGGGGGAAATTGAGTCTGTGGCAGGCGCTCTGCCCGAGATCAATCGCTGCTGCTGCCTCTATAATGCCCCAAAGCGAAAGATTATCTTGTTCTGTGAGCTGGCGGATGGCGCAGAGAAGACGGGACAGGAGATTCGCAGCATTCTGAGAGAACAGCTTTCAAGCTATATGCTGCCGGGCAAGGTTCATATTATGGAGCATTTACCCATCAGCCCGAATGGTAAAATAGACAGACAGGCATTAAAAGCACTGCTGTAATAAAAAAATGAGGTGTTATTATGGAAGAATTACTGGAAATCATGAATGAAATCAATCCCGATGTGGATTATGAAACCGAAGACAATCTGATCGACGGTCATGTCTACGACTCTCTGGAGATCCTGACGATGATCACTGAGATCTGTGACACTTTCGATATTGAGATCGGACCAAAGTGGATGCGCAATGAGAATTTCAACAGCGCACAGCGGATTTGGGCCATGATTCAGGCAATTCAGGAAGAAGAATAATCGATCTTAGAGGTAGGAAACAGAGAATATGTCGATCACTTCCTTTCTGTTTTTGTGTTTCATCTTCGCCGTCTTTGTTCTGTATTACCTGATCCCCAGCCGCTTCCAGTGGGTGCTTCTGCTGATTGCCAGCGTTGTGTTTTATCTTTCAGGCGGCATTCAGAGTGCCGGGTATGTGGTAATTACGGCAACTACCATCTATATTGCAGCTGTTGCGATGCAGAAATTGGCGGATGAACAAAAACGATACATCAAAGAAAATAAGGCAGTGCTCACGAAAGATGAGAAGACTGCATACAAAAACCGTATCAAAAAAAGACGTAAAATCTGGATGCTGTCGGCACTGCTGATTAACATTGGACTGCTGTGCTTTTTCAAGTATTTTCATTTTGTACTGCAGCAGATCAATGCGTTGCTGCATCTGGCCGGAGCCAACGAGATTCAGGATACGTTCCATTTTATGATTCCTCTTGGGATCTCTTTCTACACGTTCCAGTCTGTGGGTTATCTTTTGAATGTGTACTGGGAGAAAACTACGGCAGAGAAAAATTACCTGAAGCTTCTGCTGTTCGTCTCTTTCTTCCCACAAATCACACAGGGCCCAATCAGTGAGTACCATCAGCTTTCCGAGGAGCTGTTTACCGAGCACAAATTTTCTTACAAGAACTATTCTTGGGGTTTCCAGCGCATGATCTGGGGCTTTTTCAAAAAAATGGTGATTGCAAACCAGCTTGCAAAATATGTCGGCTTGGTTTTTGAGAACTATGCGCAATACACTGGAATCAGTGTTTTGATCGGAGCGTTCCTGTACAGTGTGCAGATCTATGCCGATTTTTCTGGCTATATGGATATCATGTGTGGGTTCTGTGAGACACTGGGTATTCGTCTGACCGAAAACTTCGACCGCCCATATTTCTCTAAATCTGTGGCGGAATACTGGCGCAGATGGCATATGAGTCTTGGCGCGTGGTTCAAAAACTACATCTATTTTCCAATCGGGATGTCCACATGGAACAGGAAATTGGCGAAGACCACAAGAGCCAGATTCGGCAAGCATTTTGCCAACACCTTTCCGGCGACCATTGCACTGCTGATTGTGTGGACTGCCACCGGTATGTGGCACGGAGCCAGCTGGGCCTATATCAGCTGGGGTCTTGTGAACGGCCTGTTTATTATCTTTGGCATGTGGATGGAGCCGGTTTATGAAAAATGGCGTACACGGCTGCATTTGCGTTCTGATATCTGGGCATGGAGAGCATTTCAGACGATCCGGACTTTTATTCTGGTGACATTCATCAAGGTTCTTCCGGAGGTTGGTACACTATCCGACGGGCTTGGCCTGTGGAAGCAGATTTTCACCAATCATCAGATTCCCCAATCTATGGAAGAGCTACTGCCATATGTGAGCTGCTCATGGATTATCGACAGGCTTAATGTTTTGCTTGTTGTTGCAGGTGTTGTTACCATGTTTGTGTTTTCTCTGATGCAGCGCAAACAGCCAATTCGAGCTTATTTCAACAGGCTGCCAACAGCTGTAAGATGGCTCGTTCTGACCGTCGTAGTGATTATGATTTCGTCTTACGGGGTGCGGTCCACCTGGGGAGCAGGAGGTTTTATGTATGCGCAATTTTAAAAAAGTTCTGTGCTCCCTCATCTGCATTTTGCTGATGTTTCTGGTCATATCTACCGCCGCAATTGTTCCGTATCTGAACTCTGAAATGTTCTACTATCAGGATCATAAGCTTCGGGAGTCCTTGGCGGGGACCTTGGATTTTATCACAATCGGAGCCTCCAATGGCCTTTGTGCATTTGATCCTCGGATCATCGACACAGAATTAGAGGCAACAAGCTATAATCTGTCCGGTACGCTTATGACATTGGGTGCAAGAGATTTCTTCTTAAAAAAAGAAATTCAGCGAAATCCGGTTAAAGTAGTGGTAATGGATGTATCCTATGAAACGTTGGTCCGAGACGAAACAGATGAATCTGCCTCCGGCGATGCGGTAAGTCTTGCGAGACTTCTTTCCCCCCGGGAGAGATGTTCTTTTATTCTAAAGACAGTCCATTTTTCAGATTGGCTGAATTTGTATGCCCAGACGTTTGTTCCCAGTCTTGAGCATCTGGATGCAGTGCTTCGGGATTCTGTGATCAGGCGTGTAAATTACGATACTAAGGGCTTTTACAGCCGGGAAGCAACCGACATTGCTTTCAGCAGTGAGCAGGCAG
>JARIAT010000058.1 GCA_029257715.1 Faecousia sp. | reverse complement strand
TGAGCGGGCTTGGAAGCCATCTTGGGATCGTTGTCCATCAGAGCGACCTGAACAGCCAGCTCGTGGTTGATGTCAGCCTGAGGAACGAGGGACTTGTCCCAGTACTTTGCGCCCATAGCAGCGATCTGCATTGCGACGTTCTTACCGATTTCGGTAGCGTCGATGCCGCCTTCGACAGCCAGGTTGACCAGAACACCGTGGGAGCCGCCGGCGTGAACATAAGCGACAGAGGTGTTGTCAGCGAAGCGGGCGAAACGGCGGATCTGCATGTTTTCACCGATGGACATGACCTTCTCCTGCATGATCTCTGCAACAGTCAGGTCGGAGCCGGCAAACTTGCAAGCCTTCAGAGCCTCGACATCAGCGGGGTTCTCGATTGCGACGGTCTTAGCCAGATTCTTAACGAGATCCTGGAAAGCATCGGTCTTAGCAGCGAAGTCGGTCTCGGAGTTGACCTCGATCACAACGCCGATACCGTCGAATACGCCGGCGTAAGCAACGCCCTCAGCGGCAACGCGGTCAGCCTTCTTTGCAGCCTTAGCCAGGCCCTTCTCACGCAGCCAGTCGATGGCAGCGTCCATATCGCCATCGGTAGCGGACAGTGCCTTCTTGCAGTCCATCATGCCGACATTGGTCATTTCACGCAGTTTCTTAACATCAAGAGCAGTAAATGCCATTTTGGGTTCCTCCTAAATATCATTGTTTTTGGAAAATGCCCACAGGGGACTGTGGGCATTTCGCGTTTCGAAAATTATTCCTCGACGGGAGCCTCAGCCTCAACGGTGTCCTCGCCCTGACGGCCTTCGATGGCAGCGTTTGCCATGGTAGCAGCAATCAGACGGATGGCGCGGATTGCGTCGTCGTTGCCGGGGATGACGTAGTCGATCTCGTCGGGATCGCAGTTGGTATCAACGATAGCCACGATAGGAATGTTCAGCTTGCGGGCCTCAGCGATTGCGTTGCGCTCCTTGCGGGGGTCAACGATGAACAGGGCGCCGGGCAGCTTCTTCATGTCCTTAACGCCGCCGAGGTACTTCTCCAGCTTAGCGATTTCAGCCTGATGCTGCAGAACTTCCTTCTTGGGCAGCATTGCGAAGGTGCCGTCCTCTTCCATCTTTCTCAGCTGAGCCAGACGGTCGATACGGGTGCGCATGGTGCGGAAGTTGGTCAGCATACCGCCGAGCCAGCGGGCGTTGACGTAGTAACCGCCGCAGCGGGCAGCCTCTTCCTTGATTGCTTCCTGAGCCTGCTTCTTGGTGCCGACGAACAGCACGGAACCGCCGTTAGCGGAAGTCTCACGGACGAAAGAGTAAGCCTCTTCCAGCTTCTTAACGGTCTTCTGCAGGTCGATGATGTAGATACCGTTGCGCTCGGTGTAGATGTAGGGGGCCATTTTGGGGTTCCAGCGGCGGGTCTGATGACCGAAATGCACGCCGGCTTCCAGCAGTTGCTTCATAGATACGACAGCCATTTTAAAGTTCTCCTTTGATTTTGTTTTCTCCTCCACCCCGATCATCTCGCATCCCCGTCCGGATAACTCCGGACACTTGGGCAGGCGATCCCCGGGTGTGTGGCATTTGAAATGTCATGGGAAAGACCCATGCCGAAATATTATAGTAAAAGACATTTGATTTTTCAAGTACTATTTCCAAAAAAATTCATATTTAATCAAAAAAATCTCGACAAAAAATGCTGCCGCAGAGGCGGCAGCGTTTGGTCAGGAAAACCAAGGCTGTTTCTGCCTTGGACAGCGGCAGTCGCAGGGGCGGCAGTCCACTAGGATAATGTCATCCCCTACCCGGCAGACATTTTTCCAGGAAATGACATATTCCTCCTGACTGCCGAACAGACCGAAAAAACGGCATTTTCCCGGTACAACGATGGCACAGATCTGCCCCTGCGGAAAGGTGACCTCCACATCCGACACATATCCGAGCCTGCTTCCGTCGCAGACACATATGACTTCCTTGCAGTGAAGCTCCGTGACACGGATTCCCATACAACCCATTTGATCCCCTCCAAGCTGTGGTTTGTTCGATTATATGAAGGAGACGGAGGGGTTATACCTCAGCATTCCCGGACGCAGACATAGCGGCGCAGTGCGGAAATTGCACCTTTTTCAAGCCGAGAAACCTGTGCCTGAGAGATGTGCATGGATTTTGCAACATCCGTCTGGGTGCATCCGTCATAAAAGCGCATCGTAAGAATTTCTTTTTCTCTGGATGGAAGATGGCCGAAGCCTTCCCGCAGTGTAATATGCTCCATCCAGTTGCCCTCGGTGCTTTTGGGGTCCCGGACCTGATCCATAATGGTCAGAGGATCTCCTCCGTCACAGTAAATGGGATCATAGAGGCTGACGGGAGAGCAGATGGCATCCAGCGCATTGGAAATTTCGGATTCTGGAATGTGCAGCGCATCGGAAAGCTCGGCATAGCTGGGGTCCCGGCCCAGCTTTTTGATCAGTGTTTCTTTACATTGCAGCACCTGATAGGCTACATCTCTGAGAGATCTGGATACGCGGATGACACTGTTGTCCCGCAGATACCGTCGGATTTCTCCGGCAATCATGGGGACGCCGTAAGTGGAAAATCGGACACATTTATCAGGATCAAAATTACTGATGGCCTTCAGCAGTCCGATGCAGCCTACCTGAAACAGGTCGTCGGGGCTTTCTCCCCGTTTATCAAAGCGCTGAATGACGGAAAGCACCAACCGAAGATTGCCCTCGACCAATTCCTGCCGGGCCGCCTGATCGCCCTGACGGCTGCGCCGAAGCAGCTGGGTCATCTGTTCCGGAGACAGCACCCGCAGCGAGGCGGTGTTGATCCCGCAGATTTCTACTTTTCCCTGCATATCCTGAGTCCTCCCTGTCGATTGTTGTGACAGAATTAGGATTCCCTCGGACATATGTTTGATACATAAAACCTTTGGGGATATTTCACAAAAATTTCACGAACCATGTCTTGGAGTGCCCTGATAAACCGAGAGGTTTCCCGAAAAAATGGAATGATTTGACGGCTTTCTATCTGAAAAAAACCATTTTTTCCCAGATAGGAAGACCCGGATTTTTAGAGATTCAAACAGGAATATTCAATGTTCTATTCTGTGATCTGTTGGAAAGCTGCGGAGAATTTCTGGCCGGAATAACTGTTGAAAAACAGTGGTTTTCCACATTCTCCACAGACTTTTCCACAAGAGTTTTCCACAGACAGAAAAGGTGTGGAAAGTCTGTGGATATTCACTGGTGCAGAGGGTCTGCGAAAAGGCGAAAGAGGGGGGCCAAAATCGAAATTGTGCAATAAAGCAAGGACTTTTAGACTGTCAACATCAGAGGGGGGATTTTGTGGAAATTCCCCCTTGACACGCTCTGGGGAAGGTTGGCCGGGGCGGTGGAAAACAAATCCGTTTCCGGGAAAAATGAAGCCGCAGAAGATACAATCCTTTTAAATTCAAAAAAAGATGAAAAAAATATAAAATAGGGATTGATTTTGCTGCAAAGGTAGGCTATAATGTGTTTCTGCATAAAGGGCTATTTGTGCCCTGCGAGTATACGGAACAGGAGGTGTATTCCATGCCCAACATTAAGTCTTCCAAGAAGGATGTTATCCGCTCCAAGATTGCTTATGAGAAGAACAAGGCCAGCAAGTCCGAGCTCAAGACCATGCTGAAGAAGTATGAGTCCGCTCTCGAGACTGGCAACAAGGCCGAGGCTGAGGCTGCTTACAAGCAGGCTGTCAAGCTGGTTGATCAGGCTGCACTGCACGGTATTCTGCACAAGAATAACGCTGCCCGTAAGAAGAGCAGCATGACCCTGAAGCTGAACAAGCTGGCCTAATCAAAGTTCTCTGAAAATATCTCCATCCGACTTGTCGGGTGGAGTTTTTTCGGTTTTAGGGGCTTTTTGCCCATGTTTTTAGACAATGACCAATCGGTGGATTGTCTTTTGAGAACCTGTGTTCTATAATAAAATCTAAGGAGGTGGAGTCATGGCGAAACTTTCAGACCCTGTGACCGTACTAAAGGGTGTCGGCCCTGCTCGGGCAAAACAGTTTGCACAGCTCAATATTCTGACTCTGGAGGATCTGATCTGCCATTTCCCCCGGGGCTACGAGGACCGGACACAGCTTCGGACCATCGATCAGCTGAAGGTGGATCAGCCGGCCTGTTTTCGGGCGGTGGTCATGACGGCCCCTCGGACGAGCCATATCCGCAAGGGTCTTGATCTGACAAAGGTTCAGGTATCAGACCATACAGCGCGGCTGAACCTGACCTTCTTTAATTCAAAATATGTATCCGAGCAGCTTCATTATGGCGAGGAATACATCTTCTACGGGGCGGTCAGCGGAGACTTTATCGGATATAATATGACGAATCCCGTGTTTGAAGCGATGGATGCTCCGGCGGTGCATACCCGTCGGGTGCTGCCCATCTATCCGTTGACGGCGGGACTTCCTAATGCCGCGATGCTCAAGTCTGTGCGGCAGGCACTTGCCATCTGCGATCCGCCGGAGGAGGTGATTCCGGCAGAAATCCGCAGCCGATACGGCATCCTTCCGGCAGATCAGGCCTATTCTGCCATTCACGAGCCGCAGTCCATGCAGGAGGCAGATCAGGCGAAAAAACGGCTGATTTTTGAAGAATTCTTTGTGTTTTCCGCAGGGCTCAGCCTGATCCGTGCCGCAAGGGAAGATAAATGCGTCCCTGTCTGGGGAAAGCGGGATCTGCAAGCATTCTATGATGCGCTGCCATTCTCCCTGACAGGGGCGCAGAATCGTGTGATCGGGCAGATTCTGGAGGATTTCTCCAAAGGAAAACCCATGAATCGTCTGGTGCAGGGCGATGTGGGCAGCGGAAAGACCATGGTAGCTGCGGCTGCCGCATACTGCGCTGTGAAAAACGGTGCGCAGGCGGCGCTGATGGCGCCGACGGAGATTCTGGCAGAGCAGCATTATCAGTCACTTTCAAAAATTTTGGAGCCGCTGGGGGTCCGGATGGGACTTCTGACCGGTTCCATGACACCGAAAAATAAAACGCTCATGCGGCAGGCACTGGAAAATGGAGAAGTGGATTTTGCGGTGGGAACCCATGCGCTGGTGTCGCAGCAGACGGTGTTCCGCAATCTGGGACTTGTGGTGACCGATGAACAGCACCGTTTCGGCGTACATCAGCGTTCGGCGCTTTCGGCCAAGGGCCATGACCCCCATCTGCTTGTGATGTCGGCAACTCCGATTCCACGGACATTGGCTCTGCTCATGTATGGGGATTTGGAGGTGTCTGTCCTCGACGAGCTTCCGCCGGGCCGACAGAGCGTTGATTCCTTCCTTGTGGGGGAGAGCTATCGGGCGAGAATCAATGCGTTTATCCGAAAGCAGGTCAGCGAGGGCCATCAGTGCTATGTGGTCTGTCCTGCGGTGGAGGAGACGGATGGAATGAGCCTGAAAGCAGCCACGGAATGGGCGGATACGCTTCAGAATTCCGTATTTCCGGATCTGCGTATTGCATTGCTCCACGGACAGATGAAGGGTGCGGAGAAGGATGCGGTTATGAAGGCATTTGCAAAGGGCGAGGCGGATGTGTTGGTGGCCACTACCGTGATTGAGGTGGGGGTGGATGTGCCAAACGCAACGCTGATGGTCATTGAGGATGCTGATCGATTTGGTCTGAGTCAGCTTCATCAGCTTCGGGGGCGTGTAGGGCGGGGAAGCGCCAAGAGCTTCTGTATTCTGACAACCCACAACCGCAATGAACAGACGATTTCCAGACTTAAGGCCCTATGCAGAACAACGGACGGCTTTAAAATCGCCCAGGAAGACCTGAAGCTTCGGGGACCGGGGGATTTCTTCGGTGCTCGGCAGTCCGGACTGCCGGCTTTTCGGGTGGCAAGCCTCGGGTCGGATCTCGACACGCTGACACAGGCGCAGCAGGCATCGAAAGACTGGATTGAGCAATTCGGAACTGCGGATCTTCCGGAATCCCGGGCGCTGCGCCGGCGCATAGGGGTGCTGTTTGAGCGGAATCAGGGTACGATGAACTGAGCCTGCCTCCTTTTTGGCGAAAATGCCAAAAGACTGTCATATTTTATTCATAAATGGCGCAGAATAGTGCTAAAAGCCCTGCCGGGAGGCGGGGCTTTTTTGTATGTAACGGAAATTTTGAAAAAGGTGTTGTATCTGTTTTGAAAATGGTGTAAAATAATATGACTAAAAAAATGCAAATTTCGTGTCCGATCATATGACGGACTTTGAAAATTGGAGGTAATTATTATGAAACCTATCGTTCTGGTGATTATGGACGGCGTCGGCAAGGGCGACGGCGGCGCAGGCGATGCCGTCGCACTGGCAAAAACTCCTACTCTTGACCACCTGTTGGCAACCTGCCCCCATACCTACCTCAAGGCACACGGCACTGCTGTCGGCCTGCCTTCCGATGACGATATGGGTAACTCCGAGGTTGGACATAACGCACTGGGCTGCGGTCAGATCTATTCTCAGGGCGCAAAGCTCGTTCAGGAATCCATCGACAACGGCACCATGTTTGCAAGCGCCACCTGGCTGGATCTGGTTTCCAATGCCAAGCAGGAGGGTAAGGCCATGCACTTTTTGGGCCTGCTTTCCGACGGCAATGTCCACTCCAACATTTCCCACCTGATTGCGCTGCTGCGTAAGGCCCATGAGTCCGGCGTCAAGCGCGCATACTGCCACATTCTGCTGGACGGCCGTGACGTTCCCGCAACCTCCGCTCTGGAGTATGTCGAGCAGCTTGAGACGGTTCTGGCAGAGCTCAATACCGACGGCTGCGACTATGCTATTGCTTCCGGCGGCGGTCGGATGCAGATTACAATGGACCGCTACGAGGCAAACTGGCCCATGGTTGAGGCTGGCTGGAGAACCCACGTCGAGGGCAAGGGCCGCCAGTTCGCTTCTGCGAAGGAAGCGATTGAGACTTACCGCGCCGAGAGCGGCGTGATCGATCAGGATCTGCCCGCGTTTGTCGTGGCAAGAGACGGCGAGCCCGTGGCAAAGATTGCAAACGGCGACAGCGTGATTCTCTTCAATTTCCGCGGCGACCGCGCGCAGGAGATTTCTCTGGCATTTGATCGTGAGGAGTTCGACAAGTTCGACCGCGGCGAATATACCGGTGTCAAATTTGCCGGTATGCTGCAGTATGACGGTGATCTGAAGATTCCTGTCAACTATCTGGTGCAGCCGCCTGTGATCAAAAATACCCTCACCGAAGTTCTGTGCAAGGCCGGCATCCACGAGTATGCCATCTCCGAAACCCAGAAATACGGCCATGTTACCTATTTCTGGAACGGAAACCGCTCCGGCAAGGTGGATGAGAGTTTGGAAGTGTATGAGGAAATTCCCTCTGACGTGATTCCCTTCGAGCAGGCGCCTGCCATGAAGTCCAAGGAGATCACCGAGAAGATGGTAGAGGCCATGGCTTCCAAGAAGTTCGAGTTCATCCGCTGCAACTACCCCAACGGGGATATGGTTGGTCATACGGGTGTCCTGGATGCGGTTGTATACTCCATGGAGTGTGTCGATCAGAGTGTCAAGGCTATCATCGAGGCTGCCGACAAGTACGGCTACACCGTCTGCATCACCGCTGATCACGGCAATGCCGACCAGATGACCGAGACAAAGAAGGGAAAGACTTCCGTCCGCACGGCGCATTCTCTGAATCCCGTCCCCTTCATTATCTATGATCCGGACACCACCTATGTCATCCGTGACGGGCACTACGGCCTCGCAAACGTCGCCCCCACCATCGTGAAGATGATGGGTCTGAATGCTCCCGACTGCTGGGAAGCTTCCATGATCTAAAGGGCTGAGGTCGAGGTTTTGCGGCGTAAAGAGACTGCCTTTGCATCGCATACCGTCACCGTATCTTCGATTTGTTCCGATGTATGAATCCGTCGGAAAACGCATAAGCTGATCAAAGCAGATTCGGAATTCGGATTCCGGGCTATCCCGGAATCTCTGAATTCTTCGGACATATCGTTTAAAAATCTGAGTGGTTTTCCACTCCTACTACATGGACCAGGAGGTAATTTCTATGATCCAGCAAAAAAATGAAAACGGTTCCATCACTGTCAGTACCGGTGTTTATACGGATATTGCCGGCACCGCTGCTTCCAATTGCTTTGGTGTCAAGGGTATGGCGGCCCGCTCCGTGCAGGATGGTCTTTTCCATCTGCTGCGCAAGGAGAGCATGGGCAAGGGTGTGCTTGTGGAATTCCACGCAGACAACACCATCAGCATTGAACTGCACGTTATGGTCGATCATGGGGTCAATCTGACCGCAGTCGGTGCCTCGATTATTTCCGAGGTCCGCTACGTGGTGACCAAGTGCACCGGCACGGAGGTCCGTGCTGTAAACGTCTACTTTGATTCCATGATGATTGGATAATTTCGGAGGTGTATCATTTGAGGCAGACCATCAACGGAGCGGATTTTCGGAGACTGATTATCAGTGCCGCCGCTTCTATTGAAATTCACAAACAGCAGCTCAACGAGCTGAACGTCTTCCCCGTACCCGACGGTGATACGGGAACGAATATGGCTATGACCATCAGCGCCGCCGCCAGAGATCTCAAAAAGGTTGAAGATCCTTCACTGGAAACTGCATCTAAGACCGCAGCCTCTGCAATGCTTCGCGGTGCAAGAGGCAACTCCGGTGTTATTCTGTCGCTGCTGCTGCGGGGTATGTCAAAGGCACTTAAGGGTCATGAGGAGTGCAACGGTGTGCTGTGGGCAGAGGCGCTTCAAGAGGGCGTTGATGCCGCATATAAGGCTGTTATGAAGCCCGCAGAGGGCACCATTTTGACCGTGGCACGACTGGCCGCCGCAAGAGCAACGCAGGCCGCACAGGAGAATAACTTCATCGAGTCTGTCCATGAGGCTGCCATCGAAGAAGCCAAGCTTGCACTGGCCAACACAGTCAATCAGAACCCCGTTCTGCAGAAGGCCGGTGTGGTCGATGCGGGCGGCAAGGGCTGGCTGCTGGCGCTGGAGGCAATGATGAGCGCTCTGCACGGTGAAGATATCGTAGCTCCCGAGGAAGGCGAAGAGACTTCCGGTGCCGCGGTTAAAGAGCAGGCTGATTTCTCCGAATTCGATACCGGAGATATTACCTTCAGCTATTGCACGGAGTTTATTGTTTCCCGTGAGAATGACAAGGATCCGGAAAAGCTGCGGGAATACCTTGCAACGCTGGGTGACTGCCTGGTTCTCGTGGATGATGAAGAAATCATCAAGGTTCATGTCCATACCAACGATCCCGGTCTGGCACTTCAGGCTGCGCTTCAGTATGGTTCCTTCGTAACCACGAAGATTGAAAATATGCGCCTTCAGCACACGGAAAAGGTGATCTCCGAGCAGGAGATGGACCCCCAGATTGCCGCCCCTGAGAAAGCACTGGGTGTTGTTTCCGTCTGCGCCGGCGATGGTCTTGCGGATGTGTTTGCCAATCTGGGCGTTGACGGAATTATTTCCGGCGGCCAGACCATGAACCCCAGCACGCAGGATATTCTGAGTGCGGTCAACAAGGTTCCGGCGGAAACGGTGTTTGTTCTGCCCAATAATAAGAATATTATCATGGCAGCACAGCAGGTCAACGATCTGACGGAGAAGAATGTAGTTGTGGTTCCTACCAAGACTGTTCCGCAGGGCATCACCGCAATGCTCAGTTTCAACCCTGAGGGAACACAGGAGGAGAACGTTGAGGCCATGACTGAGGCTATGGAGACGGTTGAGACCATGCAGATCACCTATGCCGCAAGAAACTCCGATTTCGATGGCTATGACATTCATGAGGGTGACTATCTTGCCATGTACGGCAGCCAGCTTTTCGGAACCAGTCAGGATATCAAGGTTCTGCTGCGTTCTCTGGCAGAGAAGGTCCGTGATGACGGGAAGGAATATATCACCATCTATTACGGCGAGGATGTCAAAGAAAAGCACGCACAGAAGGCGGCAGACCTGTTTGCCGAAATCTGCCCGGATGCAGACGTGAATCTGCTGCGCGGCGGACAGCCGGTCTACTACTATATGATCTCTGCGGAATAATCTGCAGGTGAAAGAGAAAGGGGACCGTCGCTGCGGTTCCCTTTCTGCATCTTTGGGAGCGAGGTGGATCTATGGAGGAAAAACGTCAGATCAGCACGTTCCGCCGTGCAGCCCGCAGCCTTCAGGAGATGAATGTCACGGTTTACGCGGCAAATGCCTGCTACTTTCTGACATTGTCGGTGTTTCCGGTTTTGCTGTTGGTTCTGGCCTCTCTGCGTTATACATCTCTTTCAGCGGATGATCTCATTCAATTTGTGAGTCTGGTGCTCCCGCAGGCCCTGATGGAGCCGGCGGAAAAACTCATTGTCAATACGTATTATGCGTCTTCCGGTACAATGGTTTCCGTGTCGGCAGTGGCGGCACTCTGGTCGGCGAGCCGTGGTATTTATGGGGTGTTGGCAGGACTGAATCATATCTATGGGGTGCATGAGGATCGGGGATATCTTTACACACGGGTAATCAGCGTGTTTTATACCTTCGTACTGCTGATTGTGGTGCTGCTGACACTGGTGCTTCAGGTTTTTGGTGAAAGCCTGATGGGGTGGCTTCATGGATTCGAACTGCCAATGCTCGAGTGGCTTTACAGCATTATTGATATTCGATTTATACTGCTTCTGGGCATTCAGATCACAGTGTTTACCGTGATGTATATGGAGCTGCCAAACCGAAGAAACGGATTTTTGGAGAGCCTTCCGGGGGCAGTGGTGGCGGCTGTCGGATGGCAGACTTTCTCGAACCTCTTCAGCCTTTATGTCCTGCATCTGCACGAGTATACAAGCATCTATGGCTCGGTGTATCTGGCTGCGCTGGGAATGTTGTGGCTGTTTTGGTGCATTGCCATTATGCTTTTTGGCGGAGGACTGAACCGGCTGATTCAGAAATGGCGCAATCAGTGATTTTGGAAAAATTCAGGGTAAATTTACGCCCTGTTCATAATTTTGCACTAGCATAACCGAGTGTGGAGGTGGCAGCTGTGTTTGGACTGGTGACAGCATCGCTGGGGGAGCTTTCCGAAGAGGATAAAGCCCGGTATCAGGCGGTGTACTGCGGTATCTGCCGCAAAATCAAATATCAGGACGGACAGCTTTGCCGTCTGGGATTGAATTTTGACATGGTTTTTCTGGCGGTGCTTTTGATGAGCCTGTATGAGCCGGAAGAACAGCAGGGGGCCGCACCCTGTGTCGCCCATCCGATGGGAAAACGGGATTGGGTGGATAATGAATATGTGGCGTATGCCGCACGAATGAACGTGGCGCTGGCATACTATAAGGCCCGGGACGACTGGCAGGATGAGAAAAGACCATCGGCTCGGATTCTCGCGTCGATTTTTGGGCGCAATGAGTCAGAGATTGCGCAGGCGTATCCCCGCCAATGCAAGGCAATTACGGCGTGTATCTCGCAGCTGAGCCAGCTGGAGGCCGAGAACTGTCCCAACCCCGATGAGCCTGCCAACTGTTTTGGAAGACTGATGGCGGAGATCCTTGTCTATCGTGAGGATCTATGGGCGCCGCAGCTGCGGCAGATGGGATTTTGGCTGGGACGATTCATTTATCTTGCCGATGCGGCAATTGACTACCGCTCGGATCAGGCGAAAAACAAATATAACCCCTTCCTTGCCATGGGCAGCGAAGAGGATTACAACCGATGGGAAGAGTATCTGGTGCTGGCAATGGCCGGCTGCAGCGATGCCTATGAACGGCTGCCGCTGGTCCAGGATAAGGCATTGCTGGATAACATCTTATACAGCGGCGTTTGGCTGAACTATCGGAAACAGCAAAGAGAGAAAGGGAAGGAGAATCCGAATGGCTGATCCTTATGAGGTGCTCGGCATCAGCCGGGATGCCACGGACGATGAAATCAAGCGGGCGTATCGAAAGCTTGCCAAGCAGTATCATCCGGATACAAACCCGGATAACCCCGAGGCTGCCAAAAAGATGCAGGAAATCAACGCCGCCTACGATCAGATCAAAAATCCAGAGAAGTATCATAGTGCCGGTTCCGCACAGGGATACGATCCTTTTGGAGGATATGGAAGACAGCAGGGCGGATATTATTATGATCCCTTTGGGGGATACCGCCAGCAGACAGGGCAGCGCTATGAGGATACCCACCTTCAGGCGGCCCTCAACTATATTCGCTATGGCCGCTGCCGAGAGGCACTGAATGTGCTCAACGGGATGGAGCAGGGAAAGCGAAATGCCCAGTGGTACTATCTCAGCGCCCTTGCAAATGAGGGAACCGGGAATCAGGTGACGGCGCTGGAGCATATGAAAAAGGCTGTATCCATGGATCCGAGCAATCAGGAGTACATTCAGGAGCTGAACCGAATGGAGAATTTCGGCGGCTCTTACCGCCGTCAGGCGGGCAATTTTCAGGGGTTCAATGTGGGGATGGATCCCTGCTCGAGTATCTGTATGTGCTATCTCTGCAACAGCTGCTGCTGTGGCAGAGGATGGTGGCTTTGCTGCTGATGAGGAGTATAAAAGCGCTGAAACATTTCTGTTTCAGCGCTTTTTCCATAAAAATGGGGCAGACCAAATGGTCTGCCCCATTGCGTTTCTGAGATTATTCGGCTGCCTTAGCTTCTTCAATGATTTTTGCCTGAGAAGCTTTGGGAACTTCCTCGTAGCGCTCGAAGCTCAGAGTGAAGGAACCTCTGGCCTGTGTCATGGCGCGCAGATCGATGGCATAGGTGCTCATCTCCGCCATGGGAACCTCAGCCTCGACGATGGTGTTGCCCTTGTCATCGGGGGTCATACCCATCACACGGCCGCGGCGCTTATTGAGGTCACCGATGACATCGCCCATATAGCTGTCAGGAATGGTGACGGCCAACGAACCGATGGGCTCCAACAGGGTGGGCTGTGCATTGGGCATGGCTTCTTTGAATGCCAGAATGGCAGCCATCTTAAAGGCCATTTCGTTGGAGTCTACGGGGTGGTAGGAGCCATCATAGAGGGTCGCCTTCAGGTTGACCATGGGATAACCTGCCAGAGGACCCTTCTGGACAGCTTCCTGAATACCCTTTTCAACGGCAGGATAGAAGTTCTTGGGAACAGAACCGCCGAAGACTTCCTCTGCAAAAATCAGCTCGTCCTGCTCTTCCTGCGGCTCAAAGCGCACCCATACGTCGCCGAACTGACCGGAACCGCCGGTCTGCTTCTTGTGGCGGCCGTGGGCCTCTACTCTCTTTTTGATCTTTTCACGATATGCAACCTTGGCAGGACTCAAAACAGCCTCAACGCCAAAGCGGTTTTTCAGCTTGGAAACCAGAACATCCAGATGCTGGTCGCCGTATGCGGTGACAACCTGCTGCTTGGTTTCGGGATTGTTAAACAGGGAGAAGGAGGGGTCTTCCTCGTTCAGGCGAAGCAGGCCCGCACCGACCTTGTCATCCTGACCCTTGACCTTGGGAGCAATGGCCATGGAATAGCAGGCTGGCGCATAGGGAATTCCCTTCAGGGAGACAACCTTACGGGGATCGCAGAGGGTGTCGCCGGTTTTAACTTTTTCCATCTTGCCGATGGCGCCGATATCGCCGCAGGTAAGTTCCTTCACCTCGGTGTATTTCTTGCCGCAGATGGTATAAAGACGGCCCATCTTCTCGGTTTCACCGGTACGGGCATTGACGAGGGTGGTATCGGGGGTGATGGAGCCGGACATGACCTTGATATAGGAATATTTGCCATACTGATCGGAGATGGTCTTCCAGACATATGCCGAGGGAACACCACGGGCAGAAACGACGAATTCTTCTGCGGTGCCGTCGGCGGTGGTAGCCTTATGATAGTTGCCCTCCAGAGGGTTGGGGAGCATATCGATGATATGATCCAGAAGCATCGGGCCGCCGAGACAGGTAACACCGGAGCCGCACAGAACAGGGACAACGGACTGATCCAGCACACCCTTGTGCAGTCCCTTAATCATTTCCGAATAAGTAAAGCCTTCTCCGTTGAAGAATTTATCCATAAACTCGTCGCTGGTTTCTGCGACGGATTCTTTCAGAGCATCGTTAAATTCCTCGATTACGGGCAGCTTGTCCTCGGGGACATCGATTTCCACACGCTTGAGATTCTGCATCTCGAAGGCGCGCTTGTTCAGGACATCAATAATGCCGGTAATCTTCTTGTTTTCATCCCAGATGGGGACAACGACAGGAGCGATCTTGTTGCCGTATTTCTCACGAAGGGCATTAAATGTGGCGTTATAATCGGAGTTTTCTTCGTCAACTTTGGAGATATAGATAAACCGGGGCATATTCCGCTCTTCGCAGTACTCCCAAGCCTTTTCAAGACCAACCGTGATACCGTCTTTTGCAGAGCAAACAATGATTGCGGCGTCGGCAGCTCTCAGAGCTTCCATGACGGCACCGGAGAAATCAAAGTTACCCGGGGTATCGATGATGTTGATTTTCGTACCGCTGTACTCCACAGGAGCAACGGCTGCGGACAGGGAAACATGACGGCGGATTTCCTCGGGATCAAAATCACAAACGGTGTTTCCGTCGGCATTCTTGCCGATGCGGTCGATGACACCAGTCATGTAAAGTAAGCTCTCGATCAGGGCAGTCTTACCACTGGCACCATGACCCAGCAGACAGACGTTGCGAATGCTATTGGCATTGTACATTGAAAACGAACTCCTTTCGGGAGGATGGATTCCTCCTTGCTTCACTTATCCGGTAAATTGATACCGTAATGAGGACATTATACACGAATACTTATGGAATATCAATGCCTATTTTTGTATAAATTGTAAATGATATCAATATAATTATGAGAAAAGAATAGAAAATTATGCAATACATACAATACTTGAGAGCGGAACTTATGTATTTTCCTCGGAAACAGGCGGATTTAAAAGAAAGTGTCAGAAAATAGGATACAAAAAATTTATAAAAATTCGTTTGTCCGAATGGAGAATTTTTGCGAAAAAGGAGTGCCTGAGAATCGTCCGGCGGTTATACAAAACGATGCTTGGACGGCACATGGAAAAACTCCCCCTGTAAAGCACAGGGGGAGTGGAGAAGAATTTTAAAGACGTCTGGTCCATTCGGTGATCAGCAGTCCGGGAATGGACCAGATCAGCTCGAACAGCAGCAGATTTGCAGGTGTCAGAAGATTTCCGCCATCGACAAACTGGAGCACCAGCACGATGAGCATGCCCACAATGCCGCCCAGAATGTGCAGCGAGGTGCCCTGACGCAGGGAATTTTCCAGCTCCCGGGCGCCTGTAATGGCAACGCCGGTGGCAGCCAGACTTTCCTGCGTAGAGAGGGCGCAGATGGAAGATGCTTCAGCGCTCGGCTCCCATGCGGACACGTCGCCGCGCTGCTGGAAGCTGGGGAAGAGAATGCGTCCGGCAGCAATGCCGAACTTCTCCTGAACAAAGGATTCATCCAGCAGGAAGTTGTTGGTTACAATCATGGGCGAGATCTTACGGTGGGAGCAAAGGGCAGTCAAGCCGGTTGCAACCCCCTTGAGCTTCCCGAATGCCATGGCGCAGACGCTGCAAAGCTCACCGTTGATGGCAGTATAAACACCCTGATTGACAACTGCGCCGTCGGGAAGCCGGACACCCATCTCCTGGAGGAATTCTCTGCTTCCGACAAGGACAGATTCTCCGCAGACGTCGCCGCTGAGTCCGCCGTTTTCGTAGATGCGGAAGTTTTCCACATCGTAATGATGACCATAACGGCTCTCCAGCATCTGACGGAACAGAGGTGCCAGAACAGTTCCGCTGAGCTCGACCAGAGCGGTTGTGTAGGCGATG
The DNA here is from genome assembly GCA_029257715.1 of Faecousia sp. Classification (GTDB taxonomy): domain Bacteria; phylum Bacillota; class Clostridia; order Oscillospirales; family Oscillospiraceae; genus Faecousia. Next base: position 13,479 of record JARIAT010000058.1, on the reverse strand, counting down.
ATCTGATCGGTGTCACGCTTAGAGGAATAGATCTTGACACCGTTGACCTTCACGGAGCCGGTGGGGAACAGATCGCTGTCATCCAGAGGGACCACGGCATTTCCACAGGCGGCCTTGATTCCGTCCCATCCGCACAGCACTACGCCGTAGCGATGAAGCCGGCGCTCCAGAATTGCGGTAGGACGGCTGTGGCTCAGGAAAATGGTGGCGGGAGCCGCCGCAAGAATGGCGGCAGACCACATTTGCAGGCTGTATGCCACATCATGCCGAGAGACAAATGCCAGTGCGGCAATTCCAACGGAAACCAGAAATGCGATCAGCGCATATAGATTCAGGGTTTGTCCGGGACGGGTGGTCTGGCGGTAGGTATTCATGAAGTCCTCCACCTCACCGTCCTCCGTGTAGAAGCCGGCTTTTCCGTCAAAGCAGTCAGGGGCCTGGGAAATGCGGTTGAGAATGGTTGCTTTTCGCAGAGTATCCATCTGCCCAAGCTCCGTGCTGCGGCGCTGATACTCGGCGAAAAGTGCGGCGGTGACTTCCAGACAGAAGGCTGCGCAATAGGGGACGCGCACGCTCTTGAGACTGAAGATTCCATCTGCAATACACACTAGAAATGTTACGCCTAGCAGTGAATTCAGGGTGAACCGTCCGCGGAAGATGGAGATAAGACCATTGAAAATCAGATCAGATGCCAGTACGGCGGAGAAGAGCATGGCAAAAAGTTCCCCGAATACGAGCAGCCGCATCCGATCGGGCTGCACCATAGACATCTGATTGAGGACGATGGAGACAGTAGAAAGGATTACGATCAGGATACTGATGAAGATTGCAACCTGAAGCTTGCCGACGCCTTCTTCAAGAAGGGCGTAATAACGGCGCTCGGGACCCGCAATGAGCTTTTTCTTCATCTCATGCAGACGGGAACGAGGCCGGAAGACAATGGGCTCGGGGGGGATGTATTCCCCGATGGGCTCCTCATACTTGGGCTCCCAGCCTGCGGAGAAGGGTTCAGCCCCTTCAGGAATGGGGGAAGCATGGGGGACGGAGGGTTCCTCGTCACTTGTACCCACAGGGGTGAAAGCAACGGTAGCGCCATCCATGGCGGCATCGGATTTCTCGGCGGCTTCAGAAAGGGCGGCCACGGCCTCTTGATCGATGCGCACAGTCTCATCGGTCATAGCGGAGACGGAGACGGTATCGATCCGAATAGTTTCCGCCTGACTGGAAGCCATGGTATTTGCGGCCCGACGGACTGCATCACGGTCAAGTCGAATGGTATCGCCGGAATTTGGCTCGACGGGTGCCTTCGGGGAGAAAATTTGGACATCGTCATCAGTGGATTCGGGTTTCTCCTCGGCAGAAGGGGCGGTTTCCTGGACGGTGGATTCCAACTGCTCCTCGGCAGGAGGAGCTGGTTCCGGAGCGGAAGCCTCGGAATCTATGAGATCCTCCGTGACGGCCAGCAGTTCTTCGACGGAAATGGACAGATCCTCTGTGGATCCATCGGCCGTATCTGCGGAATCCTCGCCCAAGACCCAGGACAGCGTGGCGGCCAGATCACGGTCAAAGTCGGAGAGTGATTCTGCGTTGGAATCCTTCGGCGCCTCCGAAACAACAGGCGCTTCTTCCGGATCGGGAATCACCTCAGGCGCAGCTTCCATGGATTCCGTGGCAATCTTGTCATCGGTCGTTTCAGGCGGCTGTGGCTGCGGAGCTTCCGGAGCATCTTCCTCCGGATGAGAGCCGAATTCCCGGAGAATATCCTCCAGACTGAATTCCGGCAAATGATCTTTCTCTACCATTTAGAGTCACACTCCTTTATCCCAGACGCTGCCGAACAGCCTCATACAACAGGATGGAAGCGGCAGCGGATGCGTTCAGAGAGGAGATTCGGCCGGACATGGGGATGTGTACCATCACATCGCACAGGTCCCGGACCAGACGGCTGATGCCGACACCCTCATTGCCGATGACAATGGCAGTGGGGCCGGTCAGATCAGCCCGATACATGGGCTGAGAACCCTCGGCGGCGGTGCCGAAGACCCACACGCCCTGCTCCTTGAGCTCCCGGATGGTGGAAGCGATATTGGTGACACGGGCAACCTTCATGTACTCAACGGCACCGGCGGAAGCCTTCGCCACGGTGGCGGTCAGGCCTACGCTGCGGCGCTTGGGGATGATGACGCCGTGGGCACCGGCACATTCTGCGGTACGCATAATGGCACCGAGGTTATGCGGATCAGAGAGTTCGTCACAGATGACGATCAGGGGTGCCTCGCCCCGGTCTGCTGCCTCCTGAAGAATCTCTTCCACAGAAGCGTACTCGTGGGCGGCGGCCTGTGCAATAATTCCCTGGTGGGCGCGGGTGGTGCTCATCAGGTCGAGCTTGCGTCGATCCACAGGCACAACAACGGCACCGGCTTCCTTGGCCTGTGCGGCCAGACGCTGGAGTCCCTTGTCGGTATCACCGTCGGCAATGAAGACCTTGTCGATGGTGCGGCCGGCGCGGAGTGCTTCGGTCACGGCGTTTCTGCCTTCCAGACGGCATTCGTCCTCTTCTTCCTCAGCGGCAGCGACAGAAGGCTGCTCCCGGCGGTTCTGCGAAAAACGGCGATCCCGGGATTTGTCACTGCCCCGGCGGAAATTGTTCTCTTTATACATATATGGATTCATCTCCTGATTTTTGGATATACACCTTTATTATAACAGATAATAGGGATATTAACAACAAAATTTTATAGATACGGATTGAGAAAAAAGCTCCGGAGACGAGGACCAGTCGACTCCGGAGCTTTCAAAAGAAAAAAAGAGGAAAGAAATTGAAAAAGATTATTACCTAAAGTATACAATCGGTGTGTTAACAAAAAAAGGGGGTAAATATTAAGATTGGATGAAGCTGGGAAAATATGGAGAATGTGTGAATTTTTATTTCTCCGGGAAACACCCCCTTGACTTTTCGGAAAAAGGGATTATATTGAAGGCAAAGAGAATTAGCACTCTAATGAAGAGAGTGCTAAAACAAGTTCCTCGAAAGGAGAATGTTTATGAATTTTAATCAATATACCCAGAAATCTCTGGAGGCAGTTCAGCTGGCGCAGACAATCGCCCGGGACAATCATCACCAGCAGATGGAGCAGATTCACCTGCTGTGTGCGCTGCTGCGGCAGGACGGAGGTCTGACTCCGCAGCTGCTGAGAAAGATGGATGTGGTAGTCGAAAGCTTTGAGGCCGCAGCCAATGCCGAGCTGCAAAAGCTGCCCGGCGTGACCGGATCGAGAGAAGCCGATAAGTTTTATGTATCCGCTGATCTGGATTCGGCATTTACTGCGGCGGAGAATCAGGCCCGCCAGATGCACGATGAGTATGTTTCTGTGGAGCATCTGCTTCTGGGATTGATGGAGGCAGCAAGAGCAAGTGTCAAGAATCTGTTTGAAACCTACCGCATTACGAAGGAGGCCGCATTGCAGGCACTGCAAAGCGTTCGGGGTAATCAGCGGGTTACGACAGATAATCCGGAGGGAACCTATGAGGCCCTGACCAAGTACGGCACGGATCTGGTCAAGCGCGCACGGGATCAGAAAATGGATCCGGTGATCGGCAGAGATGAGGAAATCCGTAATGTCATCCGGATTCTTTCCCGTAAAACCAAGAATAACCCCGTACTCATCGGAGAACCGGGTGTTGGCAAGACTGCGATTGCAGAGGGACTTGCCCAGAGAATTGTCAAAAAGGATGTCCCGAAGAGTCTTCAGGACAAGACCATTTTCTCGCTGGATATGGGTGCGCTGATTGCCGGTGCCAAGTACCGCGGAGAGTTTGAAGAGCGGCTCAAAGCGGTGCTCAATGAGGTAAAAGACTCTCAGGGACAGATCATTCTGTTCATCGATGAACTGCATACCATTGTCGGCGCAGGCAAGACCGATGGTGCGATGGATGCCGGAAATCTGCTCAAGCCCATGCTTGCAAGAGGAGAACTTCACTGCATCGGTGCCACGACGCTGGACGAATACCGCCAGTATATCGAGAAGGACCCTGCGCTGGAGCGGCGGTTCCAGCCGGTGCAGGTGGATGAGCCGACCGTAGAGGATACCATCGCCATCCTGCGAGGCCTCAAGGAGCGATATGAGGTATATCACGGCGTCAAAATTGCTGATTCTGCCATTATTGCGGCAACAACCCTGTCTCATCGCTATATCACCGACCGATTCCTGCCGGATAAGGCCATCGATCTTGTGGATGAGGCATGCGCCCAGATCCGAACCGAAATGGATTCCATGCCCTCTGAGCTGGATCAGGTGAGCCGCCATATCATCCAGATGGAGATTGAGGAAGCCGCACTCAAAAAGGAAGAGGATGAGCTGAGCAAGGGCAGACTGGCGCAGCTGCAAAAGGAACTGGCGGAGAGCCGGGAGAGCTTCAATGCCATGAAGGCCCAGTGGGAGAATGAAAAAAATGCCATTGGTGCGGTGCAGCAGCTGCGTGAGCAGATCGAGTCACTGAACCGGCAGATTGAGACTGCGGAGCAGCAGTATGATCTGGAGAAAGCTGCGGAGCTGAAATACGGCCGCCTGCCGGAGCTTCAGCGCCGTCTGGCAGAGGAGGAACAGAAGGCATCTGCCGTCAGTGATTCCAGTATTCTGAGGGATCGTGTGACCGATGAGGAAATTGCAAAGATTGTCGAGCGCTGGACGGGAATTCCAGTGTCGAGACTGGTGCAGGGAGAGCGGGAAAAGCTTCTGACACTGGATAAGACCCTCCATGAAAGAGTTGTGGGGCAGGAGGAAGCGGTTACGGCCGTGACTGAGGCGATCCAGAGAAGCCGTGCCGGAATTGCGGACCCGAATCGCCCCATTGGATCATTTTTGTTCCTCGGTCCCACAGGCGTCGGCAAGACAGAGCTGGCAAAGACGCTGGCACAGGCACTGTTCGATGATGAACAGAACATGGTTCGGATTGATATGTCCGAATATATGGAGAAATTTGCGGTTTCCCGTCTGATCGGAGCGCCTCCCGGATATGTCGGATATGAAGAAGGCGGTCAGTTGACTGAGGCAGTGCGGCGCAAGCCCTATTCCGTGGTTCTCTTCGATGAGGTGGAGAAGGCTCATCCAGATGTCTTTAATATTCTGCTTCAGGTGCTGGATGACGGCCGGATCACCGACTCTCAGGGACGCACCGTAGACTTTAAGAATACCATTATCATTCTGACCTCGAATCTCGGCAGCGAATATCTGCTGGACGGAATCGACGGGCAGGGGAATCTCAGAAGTGAGGCAAGAGATCAGGTTCAGCAGCTGCTGAAGCGATCTTTCCGCCCGGAATTCCTCAATCGTCTGGACGAAATCGTATTCTACAAGCCACTGACCAGAGACAATGTTAAGCATATTATCGATCTTCAGATTGCACACCTCAATGAGCGTCTGGCACAGCAGCAGCTGCGCTGCGAGCTGACCGAGCGCGCCAAGGATTTCATTGTAGACCAGTCTTATGATCCGGCCTATGGCGCCCGTCCTCTGCGCCGGTATGTCCAGCATACGGTAGAAACGCTGCTGTCCAAGCAGCTGCTTTGCGGAAGCGTCGCACCGGGCCAAGTGCTGACAGTGGACGAAGAAAACGGACAAATTGTCATTCGCTGACAGGGGTAGCGGCAGTTCCTGCGGGGACTGCCGCTTGTGTTTTTCCGGGTCGTGTGATATGATGGGCGAAATAAATGAGCAAAGGAGAGATTTCTAATGCCAAAGCCCGAAGATATCGCTCAGGACCTGAGTAAAATGAAGCTGTTTGCAAATTTTAATTTGCAAACGGTGATTGAGATTGTAATTTTGCTTGCAGTTGGTCTGATTGTAATTCGGATCTTTTTGAGAATTGCGGACAAGGCACTGGCCAAGTCCAAGATGGAGCGGGCTGCGGTCAGCCTGATCCGTTCCCTGACACGTGTGACACTTTATGTGCTGCTGGGTCTGATGGTAGCACCCAAATTCGGCATCGATGTGACCGGACTGGTTGCTATCACAAGCGTTGCGTCCTTGGCAATCTCCCTGTCACTTCAGGGCGCGCTTTCCAATATTGTCAGCGGATTTTCCATTCTGAGCAATCATCCCTTCAAATCCGGCGACTTTGTGGAAATTGCGGGACAGTCCGGCGTGGTTCAGGCAATCGATATCACCTATACGAGACTGGCTACCGGTGATAACAAGATTATTTCCATTCCCAATTCTGCGGTTATGAGCGCTCAGATTGTCAACTTTACCACCTCCGGCACCCGCCGCGTGGATTTTCAGGTTACGGCATCTTACGATGCGCCGGTGGAAACAGTCAAGGCGGCGCTTTTGGAGGCAGCCAATATTTCTTCTACACTGTTTAGTCCGGCACCCTTTGCAGGGGTCAAAAAATACGGCGACAGCTCCATTGAGTATGTGCTTCAGGTGTGGACTGCCGCCGAGGACTACTGGCCCACATTTTATACGGTCAATGAGCGGATCAAAGTAGAATTTGACAAAGCAGGTGTCGAGATGACATATCCTCACCTTAACGTCCATATGAACTGATTTAATCCCATCCGGGTCAGCATCGCTGACCCGGAATTCGCATCTGTGGGGGAATTCACAGATTGTTTACGGCAAATTACGGGAAACTTCATTGCGCCGGAGGGGGTTTTGTGATATGATGCATACATTATTGAAAGAATCATCATTCGGGGATTTCCCGAAAACAAAACCCGAAAGGGAGGCAGAAAAAGTTGAACCCTCAACAAAATAACAATTCGGGCAGACAGCCCGGCAATGACGGCAAAAAGCCAAAGACAAATGTCTGGGTAGCCCTGACCGTTGCAATCATCGTGGTGCTGCTGATTGGCACCATCTACAATGCGGTGTCCTCCAGTCAGTACACCAAAGCCACCTATTCTGAATTTGTTCACGCAATGGATGAAGGACAGCTGACAGAGGTGGAGATTCAGGGGGATCGCATCATCTATATGACCAAGGATGAGGCGGCAAAGCCTGCGTCCAAGCAGAAAGCCTTCTTCACCGGAAGACCTTACGGCGGCGACAATATGCAGCTTCTGACCGAGCTGGCCCGTGCAGGTGTGTCCGGTGATTCCATCATCATCGAGGACAATTCCACCATTTTGCTCATTCTCTATTATGCGGGCATGCTGCTGCTGACCTTCTTCATGGTCAAGCTGCTGATGAAGCGTGTCAGCGGGACAGACGGCCCCATGGGAATGGGAATGGGCAAGTCCAAAGCGAAAGTCTATATGGAGAAATCCACCGGTGTCACCTTTGCAGATGTAGCCGGTCAGGATGAAGCCAAGGAATCGCTGAAGGAAATTATTGACTTCCTTCATAATCCTCAGCGATATGCGGATATCGGTGCAAAGCTTCCCAAGGGCGCACTGCTGGTTGGTTCTCCCGGTACCGGTAAGACGCTGATTGCCAAGGCTGTGGCCGGCGAGGCCAACGTTCCGTTCTTCTCAATTTCCGGCTCGGACTTTGTGGAGATGTTCGTCGGCATGGGTGCCAGCCGTGTCCGTGACCTGTTCCAGCAGGCTGCCAAGGTTGCCCCCTGCATCATCTTTATCGACGAAATCGACGCGGTGGGCCGTTCCCGTGACAACCGCTACGGCGGAAACTCCGAGCAGGAGCAGACACTCAATCAGCTCCTTGCGGAGATCGACGGCTTTGAGTCCACAAAGGGTGTTGTGTGTCTGGCTGCAACCAATCGTCCGGAGATTCTGGATAAGGCCCTTCTGCGCCCCGGCCGTTTTGACCGCCGGATCATCGTGGACCGCCCCAACTATCAGGGACGTCTGGATACGCTGAAGGTACACACCCGCAAGATTAAGCTCTGCGAGGACGTGGATCTGGGGAAGATTGCGCAGGCAACCGCCGGCGCGGTCGGCGCGGATCTTGCAAACCTTGTCAATGAGGCGGCACTTCGGGCGGTCCGTTTGGGTCGTCAGGCGGTCAATCAGGAGGATCTGATGGTTTCCTTCGAGACGGTCATTGCAGGTACCGAAAAGAAAAACACCGTCCTGAGCGACACCGAAAAGCGGATGGTTTCCTACCATGAAGTCGGCCACGCTCTGGTGGCGGCACTGGAGAAGCATTCCCAGCCGGTATCCAAGATTACCATTGTTCCCCATACCACCGGCGCACTGGGCTACACCATGCAGATGCCGGATGAGGAGAAATACCTCTCTACCTATGAAGAGCTGCTTGTGGAGCTGCGGACACTGCTGGGCGGCCGGGCGGCCGAGCAGGTTGTGTTCGGAGCCAAGACTACCGGCGCATCCAACGATATTCAGCGTGCTACGGCACTGGCCAAGAATATGGTTGCAATGTACGGCATGAGCGAGGAGCTGGGCCTGATGGCACCGTCCTCTGTCAATAATTCCTATCTCGATGGGCAGAGCTATATGGACTGCTCGCAGGAGACATCGGCCAAGGTGGACAGCGCCGTACAGAAGATGCTCAATGATTGCTATGAGCAGACCAAGAAGATTCTGGTGGAGCATCGCAGCCTGCTGGATGAGATTGCACAGTATCTGCTGGCGAAGGAGACAATCACCGGTGAAGAGATGATGGCATTCATCAATGCGGAGAAGGAATCTGACGATCCGAAACCCACGCAGCAGTCCGAACAGGAATCTGCCGCATCCCAGAGCGATCAGGCGTCTTCTGAGGAAAATTCATAAGCATATATTTTAAAGCGCACCGCAGCTGCGGTGCGCTTTTTTCGGCTTAAGAAACTCTTAAGAGTCCTCCCTCTGTTTTCTTAAGAAATTCTGCGCTATAATAAACCCACAAAAGGAGATGAGGCAGAGATGTATAAGATTTTGATTTGTGACGATCAGAAGGATATTGTAAACGCGTTGAAAATCTACTTGGCCCCAGAGGGATATGAGCTTTATGAGGCTTATACCGGAGCACAGGCGGTGGAAATTGTCAAGCGAGAGCAGATCCACCTGATTCTGCTGGATATTATGATGCCCCAGATGGACGGCCTGACGGCAACATCCATCATTCGGGAGTTTTCCAATGCGCCGATTATTCTGCTGACGGCAAAGAGTGAGGTTGAAGATAAGGTTCTGGGACTCAATGTGGGCGCCGACGACTATATTACAAAGCCCTTTGTTCCGGTGGAGGTGCTGGCCCGGGTCAAAAGCCAGCTCCGGCGGTACGCATTTCTGGGGGCTAAGCCGGAAGCGCACAGCGGCAGAATCTGTATCGGCGGAATCGAGCTGGACGATCAGGCCAAGGTCGTCACGGTGGACAGTGAGCCGGTGGCCCTGACCCCGATGGAATATGATATTCTGAAGCTGCTGATGGAGCATCCCGGAAAAGTTTATGCCTCCCGGGAAATCTATGAGCTTGTATGGAAGGAAGCCCCCTACGGCAGCGAAAACGCAGTGGCGGTACATATCCGGCATCTGCGGGAAAAAATTGAGATCAATCCTTCGGAGCCGCGTTATCTCAAGGTGGTCTGGGGCCGGGGATACAAGATGGAGGAGGTAAGATAAATGAAAAATCATTGGATATTCAAGGCACTGTGCATCATGCTGGCCATGCTGTCCGGTGCGATGCTGGTGATCGGCATTGTAGGTATGATGCTCTCTGATACGACAGGATATGTCAGCCGCTGGCAGGAGGGCAATATTTACGAGACGGGGCGTCGGGTTGCGGATCAGATCGGCAGCTGCATTGCAGGCCAATACGCTCAAAAAAAATCCGGTGTAGACAAGGACTTTTTCCAGAGCTATATTTACTGGGATTATTCGGAAATCGCTCTGGAGGAATATGATTATGACTACCGTCTCATTGATGACAAGGGTCGAACGCTGGAAAATACCATGAGAAAAACCTCTGATTATGAGTTTTTCCATGATACAACCTACGCAGTACCGGTTGCCAACGTGACGGAGATACCGAAACTCGATTATTATCCGGAGTACGAGGAGTATATAGATATCCGACTGAATAACCCGGAGGAGCTGCTGACAGATCTGAAGGATTTTCCGCCCCTCTATCCCGGCACCTACTCCTATGCCTATGCACGAGAGATCACAAACGGCGTAGAGAAGGTATATCGTCTGGATTTTTACGCAACGGACAACTATACCGTGGAAATCGGTATGACACGGGAGCAGCTGAAAAGCATCGGTGAAAGCAAGAGAGAAGTTGGAACCATGCCGCAGGTATTTGCAAGATATGACCTCCGTGTTTATGTAGGGATCATTGCGGGCTCTGGGGTTGCACTGATTCTGAGCATTGTATTTCTCTGCGCCATGGCAGGCAAGCGTTCCGGTACCGACGAAATTCGCGCGGCAGGGCTGAATCGTCTGCCACTGGATTTGTATCTCTTTGGTGCAGGCGCTGTATTCCTTTTGGGTCTGGGAGCCTCTATGGGAAACAGCGATGCCGGACTGTACCTCGATGGCTTTGAAGCAGAGCTGTGGCTGGGGACGAATGCGATCTTTGGCATGATGATCGGCGTGGGGCCTGCACTGTTTTGCATGGGAGTGGCTGCCCAGATCCGGGAGGGAAACCACTTTTTGCTGAGGAACTCCATCTGCGGCCGACTCCTGCATTGGTGTGCAAGCTCCGGACGAAAGGTGATGTCGCTGGCAATTCGAAAGCTGAAACGGGTGTGGTTTGTGGTGGAGGAACCTCTGCGCAATCTACCGATGACCTGGCAGTGGATGATCGGATTTGGCGGACTGTGGCTGCTGTATCTGATTGCGGCTATGTGGGATGGAGTGGGCGTTGTGCTCCTGCTGATTCTGGCACCGCTGAGTGCTGCGCTGGTATTTTATGTCTCGGGTGCGTTTGGAAAACTCCATTATGCAGCCCGAAATATGGCAAAGGGTGGTCTGGATGCCAAGATCAATACCAATGATCCTTGGTTCCATGGGTGCTTTGGCGAATTTGCCAAGGATCTCAATACATTGGGCGATACCTGCATGGAGGCAGCACGGAAACAGATGAAGTCCGAGCGGATGAAGAGCGAACTCATTACAAATGTCTCACATGATATTAAGACTCCTCTGACCTCGATCATCAACTATGTGGATTTGCTGCAAAGTGCGCAAAGCGATCAGCAGAGACAGGAATATCTGGAGGTTCTGGACAGACAGTCTCAGCAGCTTAAGAAACTCATCGAAGATCTGATGGAGATGAGCAAAGTTTCCTCCGGAAATATTTCCGCAGAGGTTGTCCCGACGGATGTGACCGAAGCAGTGGGGCAGGCATTGGGCGAATTTTCCGACCGCCTCAGAAACAAGAATCTTCATGTGGTGCAGCAGATTCCAAATCATCCGCTGATGGCGGCTGCCGACGGAAGACTGCTGTGGCGGGTCCTAAGCAATGTCCTGAGCAATGTGGTCAAGTATGCGATGCCCGGCACCAGAGTGTATGTAGATGTCGAAAAGTGTGCAAATTGGGTGCAGATCAGTGTGAAGAACATCTCTGCCGAGATTCTTAATATTACAGCGGAGGAACTGATGGATCGATTTGTCCGAGGGGATTCCAGTCGAAATACCGAAGGAAACGGGTTGGGACTCAATATCGCAAAGGGACTGATGGAGGTGCAGCACGGAACGCTGGAGCTGAGCGTGGACGGAGATCTGTTCAAGGTCGTGCTGACACTGCAGGAATCTGCGACGCAGGAGGACTTCCCTGGCGAAGCGTATCAGTTCGGAGAGGAATAGTAACTGGGAAAAACTTCCTGTTCACATTTTGTTTTCAATTTGTACGCAATTGAGACATGACAAGTTCAAAGGTTTCCAATAAGATATGTTCATACGAAAGATAGCGGAAGCCGTGAGCCGCTACCATTTCGTACCTCTTTTCTACCTCTCTTTTTCTAACCGTAAGAAAAGCGCCTGCTTGATAGCAGGCGCTTTTCTACTGTCCGGAATTGGTCGGGGGCTTTCCTCAGGGCGGGGATTCGCCCTTGGGAATTGAAATCATGACGGCGGCATGGTATAATAATCCATATCGTCTTTTGCTCCATGGGAGGAATTATGAACAATGAGGAACTGAAAATTCAGGTGGGCAGCAACATTGCCCGTCTTCGCAAAGCGGCAGGTTTGACACAGGCAGACCTTGGAGAAAGGCTCAGCTATACGGACAAGGCTGTCTCCAAATGGGAGAGGGGAGAGTCCATGCCTGATGTGCTGACATTGATGCAGCTGGCACAGGAGCTTGGAACGGATCTTAACACGATTGTGGGATTTGATGAAGCGGCGGAAAAAACGCCGGTGCAGGAGACTCTGCCTAAGTCCAAAGGCCGCCGGCGCCTGGCAGACCACGGTGTGATTCAGAAGCTTTGCAGCATTCTGGTGTGGTTTGTGGCGCTGTTTACCTATGTAATCGCAGACGCTTTCGGTGCGCAGCATCCGTGGATGGTCTACGTTGCGGCGGTGCCGGTCAATGCGATTGTTCTGCTGAGCCTGCGCTCGGCATGGCATGTGTTTGATTGGAATAAGGTGCTTATTTCCGTGATTATGTGGGGAAGCCTTCTGTTTATCGATGTACTGATCTGGCTGAGCTGGCAGGTGAATGTCTGGCGGATTTTTCTGCTGGGTGCCTTGGGACAGGCGGCAATTGTGCTGTGGTTTCAGCTGTTTCCGGGGGATCATGATGAATAAGCAGCAGATTCGGGCCCAGATCCGAGCCAAAAAACGGGAAATGACAGAGGCGCAGATTGTCTCTGCCAGTGAAAAACTGGGGATTTTGCTGGAAAACAGTGATCTCTACCGAAATGCGACAGCAATTTATGGCTATTTGCCGTATAATCAGGAGGTCAGGACCGTTCCGATGCTCTTTCGGGCGATTCGCGACGGGAAAAAAGTGGCGGTGCCGAAGATCTGCGGCGGAGAAATGAAATTTTTTTGGATGGAGGATCTGACCCGGGTGGCGCCGGGGTATGCGGGGATTCCGGAGCCGGATTTTGACGCACCGGAGGCGGATGATCCTCATGCGCTGGTTCTGATGCCGGGGATGGCCTTTGATCGAACAGGGCAGCGGATTGGATATGGCGGCGGTTTTTATGACAGGTTTCTGGCCCGAGAGCCGGATCACCCGACTCTGGCCCTTTGCTATGGATTCCAGATTGTAGAAAAAATAGAGACAGAAGCATTCGACATTCCGGTGGACTGTGTCCTCTGGGCGGATGCACAGGAGGAGAGAAGTAAATGACTTGGGCGATTTATGTAACAGTAATAGCAGCGACGTTCGGCGTGATGTTTCTGCTGGATATGGGCTTTCAGAAGTTCTTCCGCAAAGAGCATCAGTATCATACGGGGCTTGCGATTCATCTCAACAAGCGTTATCTTGTGGCGGGAATTCTGATTACCGCACTGGGGGTTGCGATGTTTGGCCAGCTTGCCAATGGATTTCGATGGATTTTGGTGCTGGCAGCGGTGATTCTCGAAATCATGGGCATCGGACTTCTGATTTACTACAACACCTTCGG
>JARIAT010000044.1 GCA_029257715.1 Faecousia sp. | reverse complement strand
CAATTTATACAGCCACACAGCAATTTGGAATCAGCACTTGTAGTGCCAGAGACTACATGCGTTTATATCGGGACACCAATCACCTCCCTGCCAAGACAGCTTCCAGAGGACATAAGAAAACTCCGGCCCCAAGTCGCAGGATCTGCAAGAGCTGGAAGCGATGACAAAAGAAGAATTGATCCTGGAAGTTGTCAAAGCCCGGATTGCAGAAGCTCGGTTAAAAAAGGCTACGAGGTGAAGGGGGATGGTTCGGTAATTCTGTACGACAGAAAGAATATCAAGTAATCATGGAGCTCTCAGGAGAATTCCCCGCGAAACTTCTATGTGACATAATGGGAATCCGGCGCAGCAGCTTCTATCATTGGAAGCAGAGACTAGCTGCTCCCGCAGACAGAAGAAAAAATCTTGTCAGCAATGTGGCACTGTTCCAGCAGTATCATCTGAAGTTCCCATCTCATGGATATCGATGGCTGCGGGCGAAGATCCTGTTAGATACAGGATTGGTAGTGCCAGCTCCTTTATTTAATACTATAACTTTTTATTTTATCAAAGTCAACATAGTTGGCATAAGTGGTCGTTTCTATGGCGTAAGTGGTTTTCCCGTGGTTATCCGGGATGATACCCGTAATCATCGAAATGGCAAGCCAGAGCCTCCGGCAAATCCTGTATATTCTTTGATACGTGATCAAAATCCCGCCAGGAATATCACGGGATGATCTTGCTATCGGTCTTGTAATAAAGCTGTAGAACATACTAGCGAATTATATTAGGCATCTAACATTATTTTACATTTATAACTGAAAATGGTTTCAAGATTCGATCTTTGGAAACCGCTTTAAAGTGGATTCGCTATCGAAGGCAGACCTTATCGCTTGTCCATAGGCATTGTACTGATTATGCTGTATGTTCAGCTTTAAAGGTGCCCGGAAGGTTCTAATAACTATTCCTCCGTATATAAGGACAGAATGTTCGGGTCAGGCGAGTTTAGATACCTAGCGTCAAGCGAGAATCACCAACAACCTAGTTTCTCTTTTGTGTAGTCTTGCAATTTTGCTTTCTCAGGAAGTTATGGGGCCTTTACGCTGCAATTAAAGAAGTTTGTGCCAATCGTTTTACCTTCTTCTTAGACGGGATCTCACATATTATCAGCTTAGAAGATATTTATTATTTCGAGGTGTTTAACCACCATACTACGTTATATACAATGGACCAGTCATATACATTCCGCGCTACGCTGAAGGAAATCCTGTCGGATTTTTTGGAACGCCACATAGTAATTTATTATACCAATCGGCTCCATGACCAGATCCAGCAAAAGAAAGTGTGGGAAATCGCAGAGCATCACTATGCGATGCAGCAGGAATACTATGACCAGCTCCGCATACAGCAGGAAGAAACGCAGGCTCTTTGGCATGATATCAGTAAATACCTTCGAGCATCACAGGCGGAAGCCTCAGATACTGCATTGACGCAGGTTCAGGAAATGCTGGATGGAATCAACTGCGTGGTTGATGTCAACAACCAAGTGGTCAGCGTGATTCTCAATGAATATATGAATGAACTGAAGCAAGCAGATATCAAGCTGATGATGGATGTAAATATGCCGAAAACGCTGTTTGTGACAGCGGCAGACCTTTATGTTCTGATTGGTAATACCATGGACAACGCAATCGAAGCATGTCAGGAGCTGCCTGTGGATGAACGAAAGATTTCTCTAAAGCTCGGGACGCACAACAATATCCTGTATTACGAGATCGCTAATCCATTCCGGGAAGCACACGCTCACCGGGTTCGTAACCGATATCATGGTTATGGACTGAAGAATGTCCAGCGGTGCGTCGAGAAATATAAGGGGAATATGACCGTTTCCAAAGAAAACGGTGTTTTCAAGGTTACAGCCTATCTGAACAGCATATAAAAAATATCTGCCCGTGTTCAAAAGTAAGTGCTCAATAACCACCCTTGTAAAATGAATTGCGGCAGGGTCCCAGTCTGGGACTCTTCCGCAATTCATTTCCGTATATGTTCTCTGTGTCGGACTGCTGGGTGCCAGGGCATCAGTTTCTCCAGTTCTTCGTGAGCTGGGGACTTGCCCAGATATGGCAGCATGCTCAGTGCCAGCATCAGGTATTCGTAGTATTCGATGCCGTTGACTTTTGCTGTCTCCACCAGTGAATACACAATGGCATTGGATTCCGCTCCCTTGACACTGTCACAGAACAGCCAGTTCTTTCTGCCCACCACAAAAGGCTGGATTGCAGTCTCTGCCAGATTGTTGGAAATGGGCACATCACCGTAGTTCAGAAATACCATAAGCTACTTCTGATTCAGGGAATACTGCACTGCTTTATATGGTTTATCACTTATGTTGTCTCATATTCTGCTAATAATAATCTCTTATCATGAGTGATTAAGATCAGTGGTACATGAAGGACAGAAGCCTTAAAACCAGCCGAAAGAATGCGATGATGGACAGCACCAGGCCGACTGCCAGGTGGAGCAGGAATTGCAGTACTTTCATACTTCTCTTACCTCCAAGCGCTGGAGCTGCTCCTGGATTTCCTTTTGCAGCTGCATACCTACCAGCAAGGGCAAAACAGAAGTAAGACTCACATTCGATACACTGGGCGGTATAAATCTTACGAAGCATTTCATCGAGAGCGCTCGATTCTCCAGGCTGAGATTTTCTTTCAGCCTGTCTGCCAGATCACAGACCTCTTGATTGAGTTTCTTATACTTTGGGTCGGAGGGTAGAGCAGATACATAGGGGCAAAGTTCCCACGGAATATAGATTCTAAAATCATTCCAAATGCCTCCTTACACGCAGATCAGCCCGGTTATGATGATCTGTCTAACACGGTTGCGGATGCTGTTCATCTCCCTGGTCCACGCCATCATATCGGCTGCTTTGAGTTGTTCGGTGACACCCTCTTGTACTGCAAGCTGGCTTACAAGTGTTTCTTCCATCTGAACGGCCTGTTCGTTGACTTCTGCGAGGTGGGGGCAGAGGGTACACTTCGTAAGCATAT
>JARIAT010000038.1 GCA_029257715.1 Faecousia sp. | reverse complement strand
AATCAGATTGCCGCTACCAGGCCCGTTGGTCAAGCGGTTAAGACACCGCCCTTTCACGGCGGTAACATGGGTTCGATTCCCGTACGGGTCACCAAACTCCCGATGCTTTTGCATCGGGAGTTTCTTTTTGCCAGATTTTTGAGACTTGGGCAGATGCGCAGTCGAGACAGCGCAATTCGTGCAAAAAAACAACCCCGATGCAGCCGCATCGGGGAATTTTTATTTCTGCCGGAGATATTTCCAGAACAGGATCTGGAAGGCAATGAAACAGCCAAACGATCCCAGCAGGGCCGAAAAGCGATAGGTCGCCATAAAGACACCCGATAGGGCCAGCGCGGCAAAGCCGCAGATAATGCAGAGCAGTTTCGGGAACATGGGGAGGCTCCTTTCGTTTGGAATTGTGACAGATCGGATCACAAACCGGGGAAATGACAAGCACCGCAGGAAAAATGGAGCAGGAAGACGGAATGACTTGATGGAGTTCACCTGCGGCAGTTTTTCTTCTGTTCGCATAATTTGCAGTGAGACACGTATATTTTATTCTTTTTTTTAACCAGTGTCAACCTTGACCTTGCTCTGAAGTTGGGCTAAAATAACAAAAATAATACCTGTATTTTGGGAGGTGTTCCCAAATAATGGTGGAGAAGGAGTTGCTTGTCATGTGTGTACGAATTGCCCGGGAAGAGGATCTGGGGGCTATGCTGGAGATCTACCGCCCCTATGTGGAAACAACAACCTATTCCTTTGAATATGAGCTTCCGACGATGGAGGAATTTACGCACCGCTTCCGCAGCCACATCGCCCAGTTTCCGTGGCTTGTGTGGGAGGAAAACGGGGAGGTGCTGGGCTATGCCTATGCCGGCGCTCCGTGGGAACGGGTTGCGTACAGCTGGACAGCGGAGGTATCCATCTATCTCTCCCCTGAGATCCACGGCAGAGGTGTGGGACGCAGGCTCTATGAGGTTCTGGAGCGGATTCTGACCGCGCAGGGCTACCGCACGGTCTATGCGCTGATTACCACCGAAAATCAAGGCTCGCTGACCTTCCATGAAAAGCTCGGCTATCACTACCGCACGGAATTCCCCAACTGTGGCTATAAGATGGGGCGCTGGCTGGGGGTTATCTGGCTGGAAAAACAGCTGAATCCGCTTGGAAATCCATCGGATTTTCCAAAAAAATGGACGCAATATTCATCTGTATTCTAACAGGAATCCCTAAAAATTGGTCAAAAAGCACTATATTCGACAAAAAACAAGATGTAGCGATGTTGAATTTTACTGAAACTTTACGAAGAATTTATATAAATTGACTATTTCCCAACAGAAAAAAATATGATATGTTATCCATGGAGATGGAATGCCTGAATATCCATGCAGTCTGAATTGAGCGCTCCGAAGGAGCCTGAAAGACCCGGTGGAAACGGGATAGCGGAGTCGTTTTCGGCACGTTCCCAGAATCAGATGCGGACATCGGGGGGCGGATTCTGCGCAGTCCTGATGTGAACGTGTGGGGATCAGGCGGAATTTCCGATGAATCAAACTTATTTCCGGAGAGGAACTCCGTAAAAAGAAGGAAAATGAAACAAAATAATCAAAGGAGCTGTGACCATGTATTTTAACAAAAAGCGCTGCATCGCCATGCTGCTGGCCGGCGGTCAGGGAAGCCGGCTGAAGGTTCTGACGGAGAAAACCGCAAAGCCTGCGGTTCCGTTTGGCGGCAAGTATCGCATTATCGATTTTCCGCTCTCTAACTGCGTCAATTCCGGCATCGACACGGTGGGAATTCTGACCCAGTATCAGCCGCTGGAGCTCAATGAATACATCGGCAACGGTCAGCCTTGGGGACTCAACAAGACCCACAGCTGTGCGCAGGTTCTGCCGCCTTATGAGCGCCATGACAAAAAGTCCGGTTGGTACAAGGGAACTGCCAATGCCATTTATCAGAATATCGACTTTATCGAGCGTTTTGATCCCGAATATGTGGTGATTCTCTCCGGCGACCACATCTACAAGATGGACTACGATGCCATGGTCCGCTATCACGAAAAGCATAAGGCAGACTGCACCATCGCAGTGCGTGATGTGCCTCTGGAGGAAGCATCCCGCTTCGGCATTCTCAATACAAACCCCGACCATTCCATCTACGAGTTCGAGGAAAAGCCCGCAAAACCCAAATCTACCAATGCCTCTATGGGTATTTATGTCTTTAACTGGAAGGTTCTGCGGGAGTTTTTGATTGCGGATGAGGAAGATCCCACCTCCTCCAATGACTTCGGCAAGAATATTATTCCCAAGCTGCTGAATTCCGGTCACAAGCTCATGGCATATACCTTTGACGGCTACTGGAAGGATGTGGGAACCATTGATTCTCTCTGGGAGGCCAATATGGAGCTGCTGGGGAAAAATCCTGCCTTCAATATCCGCGGCGATGAGAAATTCAAGATTTTCGCCCGGAACAACGCCCTTCATTCCACCTATATCGACGCCAATGCAAAGACGGTCAACTGCTTTATCGCAGAGGGCAGCGAGGTCTATGGTACCGTGCGCCACAGCGTCATTTCCACCGGATGCACCATCGGAGAAGGCGCCTTGGTTGAGGACTCTGTCATCATGCCCGGTGTCTCCATTGCGACCGGTGCCATCGTCCGCCATGCGATCATCGGCGAGGGAACCAAAATCTGCCGCGGTGCCGTGGTGGGCGGAACCTTCGCACCCAATGAGCGGAAAAAGATCAGCGTTACCCACAAAAATGCCGTGCTTGAGGAAAATACTGTTCTGCTGCCCGGTGAGATGATCTAAGGAGGAAGTGAAGCTATGTCTATTCAAGGTATTATCTTTGCCAATATCTACGACAGCTCCCTTGGTGAGCTGACCAATAAGCGCACCATGGCATCCCTGCCCTATGGCGGACGCTACCGCCAGATTGATTTTACCCTTTCCAATATGTCCAATGCGGGCATTCGCCGCATCGGCATTATTTCCCGCTATAACTATCAGTCCCTCATGGCCCACATCGGCTCCGGCGACGAGTGGGATCTGGACTTGCAGGAGGGTGGTTTGGAGTATCTGACTCCATTCTCCCTCAGCTCCGAATCCAGTTATCGGGGCAAAATTGATGCCCTCAACTCCGTGATGGCATATCTTGAGTATGGCGGAGACGATGACTATGTGGTGCTGGCAGATTCCAGCGTGCTTTGCAACATCGATCTTCAAAAGGTGGTGGAGGCACACATTGCCAGCGGCAGAGATATGACCATCGTTGCCAAAAAGGGGATTGCCAACGGCACAAAGCTTCTGGATCTGGCTATGACATTGGATGAAAACGGAGAAATCGACGACATGGCCGTGGACTATGTGGCACCTGAAAACTACTGCGCTTCTATGGGGCTGTTTATTATGGATAAAAAGACCCTGATCCGCAACGTGGAAAACTGCATGGCCCGCAGCTACTACCGCTTTGAGCGGGACCTGATTCTGCGGCTGTGGCAGAAGGGTGAGCTGAGTGTCAATATCTATCTGTTTGACGGTGTGGCACTGTTTAATGAGTCCACGGAGGAATATTATAAAAACAATCTGGCCCTGATTCGAAAGGATGTCCGGGAGGGGTTGTTCGGCCCCAGACCCATCTATACAAAGGTTCGCGACCGTGTCCCCACCTATTATGGGGAGAATACCATTACAGAGAACTGTGTTGTGGCGGATGGCTGTATGCTGGAGGGCTGCCTTGTCAATTCCGTGGTGTTCAGAGATGTAACCATTAAGGAAGGGGCAAGGGTCAAAAACTGCCTGGTTATGAATGACACGGTCATTGGGGAGAACTGTGAGCTGGAATGTGTAATCCTTGATAAGAATGTGACGGTTCGCCCCGGCTCCAAGCTCATTGGCACATCCAAGAATCCCATCATCATCAAGAGAGGGGAAATCGTATGAAAATTGCAATGTTAGCGTCGGAAGGTGCGCCCTATGCGAAATCCGGCGGCCTTGGCGATGTGATGGAGGCGCTGCCTGCCGCACTGAGCCGGATTCCCGGCAATGAGGTGTGCCTGATTCTTCCCTATTACAAGAAAATCAAGGAAAACCCGAAATATGAGACAGAGCTGGCGGCGGAATTTCAGGTGACGCTGGGATGGCGGCAGCAGTATGCCGGCTTGATGCGGCTCAAAAACCGGCAGGATGGTGTTCGGGTCTATTTTCTGGACAATGACTACTATTTCGGCGCCCGTCCCGGTGCGATCTATGGGGATGGAGACGATGACGAGCGCTTTGCCTACTTCTCCAAGGCCTGCCTGGATGCCATGGCGGTAATGGGCTTTATCCCCGATGTGATTCAGTGCAATGACTGGCAGACGGCGCTGGTTCCGACTTACCTCAAGTCCATCTATCGGCCGCTGTTCCCCCAGACAAAGTGTATGTTCACCATCCACAATATCGAGTATCAGGGATGGTCCAACGCAAACTTCTTTGACGATGTGCTCCGTCTGCCTTGGGAGTATCGGCCCTGTCTGGATATGAACGGCTCTGTGAATGTGATGAAGGGCGCCATTGAGACCTGCGATCTTGTGACAACGGTTTCGGAGACTTACGCCCGGGAGCTGATGTATCCCTATTACGCCCATGGACTGGACGGGATTATTGCCGGTGCCTCTTGGAAGCTTACCGGAATTACCAACGGTATTGATGTCCATACCTTTAATCCGGAGACAGACCCGGCCCTGCCTGCGCACTATAATGCCGATACCATTGCCCAGGGGAAAGCACTGTGCAAGCAGGCACTTCAGAAGGAACTGGGACTGCCGGTGCGGGCAGATGTGCCGCTGCTGGTGATGGTTACCCGTCTGGCCGGACACAAGGGTCTGGATCTGCTTTGCTATATTGCTCGAAGCCTTCTGAGTCAGGAGGATCTGCAAATCGCCATTCTCGGCACCGGTGAAGTTCAGTATGAGAGCTTCTTCCGGGGGCTTCAGGCGGAATTCCCCGAAAAAATGGCGGCAAAAATCACATTCGATCTTGGCTTGGCGGCGAGAATGTATGCAGGCGGCGATATTTACATGATGCCGTCGAGATCGGAGCCTTGCGGACTGAGCCAGATGAATGCCATGCACTATGGAACCGTCCCCGTGGTTCACGCAACCGGCGGACTCAAGGATACGGTTCCCGGTGTCGATGACGACGGATGCAACGGACTCGGCTACAGCTTCCAGAGCTACAATGCCGACGATTTTTACGGGGCACTGGATCGCTGTCTCGGCCTCTACCGTGAGAATCCCGAGGCCTTCCGCGCACTGCAGATCCGCGATATGCGTCAGGATTTCAGCTGGAATGTTCCTGCGGCGAAATACATGGAGCTGTTTCGGTCCATGTGTCAGAAGTAACCATTTTTATGGATTTTTTATCAGGAAGGACCCGGTTTTCGGGCCCTTCCTGTAAGTGTTTTGGTATCCCCAGCGGCCCGGAACCCCTTCGTAAATCCCAAGGGACTGCTTCCGGGTATTTTTTTCGCACCGAATCCCTTCAGGGAGCGCTGCGATTTTTTAGGAGAGACGTTGTATGAGAATTCTCTACGACAGTAAGCAGCTGAAGTACAAAGATCCGTTCGGGACGCTGACGCCCGGGCAGAAATGCACCATGAACCTTCATATTCCTGCCGCTGTCCAAACGACCAGCGTTAACTGCCAGTTGACCGATGACAGAGGAACCCCGATTGCCATTGCGCCGATGATGCTGCGGGAAAGGCAGGGACCTTATGAAATTTATACCGGAGAATTGGTTCTCGACCGACCCGGACTTTATTTTTATTATTTCCACATTGCTACCTGCGACGGCGGCTTCCGGCTGTTCAAGCAGGGGGATGATACCAATATGGAGGCAGGGGATCTGTGGCAGATCAGCTGTATTCCTGCGGATTTTACAACGCCGGACTGGGCCAAAGGAGCCGTGATCTATCAGATTTTTCCGGATCGCTTCTGTAAGGCCGGTGAGGTGGACTTGACGGGAAAGCTGGAGCCTTATACCGTCCACACCGACTGGTACGAGGATGTGCGCTGGCAGTCAAACGACGAGGGAAATGTTCTGAATAACGATTTTTTCGGTGGGAATTTTCTGGGAATTACCCAGAAAATGGACTATCTGGCCTCTATGGGTGTGGGGATTATTTACCTCAATCCCATCAGCAAGGCATTTTCGAGCCATCGCTATGATACGGCAGATTATAAAACGCCGGACCCGATGCTCGGCACGGAGGCTGATTTTGCGGCCATGTGCGATGCAGCGCACAGCCGAGGCATCCGCGTCATTCTGGACGGGGTGTATTCCCATACCGGGTCCAACAGCCTTTATTTTAATCGGGAGGGCGCATTTGACGGTGTGGGGGCTTATCAGTCGGAGGATTCGCCCTATCATAACTGGTATACGTTTTATGATTTCCCCGATTCCTACCGCAGCTGGTGGAATTTCGACACCCTTCCGACGGTACAGAAAATGGACCCCGGATTTATCCGCTATGTCATCACAGGGGAGGACTCCGTGGTGGCGCACTGGATGAAACTGGGGGCCGACGGCTTCCGGCTGGATGTGGTGGATGAGCTTCCGGATGCGTTTGTTCGGCTGCTCAAGGAGAAAATCCGCAGCATTCGACCCGATGCGCTGCTCATTGGCGAGGTGTGGGAAGATGCCTCGAATAAGGTTGCATATGATATCCGGCGGCGCTATTTTGTGGATGCGGAGCTGGATTCCGTGATGAACTATCCATTCCGCACCGCCATTATTAACTTCGTGCGAAAGCTCGATGACGGGAGAAACCTCAAGGACACGGTCATGACTATTGCGGAGAATTATCCGCCGCAGGTGATGGCCTGCACCATGAATATGCTGGGAACCCACGATACTTCCCGAATTCTGACGGCGCTCATTGATGATTTTAAGGGGGATCGGGCAGAGCAGGCGGTGCGGCGGCTGTCGAGGTCGCAGCTCTATCGGGCGTATGACCGGCTCAATATGGCCTCATTCCTCCAGTATATGCTGCCCGGCGCTCCGAGCCTGTACTACGGGGATGAGGCAGGGATGGAAGGATATGCAGATCCGTTCTGCCGTCGGCCCTATCCGTGGGGCAGAGAGGATCAGGAGCTTCAGAGCCACTACCGCCGGCTTGGGCGGCTGCGGCAGGAAAATGAGGTGCTTCGGATGGGAGATATCCAATTTTTCCATTGGCAGAATCATCAGATTGGATTTTCCCGCAGCTATCAGGGAAAAACCCTTCGGGTTTATGCCAACCGAAGCAGTGATGACTGGGAAATTCCTGCCGGACGGATTCTTCTGGGGCGGAATATTCAGACTGTGGCATCGGACTATCTGTGTCTGGGCCATATGTCCTATTGTGTGGTGGAGGACGTATCAAGCGACCCATAACGAAAAGCCCCGTCATGAACGACGGGGCTTTTTCTGAAAGGATGTGGATAGAACGCCTTTTTCAAAGGAATCGGGTCAGGGAAGGGACGAATTCTTCCGCACTGTGCAGGAAATTGTCAGCGGCGACTCGCCGCCGATACCGAGCGGGTCAGGGAAGGGACGAATTCTTCCGCACTGTGCAGGAAACTGTCAGCGGCGACTCGCCGCCTAGCGGGAGGAGCCGAGGAAGAAGAGCGCAACCGTGCCGGGACCGGAATGAGAGCCGATGACGGAGCCGACATAGTTGATGACCACGTTCTTGACACCGCAGCGATCCTTGAGCAGCTGCGCAACATACTCTGCATCCTCGATGCAGTCGCCGTGGCTGAGGAAAACCGTCTCATTTTCTCCGGGCAGACCGGTTTTATACAGCTTTTCCACCAGCGCCTGAAGAGAAGCCTTGCGGCCACGGGCTTTTGCCATGGGGATCAGATGGCCCTCGTGGTCAACATGAAGCACGGGTTTAATCTGGAGCATGGTGCCCATCACGGCGGCAGTGCCGCTGACACGGCCGCCCCGCTTGAGGAACATCAGGTCGTCAACGGTAAACCAGTGGCAGAGATTGAGCTTGTGGCTTTCCACCCATTGGGCGACGGCATCGAGATCCTGCCCGGCATCCCGGAGCTTGGCGGCATACCAGACAAGCAGTCCCTGTCCCATAGAGGCACAAAGGGAATCGATGATGCGAATATTCCGATGGGGATAGCGCTCACGCAGCTCTTCACCGGCGATGACGGCAGACTGATAGGTGCAGCTGAGGCCGGAAGAGAAGGTAATTACCAGAACATCGGTGCCGTCTTTGAGAAAAGGCTCGATGGTCTGGCTCCAAGTCTCAGGATTGACTGCGGCAGTTTTGGCCGGTTCCCCCTGACGCAGACCGTGATAGATCTCTTTCATGGGGATTTCTCCTTCCAGAAGAGATTTTCCCTGATATTCAATAGATAGGGGAATCACACAGAGCTGTAATTCCTGGATCATATCCTGCGGCAGATCGGCGCAGGAGTCCGTGATGATTTGGAACTGGTTCATATGCAAAACACTCCGTTTCTGATAAATTACGCTGGACTAACCCCATATTGAGGCATATAATGAAAGCGTTGACCATTTGATTTGAACCACTATTATACACGATAAAATATGCGAAATCAAACACCTTTCGCCGTATATAAGTACGAATTAACAATTTTTAAGAACTATAATTGTTGAAAAATCGGAAAATGGCAGAATTGGAGGGAATTGTATGATGTCACTGATTGCGGACCGAATTCTGAAGCCCGACGCAGATGCTTCGGACCCTCAGGTGCGATCTTTGGTGGGGAAACGGTGCGGAATGATAGGGATTTTTGCAAATATCCTGCTGTTTCTCGGAAAAATAATCATTGGTACGGTGTCCGGCTCCGTGTCGATTACAGCAGATGCCATGAATAACCTGGCAGATGCCAGCTCCTCAGTGGTCACACTGCTGGGATTCCGGCTGGCAGAAATGCCGGCCGACGAGCGGCATCCCTTCGGACACGCCCGATTTGAATATCTGTCGGGGTTGGCGGTGGCGGCTATGATTGTGGTCATCGGCGTGGAGCTGGGACAAAGCTCGTTTGAGAAAATCCTGCATCCGCAGCAGGTGGTCTTTTCCGGCGCGCTTGTGGTTGTGCTGCTGCTCAGCATTGCGGTGAAGCTCGGACTTGCAGGGATTAACGGCCATCTCGGAAAGTCCATCGACTCCCAGACCCTTCTTGCGGCTGCCGCCGACAGCCGCAACGACTGCATTTCCACCGGAGCGGTTCTCGCAAGTGCGGTGTTTGCGCATCTGACGCAGCTGCAAATTGATGGTTGGGTGGGCCTGGCGGTGGCGATCTTTATTCTCTATTCCGGTGCGGAGCTGGCAAAGGAAACCATCTCCCCCCTGCTGGGAGAAAGTGCCGATCCGGAGCTTCAGAAGCAGATTGTCCATGAGCTGAAGGCGGAGAAGAAAATTCTTGGATTCCACGACATGATGGTGCATGATTATGGTCCCGGTCAGCGCTTTGCCAGTGTCCATGTGGAGATGGATATGAAGGAAGACCCCCTCTACTGCCACAGCATCATTGATGACGTGGAGCGACGGGTTCTGGAGCGGCATAATATTCATCTGGTGATTCACTACGATCCGGTGGTCACCGATGACGAAGAGCTGAACGAAATGCGCCGGGAGGTGCGGCTGGTTCTGGAATCTATCGATGAGCGGATTTTGTTTCACGATTTCCGAATGGTTCGGGGAGATACCCATACAAATCTGATTTTTGATATGAGCCTGCCGGCGGATCAGATGGGCAGGGAAAAGCAGATCAAGCAGCAGCTGGATACGGCCATTAACCTCAAAGCCAAGACAACCTATTATACGGTCATTACCTTTGAATCCATGGCATTTAATACCGCCCAGATCTGGGAGGAAGAATAACCGAAAACCCGACCTTATACGGTCGGGTTTTCTATTTTCTTGGAGAAAAAACCGAAATATTTTGACAGTGTAATTCATGTTTGCTATAATAAAAAGGTTTAGAATAGGAGTTTTCCGGAGAATTCGCCGGGAAGAATGACGTTTTAACCAAATGAAGATGATGGGCGGAACTCCGCCGCAGGAGGATTATCAATATGAGAATGAGAAGAATGAAGAACCTGGAGCCCCGCATGGATAAGTGCGAGCAGTTCCGGATCAGCGATCCCCAGTCCCATAAGGGCGGCTGGAGAAGCCTGAAGCCCGGGTGCGAAGCACTTTGGGTGGAGGTCGGCTGCGGCAAGGGAAAATTTACCGTTGAGACGGCGGCCGCAAATCCCAATGTGCTGCTGATTGCCGTGGAGCGCTGCCGAGAGGCGATGGTGGTTGCCATGGAGAAGGCCAAGGCCATGGAGCTGACCAATGTGTTTTTCATCGATATGGACGTGGAGCACATCGAGGAGTGCTTTGACAAGGGCGAAATCGACCGCCTGTTCATCAATTTCCCCGACCCCTGGCCCCGCAAGAAGAACGCAAAGCGCCGCCTGACTTACCGTACCTTCCTCCAGAAATACTGCAATGTGGTGCGGGAGAACGGGGAGATCCATTATAAGACGGACAATGCGCCGCTGTTTGAGTTCTCCGTGGAGGAATTCGCGGCTTGCGGTCTGGAGGTCAAAAATCTGACCAGAGATCTTCATGCCAACGGCCCCGTCGGAATTATGACGGGATATGAAGAGAAATTCTACGGCCTCGGTACACCAATTAACCGCTGCGAAGTGGTGTGCAGACCGTTTGTGGCACCGATGCCCGAAAAGAAGCAGCAGGACGCGGAGGTCGCACAATGAACGCCTACCATGCCGGATCGTGCGATGTAGCGGTCATTGGCGCAGGTCATGCCGGCATTGAAGCTGCTCTGGCAGCTGCCCGTCTGGGCCAAAAGACCATTCTTTTTACCATCAATCTTGATTCCGTGGGCAATCTTCCCTGCAATCCGGCCATCGGCGGCACAGGAAAGGGACATCTTGTTCGGGAATTGGACGCGTTGGGCGGTCAGATGGGATTGGCGGCGGATGCCTGCTGCATTCAGTATCGGATGCTGAATCGGGGCAAAGGCCCTGCGGTGCATTCTCTTCGGGCGCAGGCAGACCGCCGTGCCTATCAGAATTACATGAAGCATATTCTGGAGCAGACACCGAATCTGGAGCTGAAGCAGGCCATGATTACGGATGTTTCCGTGGAAAACGGCCGTGTAACCGGTGTAGACACCATGCTGGGGGCACACTATGATTCCAAGGCGGTTATTATCGCCACCGGAACTTATCTGGATTCTACGGTCATTACCGGAGAGAGCGTTTATTCCTCCGGGCCGGACGGGATGCACGCATCGGTGGGTCTTGCGGAAAATCTGCGGAAGCTGGGGCTTCCCCTGCGCCGATTCAAGACCGGAACACCCCCTCGAATCAACCGCAGAAGCGTGGACTTTTCCAAGATGGAGCTACAGCCCGGTGATGCGCACATCGAGCCGTTTTCCTTCCGGACAGACCATGTGCTTGAAAATCGTGCGGTGTGCTATCTGACCTATACCAACGAGCGCACCCATGAGATCATTCGGGAAAATTTGGACCGCAGTCCCATGTATGACGGCACCATCTCCGGTGTCGGGCCCAGATACTGCCCCAGCATCGAGACGAAAATCGTCCGGTTTGCCGAGAAAAA
Source organism: Faecousia sp. (assembly GCA_029257715.1). Classification (GTDB taxonomy): domain Bacteria; phylum Bacillota; class Clostridia; order Oscillospirales; family Oscillospiraceae; genus Faecousia. The sequence goes on along the minus strand of JARIAT010000038.1, from coordinate 52,073 downwards.
CCGCCATCAGCTCTTTATTGAGCCGTGCGGTCTGGATACGGAGGAGCTTTATATTCAGGGACTTTCTTCGTCTCTGCCGGAGGATGTGCAGATTCGGATGATGCAGACCATTCCCGGTCTGGAGCATGCCGAAATGATGCGTCCGGCCTATGCAATCGAATATGAGTGTGTGGACCCGACGGTGCTGCTGCCCACCATGGAGACAAAGCTCGTTGCCGGGCTTTACGGTGCGGGACAGTTTAACGGCACCTCCGGCTATGAAGAGGCGGCCGTGCAGGGACTGGTGGCTGGAATTAACGCCTCCTTGAAGCTTCAGGGCAGGGACCCGATGATTCTCACCCGGGACACGAGCTATATCGGAACCCTCATCGATGACCTTGTCACCAAGGGAACCGAGGAGCCGTACCGGATTATGACCAGCCGCTCAGAATATCGCCTGCTGCATCGGCAGGACAATGCCGACGAGCGCCTGACCAGAATCGGCTTCGAGGTGGGTCTGGTCAGTGAGGAGCGGCTGCGTCAGGTGGAGGAAAAATACGAGGCAGTCCGCAGGGAATGCAGCCGTCTGGAGCGCAGCGGAGTGCCGGGAAATGATCGGCTCAATGCCATGCTGGAGCGTCGGGAAAGTACTCCCGTAACCTCTTCCGCACGGCTGGCAGACCTTCTGCGCAGACCCAAGGTCACCTATGATGATCTGGCACCCTTTGACGAGAGCCGTCCGTCGCTGCCGGCGGATGTGACGCAGGAAGTGGAAATTCAGGTGAAATATGCCGGATATCTTGCTCGGCAGGAAAAGCAGGTCCAGGAATTCAAGCAGGCGGAATCCAAGCGCCTGCCGGAGGATCTTGCCTATGATTCCATTGCCGGACTGCGGCTGGAGGCCCGACAGAAGCTGGGAAAAATCCGTCCTCTGTCCATCGGTCAGGCCAGCCGGATTTCCGGGGTCAGCCCTGCGGATATTGCGGTGCTGCTCATTTATCTGGAGCAGCGGCGCTGAACGGACTATAAAAATTTTTCGCCTCCCGACAGGCATGATGCGCATGAATGGCGCATAGAATGTCTGGAGGCGATGTTTATGATAACAATTCCAACCAATATACCCATGACAGCGGAGCTTTCCGAAAAGCTCGTGGAGCAAATCAGTCAGACCTACCCCTTTGCCCGGCAAGAGAAGCTGGCAGTCTCGGCTTTTGGAAGACCGGTCGAGGCACTGGTGATCGGAACAGGCCCCAGAAAAGTACTTTATGGGGCGGCATTTCATGCCAATGAGTGGATTACGGCGCCGGTGCTGCTGAAATTTGCGGCACAATATGCCGATGCCATCCAAAATGACGGAATGATCTATGATCGGGCGGCCAGAAATCTTGCCACGGAGACTACCATCTATCTGATTCCCATGGTGAATCCCGATGGGGTGGATCTGGTCACAGGCGCCATTGCGCCGGGGCAGATGGCCTATGACAGGGCCATGGCACTGGCACGGAATTATCCCAATATCCCATTCCCCGACGGATGGAAGGCAAACCTCAATGGGGTGGATCTCAACCTTAATTTTCCGGCCGGATGGCTGATGGCCCGGGAAATCAAGTTCCGTCAGGGGTATATGAATCCGGGCCCTCGGGATTATGTGGGCAGAGCGCCGCTGGATCAGGTGGAGACGCTGGGACTTTATGACTATACGTTTCGGGTTGCACCGGATCTCGTCATTGCGCTGCACAGTCAGGGAAAAGAGATCTATTGGCAGTATGGGGATATTGAGGTTCCCGGGGCAAAAGAGCTGGGCGAGGAGTTTGCCCGGGTCAGCGGATATCGGCTGGCGGAGGTGCCTTACAATTCTTCCTTTGCAGGGTATAAGGATTGGTTTATTCAGCAGTTCCGGCGCCCGGGATACACGGTGGAGGTAGGTTCCGGAACAAATCCCCTTCCGCTCGATCAGATGGAAGAGATTTACGAGAATGTGCTGGGCATATTCGTGCGGGGCGCAGAAGCAAAATAAGCAAATAAGAAGAAAGAGAAGACAAATATGGTAGTATTTTTCGACATTGACGGAACCATTGTGGACGAAGCAACCCAGATCATTCCGCAGTCTACTGCACAGGCTGTCCGTGCGCTGCGGTGTAACGGTCATCTTCCGGTAATCAATACCGGCCGTCCTTATGGGCATATCGACCCCAGAGTCCGTGCCATGGATTTCGCCGGATGGATCTGCGGCTGCGGAATGCAGGTGATTCTCAATGACCGGATGATTTATCAGGATTATCCGGATGCGGCCTGCTGCCGGAAGGTGGCAGATCTGGCAGCACAGTGCGGTATGCTGATTCTGGCCGAGGGGGAAGAGGAGCTTTTCTACGATTCATCCGTCACCTATACGGCAGCGCCTGCCATGGAGGCGGAGCGGATGCGGCAGAAGGGATTTCGGATTCGGGATCTTCGGGAATGTCCGGATGTGCGTTTTATCAAATTTGTGACCCATGACGCACCGGAGTGCGATCGGGAGCGGTTTGCTGCGGGTGTGAGCGATTTGTTTGACGGAATTGATCGGGGCGGCTCCATGATGGAATTTGTAAAAAAGGGAAACTCCAAGGCCAGAGGTATGGAGATTCTGCTGAAGGAACTGCAGATTCCCAAAGACCAGACCTTTGCCATCGGCGACAGCACAAACGATCTTCCCATGTTTGCCCTTGCAGGAACCACCATCTGCATGGGGAGCGGTATGGATGCGCTGAAGGCCCAGGCGGATTATATTACGGATTCTGTGCTGGATCACGGGATTTTCAATGCGCTTCGTCATTTTAGGTTGATTTAAGAGCCTTGACGGAAGGAATATTCCGTGATAAAATAGCTACCAGTCGGCATTCCGGCTGAGCAGATGCGGGCATGGTGGAATTGGTAGACTCGGTGGATTTAGGTTCCACTGCTTCCGGCGTGCAGGTTCGAGTCCTGTTGCCCGCACCATGGCGAGTGTTCTTATAGCATTTGAAAAGCTGTAAGAGCACTCGCTTTTTTAGTTCCTCGGCCCAAGACATGATGAAAAACTCCCCCAAAAGCTTACGTGCTTTTGGGGGAGTTTGTTGGTTTTAGCAGGGGCGGAAGGGATTAGTTCCCCTGATTTGCGTGACGCTCCTTGAGGATTGCGACGTTCTTATCGACTGTCTTCTTGTTCAGAGGATAGGCGAAAACAAGCAGAAGCAGCACAACCAGATAGCCCAGAGCGGGAGTCAGGGTGCAGATGTTGTAGATGCCGTCCAGTGTGGACTGGCTCTGCTGCACAACCTGTCCGGCGGTGGAGCTGACATAGCCGATCATACCCAGCGCAAAGCCCTGAATTCCGCCGGCCAGAGCCTGACCAAGCTTACGGCTGAAGGAATAGACAGCGTAGATGGTGCCGTCGTCTCTGCTGCCGGTCAGGACTTCCTGATAGTCGATGATATCAGTGATGAAGGCCCAGATAACCATGTTGAAGAAGCCGACACCGACAGCGCCCATGAGCATCATTGCAATAAAAACGACAGGGTTGTGGGTGTGGATCAGGAACAGAGAGCCATAGGACAGTGTAGCGACGGTGCAGCCGACAATGCTGCACTCCTTTTTGCCGAAGCGGTCGGAGAGCTTACGGGCGAGGGGGGCCATCACGATCATGGGCAGGGCAGTTGCAATACCGCTGAAGACCGTCAGGCTTGCATTGTGGAAGTAATCCTGGAAGACATAGATGACCATGGACTGGCCGATGAGCTGGCACAGCAGCATTGCGATTGCAGAGCCGATAATTGCCATCAGCGCACGGTTCTTAAACAGAGCCTTGACGAGGGTGAAGAAGCCCTGACCCTTCTCGGCTTCCTTGTTGGGCAGCTGAATACGCTCAACACACAGTCGATAGCACAGGAAGTAGCCGATCAGGGACATACCGCCGAAGATCAGAGCCAGAAGGGTAAAACGCTCAGGCATCAGGATGGACTGAGAGCCTTCCTGACGGAACAGCAGCAGCGGAGTGATGATGCCGATGGGGGCAGCAGCCAGCATAGCACCGAGGCTGCGGAAGGTAGAAAGGCTGGTACGCTCGCCGGGATCGTTACTGATGACAGAAGCCATGGAGCCGTAGGGAATGTTGATTGCGGTATAGCAGACACTGCCCCAGAGAATGTAGGTGACAAACATATAGACAATCTTGGCGTTCATGGGCAGCTGGGAGGCCGGATGGAAATACATCAGCGCATTGATGACAAAGATGGGCAGAGCCATACGGCGCAGCCAGGGGCGGAAGCGGCCGTCCTTGGCAGGGGACATGGTATCAACGATTCGGCCCATGCCGACGTCGGTGAATGCGTCCACACACCGGGCAACCAAAAACAGAATACCGACCCAATAGGGGGAAACACCGAAAACGTCGGTATAGAACTTGGTCAGATAGGTAGATGCGAAAATAAAGGTAAAGTCATTGGCCATGTCACCGCAGAGGTAGCCAATCTTATCCCGCATACCGAAAGGACGCAGGTTAGCGTTATTGTTCATATCTTTCTCCTTTGTGATTACTTCTTAAATTGAATCAGCTTGTCGTTCAAATCGTAGATTGCGCCCTCGGGGAGCTTTTTGCCTGCCATTTTGAGCAGATCCTCCAGACGCATGGAGCGGAACATTTTCAGCATACTGTTGAGATTTCCGGCCATTCCGGTTTTTTCCGCCATGGAGGAGATCAGTCCATGCAGCACGGGACCGGCCTCGGGATGATCCAGCAGTTCGCCGAGCTTGTCATGGATCGAGCAGCATCCATCGGGGAATTCCAAGCGGCGCTCGTTTCCGTTGGCATCAAACCAGTTGCCGGCATCGCCTGCGCCTGCGGGCAGGACATATTCCTCATTAGGTGCATCGACACCGCGGAGCAGAATCTGATCCTCGGCCTCGGAGGTTTTGGCAACGATGGTGTTGTCACCGTTTGCAAGCTTGACATTGCGGAAGACACAAATGTGGTCTGCGGCCTTCACCTTTTTGAACCGTCTTCCGTTGACATACAGCGTTACGGCGGGGCAGTTCGTATAGACCGTCACATCCCGCTGGCCGGGGGCGCGGTCGATGAAGCGGGAACCGCAGATATGAACCATAGGGGTTTTGGTCCAATAGGCCTGATAGATATAGAAGCTGTCCTTCTTAACCTTGCGGTCATAGGTCACAAGCCCCTTGTTGTTTCTGCCCTTGCAGCCGCCCTCGTCACGGGCATCCGCTGCAAAATCGAACATATTCCAGACATGGGTGGACCAGAGGTAGGGACGGCTTTCAAAGGTTTTCAGCATCTCATGGTGATAGTAAGCCTGATATTCCTCGGTGTAGTCGTGGTTTTCAGGCTTTTCCGAATGCCAGGACAGGATGGCTTCCGCACCGTACTCGGAGACACCCAGAGCCCGGTCGGGATTGCTGCGGTGGAATTCATCCAGCCAAGCACCGTTTTCACCGACATCGCCGCCATACCAGCCAAAATAGTGGTTATAGCTCAGGACGTCGGTGACAAAAATATGTTCGGAATCGGTGGGGAGCATACTGACATGAGCCATTGTCGTAAGGCGGGAGGGGTCCATTGCTTTGACAAGGGCATTGAGTCTGCACAGATTCTGATAGAGTTCTTCGCTTTCGCCGCCAATGGTGATTTCGTTAGAAATTCCCCAGAAGAAAATGGCGGGATGGTTATAATTCTGAGCCACAAGCTCACGCATCTGGCTGATGGTATTTTCCTGTGCAGCTTCGCCGGGGCGGAACATGCTGATAAAGGGGATCTCAGCCCACAGGACCATGCCGGCACGGTCGCAGATATCATAGAAATACTGGGCGTGCTGGTAATGTGCCAGACGGATGGTGTTTGCGCCGACCTCTTTGATGAGCGCAAGGTCTTCGTCGTGGTCTTCTTTGCTGATGGCCCAGCCTTTATCCAGGCGGTCCTGGTGGCGGCTGACACCGTGAAGAGGATAGGATTTTCCGTTCAGGAAGAAGCCGCGCTCCGGGTCTACACGGAAACTCCGATAGCCGTACTGGACGGTTACCTCATCGAGCTGCTGCGATCCACGGCAGATGACAGCGTGTGCGGTATACTGGTAGGGATCTTCCAGTCCGTTCCACAGATGGGGCGAGGGAACGTCCATCACAACAACCGTGTGATCCTGAGCGGCAGTCAGTTCGCTGGCAACAACGCTGCCTTTATGATCCAGAAGCTCAACCCGAACCATGCAGCCCTGCGCATTGACAGGGAACAGATCCAGCCGGGTCTTTCCGGTGGAGTGGGGCGTGACGAATACGCCCTGCGTACCGTCTTTGAGCAGATCAAAGTGGGTGGGATCGGCTTCAATAAAGGTGACATTCCGATACAGACCGCCGAAGAAGGTGAAGTCGGCAGACTGGGGGTAGACGTCACACTCTTCGTTGGTGACATCCACCACGAGCAGATTATCCTCGGCCTTCATATACTCGGTCAGATCAAAGCGGAAGGTGGAAAAACCGCCTCGATGCTCTCCCAGAAGCTGGCCGTTGCAGCGGACGTTGGCAATATGGTTTGCTCCTTCAAACTGCACAAACTGGCGCATTCCCGCGGAAGGTGCGGGCAGCGCAATCTGATAGACACCGTGGCCGCGCCAATAGTCGTCGCCGCCGTCTTGGCCATCGAGATTGTTCCAAGTGTGAGGAAGAGCAACTTCTTTGCCTTCTTCGCCTGATTTTGCAAACAGGGCTTTGGTTAAAAGTGTCTCTTTTCGCATAATAATTCCTTTCCATGTATAGGTTACAAGGACATATCGCTGCATCCTGAGACATCATACGGTCTAAATTTCATGGAATACCCTTCGCTTGGAAGTTCCCCTCTTCATCAGCAATTCCATAAACGGCGCAGCTGGGCGCCATTCATCACTTCAATTGGAAGGTATTCGCCATGGAACAATGGGACTGCTCAGATCTTCAATAATGCGGACGCAGCCGGAAGCAAATACTTCAGAAGCGGCGCCGCTTCATTGGCTTTGGTGTGATCCCCCTCCGATCGCAGCCGAAGCCGTACCCCTCAATCAGATTTCTGATGCGCAGTCATAGCAATAAGATGTCGTAGATTTTCGCCTGTTTTTCTGGTGAAGCAAGCGGGAAATTGGTGCCATGGGAAATCCCATGGCACCAATGCAATGATAGATCCTGATACCAAAATGCTGAAAAGCATTCTAATTTTTATTTTATCGTGGATCACAATAAATGTCAATTTTAAAATTTTGTTCAAAGAACAAATAAATGTATATTTCCGAGAGAATTCCGAAAAATACCGACAAATTTTTCAAATTCCAAATATTTACTGGAAATTGAAGAACGATATGGAAATAAAAAAACATCGAAAACGAAGGCTTCCGTTTTCGATGTTTTCCGGATTTTTACAGATGGAGCGATGCTTGCCGGATGGCGGTGTTCAGGATTTCCTGATGGTCGAAGGCGAGATCCTCCGGTGTCAGGATGATATCTCCGCTGACAAGGGTCAGGGTGTCCTGATCCGGCAGAAGGGTGAACCATCGGGCGTCCGCCGCGTCATCTCCTGCCCGAATGGGCTGAATGAAGTCTACAACGGCCCAGAATGCGGCGGAAACAATCCATCCTCTGGGATCCCGGCCGGGGTTGCTGAAAATTCCGGCAAGCTTCAGGGGAATTCCGTCCACGCCGGTTTCTTCGGTCAGTTCCCGGGCGGCGGTATGTTCCACAGGTTCGTTTTCGTTGGCAAATCCGCCGGGCAGCGCCCATTTGCCGCAGAAGGGGTGTCCGCCCCGTCGGATCAGCAGCAGACTGTATTGATCAAATTCCCGGCGGAAAATGACGATATCTGCCGTAAGGGCGGGCTTGGGGTAGTTTTTCGTTTGATAGCGTTCGATGGCCTGCTGTTCGGTAAGGCCGCGGTTATCCAGCAGCTGGTTCATAGATTGTCTCCTCGTGTGGCAGTGTTATGCAGAAAAGCGACTGCGTTTTTGCAGCCGCTTTCCTGTGTATGTAAGGGAGTTAGAGTATGCAAGAGAATTAGAAATCAACCTCGGTGTCATAGTAGCAGCACTTGAGCAGCTTTTCCATCTCTTCCTGGCTGGGCTGACGGGGGTTGGAGCCGGTGCAGGCGTCGGCGATGGCATTCTTTGCGATCTCGGGCAGACGCTCCAGGAAGATATGCTCGGGAACAAAGCCTTCCTCTGCGGGCAGGCCGTCCTTGCCGTAGTGCTTGATGCAGTGAGGGATATTCAGCTCATCGTTCATCTTACGCAGGTAAGCGATGAGCAGCTGGATCTTCTCGGCAACAGAGCTGCCGCCCAGGTGCATGAAATCAGCGATGGCAGCATAGCGCTCAGCAGCAACGGGGTCCTTGGCGTTGAAAGCGATGACCTTGGGCAGGTACATGGCATTTGCGGCACCATGGATAATGTGCGCACCCTGATCCTCAAATACAGCACCGGTCTTGTGTGCCATGGAGTGGACGATACCCAGCAGAGCGTTGGAGAAGGCCATGCCTGCGAGGCACTGTGCATTGTGCATATTGTCACGCTTTTCCATGTCGCCGTTGTAGGAATCGACCAGATCCTTCTGAATCATGGTGATGGCGAAGATGGCCAGAGGATCGGTGTAAGCGCAGTTTGCAGTGGAGACATAAGCCTCGATTGCGTGGGTCATAGCATCCATACCGGTGTGGGCAACCAGCTTCTTGGGCATGGTTTCAGCCAGATCGGGGTCAACGATTGCCACATCGGGGGTAATCTCAAAGTCAGCGATGGGGTACTTGATACCCTTGTGATAGTCGGTGATGATGGAGAAAGCGGTCACTTCCGTTGCCGTGCCGGAGGTGGAGGGGATGGCGCAGAAATGTGCCTTCTTGCGCAGCTTGGGCAGACCAAAGACCTTGCACATATCCTCGAAGGTCGTCTCGGGATACTCGTACTTGATCCACATGGCCTTTGCAGCGTCGATGGGGGAACCGCCGCCCATGGCAACGATCCAGTCGGGCTGGAACTTAATCATCGCCTCAGCGCCGCGCATAACAGTTTCAACGGAGGGATCGGACTCAATACCATCGAAAATCTCAACCTCCATACCGGCTTCCTTCAGGTAGGAAACAGCTCTGTCGAGGAAGCCGAAACGCTTCATAGAGCCGCCGCCGACGCAGATCATTGCGCGCTTGCCGTCGAGGGTTTTCAGGGTTTCCAGGGTGCCCTTTCCGTGGTAAAGGTCTCTGGGCAGAGTAAATCTAGCCATAATTGATAGCCTCCAAATAGTAACATAATCTAAATGGTTCCGGCGGAGATATCGCCGCTGTGGGGGAACAGGTTTCTGCTTCCTATTGAATCATTCGTATCGATATTAACTTATCAAAATTAAAAAGTCAATAGGGAATTATCGAAAAGTTGAAAAATATAAAAATTAAAGCAAAAACGGCAGATTTAAAAGGGAGGCAGCACAATTGATTCTGGGAATCAGAAGCCTTTGACCGCAGGATAAAATCGGAAAATGCAAGTCAACCGAAAAGTATTTATCAGAATCATGTCTTTCAATGTGTGGGTTCGGGTGCAAGAAAGATTCCGAATTTCGGCGGATGAAACGTGAAAAATGCAAAAGCCGATATAAGTGTCAGAATCAGGAGAATGGCAAGAACCTCGCAGCATTGGGGATATGCGGCACAATCACGACGCATCCGGCGGTAGGAATAGCGGTAAGCACCAGCGGTGCCCAGCACAAATACACCGATATCCAGTGCAAAGAAGTTTGTGCCGAGAATGCCGGTATAGGTGTAGAAAGAGGAGACAATCAAAAACATTCCCAACAGAACCGCAAGGGCTTTTGTGGAGAAAAAGCAGCTTTTGCTCCGGCCGTACCAAAAATATTCCCCGATGGAGAATAGAATAAAGGGGAAAAACAGCAGTTTGAGGTGTTCCCAAGTGCTTTCGTTGACAGCACTGAAAACCGCAACCCAGTTTTGATACCCAGACCACTCCCATACAAAATGCAGAAGCGTTCCTGCAATCAGTGTAAAAAAGAATCCTGCCCAATGGGCTGCTTTGAAAGAATTCATCGTATCCTCCCCCGAATTTGAGTGATGATTTCTATTTTATGCGGCATCGGGGCGGAATATGTGAAAAAAATCTGCACTGCGGCAGGGTATGCTGCTTTTAAAATATTTGACATCAGATTATTTTTATTATATGATAAAAGATAACTGCATATTTTCTTATATAAGTTCACAATTGGGTGGACGTTTCTACAAACTACCGCAAATAGTTTTGCTATAAGACAGTGTTTCGTGCATGTCAGAGCAAAGCTGTTTGCGGTTTTTTGATTGAAGGAGGATGGATTCATGGATGAAAATAAGATGATAGGAGAACAGCCGATTCCAAAGCTGCTGCTTCGATTTTCACTGCCCTGTGTGTTCGGACTGCTGATCGGTGCGCTATACAACATTGTGGATCAGATTTTTATTGGAAACAGCACACTGGGATATCTCGGAAATGCCGCAACCGGCATTTCCTTTCCGATCATCTGCGTTGCAAACGCTTTTGCGTGGTGTGTAGGGGATGGTGCGGCGGCGTATCTCAGCATCTGTTCCGGACGAAGAGACAGTGAAAGCGCCCACAAATGCGTCGGGACAGGGCTTGTCACAACACTGCTCATCAGTATTGTGCTGGCAGTTGGGTGTCTTGTGTTTTGCAGACCGCTGATGATGCTTTTTGGCGCATCGGACGCAACACTGGAGCTGGCCTGCGATTATTTTGAAATCATTGCCCTGTTTTTTCCGGCATATTTGATGCTGAATGTGATGAACAGCATGATCCGTGCCGACGGAAGCCCGACCTATGCCATGGCATCCATGTGCGCAGGAGCGGTCATCAATATCATTTTGGACCCGATTTGCATTTTTGTACTGGACTGGGGCATTCGAGGTGCGGCAATTGCCACCGTTGTGGGACAGGTTGTTTCCTTTGTGGTGGGGCTTTTATATTTTCGCAGACCCAAGAGTTTTCACTTGACCAAGAGCAGCCTCCGCATCGACGGGGCCATGCTGCGGCAGCTTGTGATTCTGGGAGGATCGACCTTTATCATTCAGATTTCGATGGTGGTGATGACGCTGCTGAGCAATATTACCCTTAAAAAATACGGCGCAATGTCGATTTATGGCAGCGATATTCCCATTTCAGTATTCAGTATTCAGACAAAGGTTTATACGATTGTGAGCAATATCGCAGTCGGCATCGCACTGGGCGGTCAGCCGATTCTGGGCTATAACTACGGCGCCCAGAAGATGGATCGGGTCAGACAGACCTATTTGTTGATTCTGCTGTCGTCTCTGAGCGTCGGATTGGCGGCGACACTGGTGTTTGAGCTTTGCCCGGAGGTGATTATCGGGATTTTCGGCAAGCAGAACGAGCTGTATATGGATTTTGCGGTGAAAAGCTTCCGGATTTTCCTGAGCATGAGTGTTGTGACGTGCTTTATCAAAATTTCCTCGATTTTTTTCCAGTCCATCGGAAAAGCAGTGCCTGCGATGATTGCGTCGGTTACACGGGATATGCTGTGCTTCGTGACATTTACGGTGGTGTTGTGTGCGGTGCTGGAAAATCGGCAGGCCGGTTCCGGAATTTACGGCATTCTGCTGTCCGCTCCGCTGTCGGATCTGGTGGCAGGAGGCTTTATTGCGATTCTGACCGTTCGTTTTTTCAAGCATCTGTCTCCGGAAAAAGCAGGAGCGAATCCTGTCGCGGCGGATTGATTCCCAAATCCGGCGCCAGCGGTTTGGCAGAACCTGTCATAAAATAGAGAATCTCTGCATCAGGACAAATTTGGTGCAGAGATTTTTATTTTTTATGATATAATGAACCAAAAACAAAACTGACCGGCAGGTAGGTGCAGGAGGATTTTTATGCTCAGAACCCAACAGAAAATAGATCTTTCCGATATGATTCGTCACGGGCTGCTGTCGTGGCTGACTGCGGTTATGGTGGAATATCTGCGGTTATCCTCTGCCATGCGGAGCCTGGAGGGATTGCAGTCGATGGCAGAGATGTCGTTTTTTCGGGTGCTCGTGCTGACAGCCTGCGGCACGGCTGTATGGACGGCGGTTTCTCTTCGGCGCAATATGGTACAGCCGGAACGGTGGGCAATCGCCGGAATTTTTGGAGTTCTTGCGGCTGTGAGCATTGCAGCCGGTGCCGGATGGGTCTATGTGGGGATATGCGTCGCAGTGGCAGCAGGTCTGGCAGTTTATGCAAAACAGGGCTGGAACGGAGCGCCGCTTCGGAAAATGCCGGAGTATCCGGCCCGGAGGTGCTGCATCTGGATCACGGCAGGCCTTGCGGTGCTGTTTTTTCTCTTTGTAAGCGTCTGGACGGTTTTCCGGGTTTTGAGCTTCAGCACTCCGAGCTATGATTTCGGCTTGTTTTCCCAGATGTTTTACTACATGAAGGAAACAGGGTTTCCCATGACCACGCTGGAGCGGGATGGGCTGTTGTCGCACTTTCATGTGCATATGTCTCCCATTTATTATCTGATGCTTCCGTTTTATATGCTGGCACCGCATCCGGCAGTGCTTCAAATTTTGCAGGCGGCGGTGCTGGCCTCTGCGGTGATTCCCCTCTGGAAGATCGGAAGGATTCATGGACTTACGGACTGGCAAAGGATGCTTTTGTGCGGAATTTTGCTGCTGTTTCCGGCCTTTTCCGGAGGAACCAGCTATGACCTCCACGAAAACTGCTTCCTGACACCGCTGATTTTATGGCTTTTTTACGGAATTGACCGCAAAAGCGCCGGCATTACCGGAGCGGCGGCGGTGTTGACGCTGCTGGTCAAAGAGGATGCGGCGGTCTATGTGGCGGTGATCGGACTGTGGGTTACGGTCAGTGCCGCCCTGCATCACAGAAAAGGGGAGAATCGATCCCTCTATGCAGGCATGATGCTGCTGTCGGGGGCAGTAGGTTGGTTTTTGCTTGTAACGGGTTTTTTGGCAAACATCGGCGACGGCGTGATGACTTACCGCTATGAGAATTTCATCTATGATGGTTCGGCTTCGCTGATGACGGTCATCAAGGCAGTGCTGATGAATCCCATGAAAGCGCTTTATGAGTGTGCCGATCCGGATAAGCTGAGGTTTTTGATTTTGACCATGGTTCCTTTGCTGGGGCTTCCGCTGCTGACGAGGCGGTATGAGCGGTATCTGCTGCTGATTCCCTACATACTGGTGAATCTGATGTCGGACTACCGGTATCAGTATGATCTTTTCTTTCAGTACAGCTTTGGCTCCACGGCCTGCCTGATGTATCTGACGGCGGTGAATCTGGCAGATTTTCGGGGGGAGTTGCGGCGAATGACGGCACTGGCCTCTGCGGTGGTGGTGAGCGGTGCCTGTTTTTGCGCGGTTATCGTACCAAAAGCGGAGGTTTATCCGCAAAAATACAGGGATCATGCCGCATCCTATGGGGAAATTCGGGAAAAGCTGTCCCAAATTCCGGAGGAAAGCGCAGTTGCGGCATCCACCTTTTATACAACCGAGCTCTCCGGCAGGAGGATTCTCTACGATGTCAAATACTGCTCCGAGGAGCATCTGCTCGACTGCGACTATGTGGTTCTGAGCGAATCCGAGAAGGATAGGCGGAACCTGGAAGAGCTGCTGCATCGTGAAAGTTACGAGGCGGCCGACCGAATCGCAGGGGTACTGACAATTTATCAAAAGTCCGCCCCATAAGGCCCCGGAAACGGCGGAATTTCGCCGGAGGCCGGGGATGGCTTGACATTTTTGCGGCATGGGTGTATAAAAGGATAGAATTGAATAGAAACGGGAGCTTGTAGACAGGCTGAGAGTAAGGTGTGCCCTTAGACCGATTACCTGATTTGGATAATGCCAACGTAGGGATGGAATATGAGATCATACGGAAGTCATCGGGTCAGGTGGCTTCCGTTTTCTGTTTTCTTGGAAGGGAGGAAGGCAGAACTCCGGCGAGGCCGGACGGATAGAAGGGGAGCGCCTTGTATCTTGTAGATTGCAGCGATGGGAAGCCGTGTTCCGGCGTGAGAGGAAACCAGTGAGTTTCGACCGAATTTCTCAGACAGAGGGGAGACGCTCTGTATTTTTGAGAACGCTGCGACAGCTGCCGTTCTCACCATTCAAAGGAGACTGAAAATGAAAAATCAGAATGTTCGGAAATTGTGTATGGCAGGCATTTTGTGTGCGGCTGCTGTGGTTGGAAGTTTGTTTTCCGTGCCGGTGTTCGGGAGCAAGTGCGCGCCGGTGCAGCATATGGTGAATATTCTCTGCGCAATTCTTCTGGGCCCATGGTACGCAGTGGGGGTGGCGTTTTGTGCCAGCCTGATCCGCAACCTGATGAGTTTGGGCAGCCTTCTGGCCTTCCCAGGAAGTATGTTCGGTGCGCTGCTGTGCGCTCTGGTATACCGGAAAACCAGAAATACGTGGATGACGTACATCGCAGAGGTGTTTGGAACGGCAGTGCTCGGCGGCTTGTCGGTATATCCCATTGCGATTTTCTTTATGGGACAGCCGGCCGGTGAGATTGCCTTTTATGCCTACGTAGTGCCGTTCCTGATTTCCACCGCCGGCGGCGCAGTGCTGTCAGCCGTGATTGTGGAATCCCTGAAAAAAACCAAGGTTTTGTCTAAAATTGTGCAGTAAGGAGAAAATCCATGTTCAAAGACAGGCTCCGGGCCGTGCGGGAAACACACCCCCTCGTCCATAATATTACAAACTATGTGACGGTCAATGACTGCGCAAATATTCTGCTGGCCTGCGGCGCATCGCCCATCATGGCCGATGAGGAGGCGGAGGTGGAGCAGATCACAGCCATGTGCCAAGGGCTGAATCTCAATCTCGGAACCTTGAGCCGCCGCAGAATTTCATCGATGCTGGCGGCAGGAAGAAAAGCCAATGCGCTGGGGCATCCCGTGGTGCTGGATCCGGTGGGCGTTGGAGCTTCCGATTTTCGCAGATCTGCGGCGCGGCAGCTGCTGGAGGAGCTTCAGTTTGATGTCATCCGAGGAAATCTTTCGGAGCTTCGCTGCCTTGCCGGAGGCGGAGAAAGCACCGCAGGGGTGGATGCAGACGGCACGGACGCAGTGACGGAGCAAACGCTTCGCTCCACGGTGGAGTTTGCCAAGGGCTTCTCCCAAAAGACCGGTGCCGTGATCTGCATGACAGGGGCGATTGACGTTGTGGCGGACAGCCGCAGGGCCTTCTGCATCCGCAACGGTCATCCCATGATGCGCAGCGTGACAGGCACCGGATGCCAGCTGTCATCCATGACGGCCGCCTATCTGGCGGCAAATCCGGCGGATGGATTCGAGGCAGCCGCTGCGGCGGTATGCGCCATGGGGGTTTGCGGGGAGCTTGCCTATGAGCGGCTTTCCCCCATGGATGGAATCGGCAGCTATCGGATGTATCTGATGGATGCGGTATGGAATCTGGACGGCGATACACTGGAGCGCCGTGCAAAGTATCAAATCATGTAAAAGAAGGGACTCCATATGAATTGCAGCAAACAAACCATGCTTTTATACGCCGTCACAGACCGAAGCTGGTGCGGCAGACAGACGCTTTTGGAGCAGGCAGCGTGTGCGCTCAAAGGCGGTGCAACCTGTATTCAGCTGCGGGAGAAGCACCTGAGTGAAGAGGAATTTCTGACCGAAGCGCTGGAGCTGCGGCGGCTGTGCCACAGCTATGGGGTGCCGCTCATTATCAATGACAATGTGGAGCTTGCGCTCAAATGCAAGGCTGACGGTGTTCATGTGGGACAGAGCGACATGCAGGCGGAAAAAGTTCGGGCTTTGGCAGGAGAAAGCATGATCATCGGCGTGTCGGCGAGAACTGTTCAGCAGGCATTGGAGGCAGAAGCTGCCGGTGCGGATTATCTGGGCGTGGGAGCGGTGTTTTCGACTGCAACCAAATCAGATGCCCGTGTGGTTTCCCACAGCACCGTCCGGCAGATCTGCGAGGCGGTGAAAATTCCCGTGGTTGCCATCGGAGGAATCAACCGGGGAAATCTTCTGGAGCTTTCCGGAACGGGTGTGGACGGCGTGGCACTGGTTTCCGCAATTTTCGGAGCCGAGGATATCGAAGCGGAGTGCAGAAGCCTTGCGGCACTGTCCAGAGAAATGATCGCAAAATAGCCCGTGAAAATCACAAGATCCTATTCTGCTCCTGACAGCAGGAGCACCCGGAGGAGAGAAACGATGAAAACAGCATTATCCATTGCCGGCAGCGATTGCAGCGGCGGCGCAGGAATTCAGGCGGACTTGAAAACCATGACCGTGAATGGGGTGTATGCCATGAGTGTCATCACTGCGCTGACGGCTCAAAATACAACAGGGGTTCGGGCAATTTCGGAGGTGTCGCCGGATTTTTTAAAGCAGCAGATGGATGCGGTATTTGAGGATATTCGTCCGGATGCCGTGAAAATCGGTATGGTTTCCTCGGAGAAACTCATTGAGGTCATCGCCGAGCGGCTGCGATTTTATCAGGCGCAGAATATTGTGGCAGATCCGGTGATGGTGGCAACCAGCGGCGCAAGACTTATGCAGGAGGGTGCCGTGGAGATTCTGAAGCGGCAAATTCTGCCCATGGCCCGGGTGGTGACGCCCAATATTCCCGAGGCGGAGATCCTGTCGGGCCGCACCATCTGCAATGGACAGGATATGATAGAGGCTGCCAGAAGCATCAGCGACCGTTATGGCTGCGCGGTTTTGTGCAAAGGCGGTCACAGCATCAATGATGCCAATGATCTGCTGGTAGATCAGGGGGAAATACAGTGGTTCTGCGGGAAACGAATCGATAACCCCAATACCCACGGGACGGGCTGCACCCTTTCCAGTGCCATTGCGTCGAATCTTGCCAAGGGATATGACCTTTCGGAGTCTGTTCGACTGGCGAAGGAGTATATTTCCGGTGCGTTGGGAGCCATGCTGGATCTCGGCAAGGGCAGCGGCCCGATGAACCATGCCTTTGATCTGAAGGGAAACTATGCAGAAGCTTCGGCTTCAGAATAAACGACGAAACGCGCAGGTGTCTGATTGGGCTCCTGCGCGTTTTGACCGGAGGGGGAAATGGGACTGTGGGCATTTCCATTGGTGCATCTTTCACAAGAATATTGGGAATCTTTTGGAGTCCGAAGCGGCAGAAACCGATGGAATTGCCGGAAGATCAGTGATATAATCTCTAAATAAATGTGTTCAGGCGGAGATGAAATATCAGCATACGGAGAAAGGGACGTCTTTATGGAACATAAAACAGAGTGCAAGCTCAGCGAAAACGAGATTCTTTGGGAAAAGGAGACGGTTCAGTTCTCCCCGGAGGATGGAGACCTTCATCAGACAGGCTATGCTGCCCAAAAAACCATTTCGACCAATGATCCCCGTGTGACCAAAATCGCGGTGACGGCATTTTCTGTGGGGTTCGGACTGATCGGTATGATCGCGATGGCCTTCCATTGGTGGGGGTTCGGCATCCTGTTTCTGGGTTTGGCAGTTTATTTCTTTTTCTCCCAAATGAGAAAAATCAATGAGATTGCAAAGGAAATGAAACAGAAGAATCGGGATGTGACCATTGATTCTAAGGAGGAGCTGCACGAGATCGTCAGCGAAGTTCACGGAGAAATGAAGGCCGCATACAAAGAATCGGCAGCATTTGTGTTCACCGAGAAAAATATGCGGGAGATGACCCGGAAAACCCTTCCGATTTACGTTGTCATAGGGGCCGTGGCGTCGGCTGCGCTGGGGCTTGCGGTGCATCCGGCACTGGGGATTCTGACAGCACTGGTTTTTACGGTGTTCGGTGTGCTGTATTATGGAATTCTGATGAAAATACTGGTGAAAAGCGGAAAAAAGTAGAGGGAGCGCTTGGGAAAGCGGCGGCCCGAAATCTGAAAAACAGACTGACCTGTGGGCCAGTCTGTTTTCGCATATAAATGCCTTATGCTAAGGGCAGTCCTTCGTTGTCGGGCAGATAGCTTTTATAGGGCTTTTTGGGATTGTACATCACCCGAATATCGGAGCCGACCTCGGCATTTTGCAGCGCACAGGCGGCCTGAAATCCCACGGGAAGACATCGGATTTTGTAGGTTTTCTGAATTTGAAATTTCATCTGCTCCCGACAGATATACCGTCTTCCGTCCACATGGTATTCCACAATGAGGTGCCATGTGTTGGTACTGCGCTTCCGTTTGAGCAGAGTTCCTACGGTTTGCTGCGTACATTTCTTTTTTGTAAATGAAAACATCCGTTTTCCTCCTTTTCAGACGGGCGGGTATGTCGTAATTTCTGATCTTTTTCTGGATTTATCATAAATGCTTCGTGAAGTGAAGTCAACGGAAATCCTTTGATGGATTTGAAAAATGCGCTGTGTGGGGAGAAAGTATTGGTTCGGACGGATTCTCGGAAGCATCCCCAGACCGAAGGTGGTCACGGGCGGAAAAATGTGATACAATAAAAAAACAACCAAAGGAGGCGGCAGGATGGAAGTTACAGTTGCGCAGATGAAGAAAATTGAGCAGGATGCAGATGCTCAGGGCCTGAGCTATTTGCAGATGATGGAAAATGCCGGACAGGCTGCGGCGCAGCTGCTGGTGAAGTGCGGGCCGAAGAGACTTGAGACGCTGTGCGTGTTCTGCGGCACCGGAAATAACGGCGGAGACGGATTTGTCCTGGCCCGTGCCATGGGCAAAAAGGGAACGCAGGTTCGCATTGTGACGGTAGGAGGAACACCGAAAACGCCGGATGCCCGGATGAACTACGACCGGGCCGTGGGGATGGGTATTGAGATGTGGGACAGCGAAACACTTTCTGAGGAAAATCGTGAATGGATCGGCCGTGCGGATGCGGTGGTCGATGCCATCTACGGCACAGGCTTCCATGGACAGATGCGGCCGGCAGGCCGGGCGGCCTGCGATATCATCAATGGGGTATCGGGCTTCTGTCTGGCATTGGATCTTCCCAGCGGACTTTATGCCGATACCGCAGAGGCGGCAGAGGGGAGTGTGCAGGCGGATTTGACGGTCACATTCCATGCCTCGAAGCCATGTCATCGGCTCAATCCGAAAAAATGCGGCATTGTGGAGACTGCATCCATCGGAATCGAGCAGATTTCCGAGGAAAAGCAACATCAGGAACACGAAATGATTATCAGACAATTTCTAAAGCCGGAGGGAATTAAAATGGAAGAAATCAGAATTGAGGCAAATGAAGTGATTCGGGAGCTGATTGCCGCAGCGGATCTGCGCAGAGGGGATCTGCTGGTCATCGGCTGCTCGTCCAGTGAAATGATCGGCAGCCGCATCGGGAAAAATTCCAGTCTTGAGGCGGCGCAGGCTGCTTTTTCGGGCATTTATCCGATCTTGCAGGAGCGGGGAATCCGTCTGGCAGTCCAGTGCTGCGAGCATCTGAATCGGGCGCTGATTGTGGAGGAAGAAACTGCGGAGCATTTCGGCTATGAGATCGTCAATGTCCGTCCCCAGCCAAAGGCAGGCGGCTCCTTTGCCACAACCGCATGGGAAATCTTCTCCCATCCGGTGGCGGTGGAGCATATTCGGGCGAAGGCAGGTCTGGATATCGGCGGTACGCTGATCGGAATGCACCTGAAGGAAGTGGCAGTCCCAGTGCGGCTGTCCCGCTCGACCATCGGTCAGGCCAATATTCTCTGCGCCAGAACCCGTCCCAAATTTATCGGCGGAGAACGGGCAGAGTATGTGGACAGCCTGAAGTAAAGCCGCAGCTGCGAAGGGATATTTCGATATGAATACCGATCCGAAAAAACTGCCGGAAAGCAGAGCTTCGGCACTTCCGCGGCCGATTCGCCGAGCCTTTCTGACCGGCATGATTCTGGGGATTTTGCTGCATTTCTTTGCTTTTTCCAACCTGATTCCCAACTCCGACGGCCTTGGACGCATGTATGACACCCAGCAGATGACCGTGTCGGGGCGATGGTTTCTCCATTATGCGTCCATGCTGCACGGCTTTGTGCAGGCACCGGCGCTGATTGGAGCACTGTCGGTGCTGTTTTTAAGCGCTGCGGCAGCGATGACAGCCGATGTGCTGGAGCTGCGGCGGGAATCGTCCGGAATTGCGGTGGGGGCATCGTTTGTGATGGTTCCGGCTCTTGCATATACCTTTCTTTATATGTTTACCGCCTCGGCCTATGCCTTTGCGGTGATGCTGGCGGTGGCATCCGTCTGGCTGGTTCGGAAGAGAAAATGGGGATTTTTCCCCGGAGTGCTTCTGCTGGCCTGCTCGGTGGGAACCTATCAGGCGTATTTTTCTGCGGCGGCGGCACTGGGACTTCTGGCGGTGCTTCTGGATCTTCTGAATCCGGAAAAAAACCTGAGGACTGTGCTGCGGGAGGGGCTTCGGATGCTTGGAATGCTGGCGGCCGCAGCGGTGGTCTATGGCGGAATTCTTGTGCTGTTTCTGAGGATGAAACATCTGCAGCTGCTGCCGTATCGGGGGATAGATCAGGCAGGGACAGGCTTTTCCGCAGAAATCCTTCTGAAAAATATCATGGCGGCCTATTATGAGTTTGCCGTCTGGTTTTTACGGCCGCGCGGTGGATTCTCCGGTGCGGCGTTGGCACTTGGGAATGGGCTGATTCTGCTGATCGGGGCAGCTGCCGGAATTGCAATGGCATGGCGGCAGAAAATCTGGCAGGAGCCTGCAAGAGCGGTGCTTTTGGTGCTTGGGACGGTGCTGTTTCCGCTGTCCTGCGGCCTCACACGGCTGTTTTCGGAGCTGTCGCCTAATCTGTGCTATCCGTTTTTGATGGGGTATGTTCTGGCGGCCGCGCTTCTTGATCGGGCGGTGATGCCCAAGGCAGGGGGACTTCTGCGGAAAATCGCCTGTGTCGTATTTGCAGTGGTCGTGCTGGCCAATGCTCAGATTTGCAGCCTCATATACACTGCCTCGGCAACGGCCCATCGGGCGACGGAGACCTTTGCCGCAAATCTGGTGGCGAGGGTCGAGCAGATGCCCGGGTATCGCCGAGATCTGGAGGTAGTTATTATCGGTACGTTCCCAAGAGCGGTCTATTATTCTGAGATACCGGCCTTTGATTCGGTGGAGCATTACAGCTGTCTTTCGGATACAGTGATGCAGCTGAACAAGCATGTCTATTATTATCTCAATGACTGGCTCAATGTTCCGTGGCAGATGCCGCCGGAGGAGATTATGACTGCTGTTTCGGATTCTCCGGAATTTCAGGCCATGCCGCTTTATCCCGACGACGGGAGCATTCGGATTGAGGATGGACGGGTGATTGTAAAGCTTGCACCTCAGTATACACCGAAAGCACCATATGAAATCGCATATGAAAACCGACATTAAAAAAGCTCCCGATTCTAAATCGGGAGCTTTTTCTAAAATGGAGGGAAAAAGAGGATTATCCTGCCGCCAGTCCCAGCAGCAGTCCCCCGGCACCGCACAGCACCATAACGAGAATCGGATTCCATTTGAATTTCCGAAGGATGAAAAAGCCCATTGCGAACAGTCCCACGCCGATCCAGTTGAGACTTTCGACAGCCGGTGCGGCTCCCTGAAATGCGACCTTCATCAAAATGGAAAGACCGGCCGAGGCAATCAGTGCTACTACCGCCGGACGAAGTGCGCCGAGCATATTTTGCAGCACCGAGAGATTCTTATATCGAAAATAGATGACGGCCAGACAGGAAACAATCAGCAAAGAGGGCAAAATACAGCCCAGCGTTGCGACAATGGCACCCAGCGGCCCTGCAATGCGAATTCCGACAAAGGTTGCGGAGTTGATAGCGATGGGGCCGGGGGTCATTTCAGCGATGGTGATGAGATCAATGAATTCATTCATGGTCAGCCAGCCGTGCTGCTCCACCACCTGCGCCTGAATCAAGGGCATAGCGGCATAGCCGCCGCCGATGGAGAACAGACCGATCTGAAGAAAGCTCAGGAGAAGCTCAAGATAAATCATGCGGTTTCTCCTTTCCTGCGGTCGGTCAGGGCAAGGACAATGCCGATTGCGCCTGCGGCTAAGATGATATAGATGACATTGACTTTGAAGAAGAAGGTTGCAACAAAGGCAGCTGCCATGATTATCAGATGAATCGAGGAGTTCTGACGAAGTACGTTGCTGCCGAGGCTGCAAACCACGTCGAGAATCACTGCGGCAACACCGGCCTGCATTCCCTTTAGGGTCAGCGCCACATAGGGGTTGGAGGCGAAGGCGGCATAGAAAAAGGAGATCACGGAGAGAATGGCCATGGGCGGAAGGATGGTTCCCAGCACTGCGGCGGCCATGCCCCAAAAACCGCCCACGTGCCAGCCGACCAAAATTGCGGCATTGACGGCGATGGCACCGGGGGAGGACTGGGCCAGAGCGGTCAGATCCAGCATCTCCTGCTCGTCGATCCAGTGCAGCTCATCGACAAATTTCCGTTTCATAAACGTGATAATCACGAAGCCGCCGCCGAATGTAAAAGCGCTGATATAAAGCATACTGAAAAACAGCTTCAGCAGATTTTTTCCTTTTTCGGGGGATGGTTCCATTTGAAATGCTCCTTTCTGGTGGAATAAAGTCATTATACGCCTTGTAGATAAATAAGTAAAATGCTATATTATTATTAAAATCATACCTAAAATAGTATGAACAGGAGGAAGAGCCCATGACACTTCGTCATTTGAAGGTGTATCTCGCCGTCTATCGGACGGAAAATATTACAAAGGCCGCCCAGATGCTTTCCATGACACAGCCTGCGGTTACCCGGACCATTCACGAGATCGAAAACTACTATGGGATACGGCTGTTTGAGCGGCTCAACCGCCGGCTGAAGGTTACGCAGACAGGCGAAGCGTTTTATCACTATGCGCTGCATATTGTGGATTCTTTCGAGCAAATGGAGCTGGGAATGCGCAACTGGGACGAGCTGGGGGTGCTGCGGGTGGGATGCAGCATCACATTGGGCAATTCCCTGCTGCCGCAGGTTCTGACAGAATTTCACAGGGTACACCCTGCCTTGCAGATCCGCTCCACGATTTCAAACGGCGCATCCATTCAGCAGGCGATTCTCGACAATCAGCTGGATTTTGCGGTTCTGGAGGGCGGTGTTCAGCATGAACAGCTTTGCAGTGAGGTAATCGGGGCGGACCATCTGGTGCTGATTCTTCCGCCGGAGGACCCCCGACGGCTGCGGCAGGATCTTTGTCTGGAGGATGTGGCATTTGATCCGCTGCTGCTGCGAGAAGAGGGAAGCACCGGCCGAAAAATGATTTCCTATGCCTTTGAACGCCGTGGTTTCTCTGTCCGGCCGGCCATGGAGAGTGTCAGCACCCAGGCACTGACGCAGGCGGTTCATGCGGGACTCGGCATTGCGTTTTTGCCGGAGCAGATGGTGAAAGCAGCGGTTGCGTCCGGATTTGTGGCTTCGGCGCAGCTGACGGATGAGCACTTCTGCCGGAAAAACTATCTGGTATGGCACCGACAGAAGTTTCTGACAAAATCCGCACGGGAGCTTATGGGTTGTTTCCGGAAAGCTGCGGAAACGTGAGATAAATGCGGACGGAGAGAAAATCCTCATCAGGAGCGGTTGTCCACCACAAGCATATTGAGCCGCTGCCAGCGGTGCAGCTCCTGAGGTGTGATGAGCAGCTGACTGCGCAGCTGCTCGGAATGTTCCCGGGGATTGAGGGTTACAAGACAGCGGAAGGCACAGGGCATCAGATCGATGCTGGAAATGCCGCAGAGCAGACCCTCGGTAAAGTCCCGAAGCTCCAGCGGATTGAAGATATAAAGCAGATCCTCCTCCAGAGAGTTATATTCATTGACAAAGGAGAATCGGATGAGCATATCGCTGTAAACGACTTTGCCCCGATAGCGCACCTCGCTGCTGCGGCCGCTGGGGGTGGTTGAGCGGATGACAAGGGAGGCGTCATTGACACCGGAGGGATCGTCGGTTTTTTCTATGTGGATAATTCCGTCCTTCAGCTGATGGTATCGGCCGTCAAAAAAATAAAAATACAGATTTCGGGCTTCAAAAAACGGACTGTAAGAGCCGGTGCGCACAGGAAGGGGAACCGTCTGGGGGCGGGGCGGCTGATAATCGGTCAGTTGGCTCAGCTCCACACCCAGCACAAAGCTGATCTCGTAGAGGGTATCTACATCCAGCGTGATTTCGCCGGATTCATATTTGCTGACGGTTGCGCGGCTCTTGTGGATTTGCTCTGCCAGCTGCTGAAGGGTCAAGTGCCGCTGGCGGCGGAACAGCCGGATTCGGCTGCCGATGTGGCGGGTCAATTCGGTCATAGGACAGTCCTCCTTGTTTCGTAAAAATATACATTTTTTTATGGATGACCGTATTTTATGAAACAGACGCTCAATTCTGCGGATAATTCTATCACAGCGAACGGAAAATGGTCAATTGTCTATTCTAACGAAACTTTTTAGAATTTGCGTTCCTCTGATGATGCGGCTATAATGAAGCCCACTGTTGGAAATGTAGAAAAGAGGAAACCGCTTATGGAAAAGAAACACGTTGGATTTACAGGAACCTTGGGATTTGTCCTTTCCGCCGCAGGCAGTGCGGTCGGCGTCGGAAATATCTGGAGATTTCCCTACCTTGCAGCCCAGGATGGCGGCGGAGTTTTTCTTCTTGTTTATCTGATTTTGGTTCTGACCTTCGGTTTTACACTTCTGACAACCGACATCGCCATCGGCCGCCGAACTCAGAAAAATGCCATCAATGCCTTTGGGACGATCCACCCCCGGTGGAAATTCCTGGGCAAGCTGACATTCCTGGTTCCCGCCATCATCATGACCTATTATACGGTCATCGGCGGATGGGTTTTTAAGTATATCGCCGTCTATCTGAGCAATCAGGGGGCAGCGGCTGCCCAAGACGGCTATTTTACTTCCTTTATCACGGCTCCCGTGGCGCCGATGGTGTTTATGTTGGTTTTTCTGACACTGACTTCTGTGATTGTCTATTTCGGGGTGGACAAGGGAATTGAACGGTTTTCCAAAATTGTCATGCCCGGACTGCTTTTTCTGATTGTGGGTGTTACAGTCTATACCCTTTCGCTGAAGCATACCGCCGCGGATGGAACTGTGCGGACGGGTCTGCAAGGGCTGAAAGTCTATCTGGTTCCCGATTTTACGGGAATGACGGTGGGGCGGTTTCTGCGGATTCTGCTGGATGCCATGAGCCAGCTGTTTTTCTCCCTCAGCGTCTCCATGGGAATTATGATTACTTACGGCTCCTATGTGGATAAAAACGTCAATCTGAGCAAATCCATCCGCAATATAGAGCTGTTTGATACCGGTGTGGCACTGCTTGCCGGTGCCATGATTGTTCCGGCGGTATATATTTTTTCCGGTACCGAGGGCATGAAGTCCGGTCCCAGTCTCATGTTCGTTTCCCTGCCCAAGGTCTTTGAGGCCATGGGGAGCATGGGACGGGGGATCGCCATCGCCTTTTTCCTGATGCTCGGATTTGCGGCGCTGACCTCCAGTGTTTCGATTATGGAAACCCTTGTTGCCAGCTGTATGGCGGTGTTTCACACCACCAGAAAGAAAATGTGCATGGTGATCGGCCTGATTTCTGCCGGTGCCGCAGCGGTGATCTGCATGGGATACAATGTATTTTATTTTGAATGGATGCTGCCCAACGGCAGTCAGGCACAGCTGCTGGATGTGATGGACTATATCAGCAACAGCTTCCTGATGCCGCTGATTTCCTTCCTCACCTGCGTATTTGTGGGCTGGGTTATCAAGCCCCGATGGATTTGCGAGGAGATGGAGGCCAGCGGACACAGCTTCTCCCGCAGCCGTCTGTATGCGTTTATGATCCGCTATGCGGCTCCCGTGATTATGGCGGTGCTGTTTTTGCAGTCTACGGGCCTTGGAAAATGGCTCTGAGATTCCTCTTTCTTCCAAAAGCCGGCTGAAAGGCCGGCTTTTGGAACGCAACGGGATAAAAAATCCCGGTTCCCCTCTTGCACTTTGCGCAAAAGCGTTTATAATAAGCCCGTACGTGAAGCAATCAATATGGATTTGGATACCGTATGTACGGTTAAGGGAGAACGATATGAAAAAAACAAGAAATATAGATATGCTGGATGGGCCGCTGCTGCCTGGCATTATCCGATATACGATTCCCATTATTTTGTCGGGTATTTTGCAGCTGCTGTTCAATGCGGCAGACCTGATGGTGGTGGGCCAGTTCTGCGGAAGCGTCAGCGTCGGCGCGGTCAGCTCCACAGGCGCTCTGACCAATCTGATCGTCAATGTTTTTATGGGAATTTCCATTGGTGCCGGTGTCTGCGTTGCCCACGGCCTCGGCGGTCAGCGGGATGAAGAGGTTTTCAGGACCGTTCACACGGCGATTCCGGCGGCGTTGATCAGCGGTGCGATTCTGACGGTGCTGGGTGTGACACTTTCCAGACCCATGCTGGAGATGATGCATACACCCGAGGAAGTGCTGCCGCTGTCGGCCCTCTATATGAAGATTTATTTCCTCGGTATTACCTTTACCATTGTCTATAACTTCTGCTCGGCAATTCTCCGGGCAGCCGGAGATACCAAAGGTCCCCTGCTGTATCTGATGGTGGCAGGTGTGATCAATGTGATCCTCAATCTGGTATTTGTCATTGCGTTTAAGATGAATGTGGCGGGCGTTGCGCTGGCAACCACCATTTCTCAGGCGGTTTCTGCGGGATTGGTTCTGCGGGCGCTGCTCAGACGCAGCGATGCCTGCCGGCTGCGTCTGAAGGAAATGAAGATCTATGGACCACAGCTGGCAAAGATGATCCGCATCGGTCTTCCGGCCGGTGTGCAGGGCTCTCTGTTCTCCATTTCCAATGTCATTATTCAGTCGGCCATCAATTCCTTCGGCAGTGCCTTTATTGTGGCAGGCAACGGCGCCGCCTCGAACATTGAGGGGTTTGTTTATACCTCTATGAACGCCCTCAATCAGACGGCGGTGAACTATATCGGTCAGAATATGGGCGCCCAGAAGTTTGACCGGATCAAGAAAATTTTCCGCAGCTGCCTGCTGTGTGTCAGCGTGGTGGGACTTATCATGGGCCCGACCCTCTATATTTTGGCACCGCAGCTGCTGAAGTTCTATATTCCGGATTCTCAGGAGGCCATTGATTTTGCCATCATCCGTATGACCTACATCTGTCTGCCCTATTTTATCTGCGGATTGATGGATGTGACCACCGGCGCACTGCGGGGACTCGGATCTTCCTTTGTCCCTATGGTGGTGACGGTGTTGGGTGTCTGCGTAATGCGGATTGTGTGGGTTTATACCATTTTCCAGGTTCCTGCATGGCATACGCCCCAGTGCCTGTATGTCTCCTACCTGATTTCCTGGTCGCTGACCTTCCTCGTGGAGTTCTTCCTGTTTGCAAAGGTTCTGCGGAAAAAAGAGCGGATTGCGCAGGCCCATGCCCGGTACGGATATCCCGAGAGCTGAGAAACAAGCGTTTGAATCTGAAATTGTGAGAGGTTTTTGCAGAACAAACCCCGTGAAAAACGGCCAGCCGGATTCGGCTGGCCGTTTCCAATGCCCCAAGGCTCTGTCAGGGAATAGCAGACGTTCATAGGCATCTGCTCAGGGCGGCGGCAAGAAGGGGGCGGAGGAATCCGTATTTAAGGCAGCCGTCAGGGCCTTAAATTCGGTTTCTATTTATCGATAATAAAACACTCATTTTGAAAAGTCAACCCTTTTTCGGAAACAATCCAAAACAGCCGCCCCAATGGGCGGCTGTTTACGCTTTGTGTGATGCAGGGCAGTGAAGCATCCGCTCCATGATACGGGTTATTTGCCGGAATCGTCCTTGGAGATTCCGTCTACAAGATCACGGATCAGCTGCTCATCAGCGCCGCAGTGGATCTTGCCGTCCCATCGGATATTGGGGCCTTGGCCGCACATGTGCATACAGGGGGTGCATTTGAGGGTAAAGCCGGCGGGATTTTTTCCGTAGGTCTTTTCCACAAATTCCAGAAGATGCCCCCGCTTTGGGCAGGAGCTTCCGCCGCAGATTTCGAGGCAGTGGGTGCCCGTGTCAAGGCGCAGGCTGGGGGAGCGGCGGACGATTGCGGTAAGAAAAGTCTCTTTCACGCCATAGGCGTCGGCAATCCGAGGCAGCAGCCATCCGGGGATGGTACCAGCGTGCTCCTGCTGGATTTCGGAGAGCAGATTTTTCAGTGCGGTTTGGTCTGTCGGGGCGCCCTGTGTGCGGTAATAACTCAGGGCTTCTTCAAAATTCCAGGACATAGGGTGTCCTCCTTGCGTTTTTTTCTATTGTAACAGTGCCGCATGGCCTTGTCCAGTCTGTGGATTTGACAGAATTCAATTGACATAGGGGCGTTTCCTATCTAAAATAGACATATCATGAACATCTACCCAATGAAATCGGGTGTAGTCCGGTTTTGATTCATAACCTTGAAAAGGAGAAGCTTATGTACCGTATTATGGAATATAACCCTCAGCTCAGACCATATGCCGGGGATATTGAGCTGCGGATGAAGCTCTATCGGGATACCAAGAAACGGCTGCTGCCCGATGGGGGCAGCCTGAACGACTTTGCCAACGGCCATCATTACTATGGGATTCACCACACGGCAGGGGGCTGGATCTACCGAGAGTGGGCACCCAATGCGGATCAGCTCTATCTCACCGGAGATTTTAACCATTGGGATCTGACGGGGCATCCCATGACGCAGCTGGAGGGCGGCAGCTGGGAGCTTTTTCTGGAGGGAGACGATGCCCTGTGGGAGGGCTGCCGGATCAAGACGGTGGTGGATGCCAACGGCGAGCGGACGACCCATATTCCGCTCTATGCCACAAGGGTGGTTCAGGATCCGAAGACCGTTACATTCAACGCCGAAGTGGTGGATGATCGGAAACAGTATCCATGGACGGATGAGGAATTTCGGGCAGAGGATTCCCTCTATATCTACGAAGCCCATGTGGGCATGGCGCAGGAGGAGGGGAAAATCGGCACGTATCGGGAGTTTGCCGATATGACCCTGCCGAGAATCCAAAAGGCCGGGTATAATACCATTCAGCTTATGGCGATCATGGAGCATCCCTATTATGGATCGTTTGGCTATCAGGTATCCAATTTCTTTGCGGCATCGAGCTGGTTTGGAACACCGGATGATCTCAAATATCTCGTAAATACGGCCCACCGGATGGGAATTCGGGTGCTTCTGGATGTGGTTCACTCCCACGCCGTCAAAAATACCGCCGAGGGAATCAACCTGTTTGACGGAACGGAGTGGCAGTTTTTCCATGCCGGTGACAAGGGCAATCATCCCGCATGGGATACCAAATGCTTCAACTACGGCAAGGATGAGGTGATCCATTTCCTGCTGTCCAATCTTAAATTCTGGATGGAGGAGTACCATTTTGACGGATTCCGTTTCGATGGGGTCACCTCGATGCTCTACCATGACCACGGACTGGGGACGGATTTTAATACCAATGACCGTTATTTTTCCCTCAATACCAATACGGAGGCCATTACTTATCTTCAGCTTGCCAATGAACTGATCCGGCAGGTGAATCCCCGTGCGCTTACCATTGCCGAGGATATGTCCGGTATGCCCGGAATGGGTCTGCCCATTGCCGACGGCGGCATGGGGTTTGATTACCGGCTTGGGATGGGTCTGCCCGATATGTGGATTCGTACGGTCAAGGAAACATCCGACGAGGACTGGGACATCGGCGCCATGTGGGGTGATATGTGCCTGCGCAGACCCGGAGAGAAGACCGTCGCCTATGTGGAAAGCCACGATCAGGCATTGGTGGGCGATAAGACCATGATTTTCCGACTGGCGGATGCGGCCATGTATACGGATATGGACAAGGCCTGCCACAATCCGGTGATCGACCGGGCCATTGCCCTGCACAAAATGATTCGTCTGATGACGCTGGGCGGAGGAGGCGAAGCCTATCTCAACTTCATGGGCAACGAGTTCGGCCACCCCGAGTGGATTGATTTTCCCAGGGAAGGCAACGGATGGAGCTTCCATTACTGCCGCCGCCAGTGGAGCCTGATGGATAATGGATATCTCAAATACCAGTGGCTGGGCGAATTTGATCGGGATGCGGTGGAGCTGACCAAGCAGCATGATCTGTTCCGGCAGTGGATGGCGGATCTGATGCTTCAGCGGGACAAACTCCTTGTGTTTTATCGCAGTGGACTGCTGTTTGCCTTCAACTTTGATCCCAGTCATTCCTATGAGAATGTGGGGGTACGAGTGCCGCATCTGGCGGATTACACGGTGGCACTTTCTACCGACGACGGGAAATACGGCGGATGGGATCAGATTGCCCACGGCAGTTATCCCGCAAAGGAGGACGGCCGGGGCGGTGCCTATGTGGAGCTGTATCTGCCTGCCCGAACCGCCGTTGTGCTGGCGGAGGGAGAGATTCGTCAGCCCGAAGAAAATGCGTCTCAAGATTATGATACGCTCAAGGAAGGGAAATCCTCATAGCCTTTGTACGGTGCCCCTTATTTTGGATGAATTGAACACGACTCAGGCAGCCGCAGTTTTGCGGCTGCTTTTTTATACG
Organism: Faecousia sp.; assembly: GCA_029257715.1. GTDB lineage: Bacteria > Bacillota > Clostridia > Oscillospirales > Oscillospiraceae > Faecousia. The sequence continues at coordinate 21,510 of JARIAT010000038.1, read as the reverse complement.
GAAACTTAAAATGTCAAGGAAGCTTGACAAACAGAAATCGATATGATAAGATTTTCACGTAAAGGAAGCTTTACATGAGAGGAGAAGCCGTATGGAAAACAGAGTCGAACAGCTGCGAAAGAGCCTATCCATGAACCAAGAAGAATTTGCCAGAGCAATTCAGGTGTCGAGACAGACCGTCAGTTCCATTGAAACAGGAAAGTATAACCCGTCATTAGAGCTGGCATTTATTATTGCGGATTTTTTCGGGAAACGGATTGAGGAAGTTTTTATCCATGAAAGGGGCCAAAAACATGAAAAAGAGTAATTTATTTGTGGGAATTGCATATGTGTTGTTCGGAATGGTCTGTCTGATGACGGTAATCCTCTTAGATACGAAACTGGACGGCATCCTCTGCGGTCTTGGTGGAGCGGGGATTGGTTCGGGCGGCATGATCCTCTACAAGTATTTTTACTGGTCATCCCCTCAGCGAAAAAAAGAGTATCAGGAAAAATTAAAGCAGGAGCAAATCGAACTGCATGACGAGCTGAAGGAAAAGCTTCGGGACAAGTCCGGACGGTATGCGTATCTTCTTGGAATGATGGTGGCTTTGATTTTCTGCTTTGTGGTTGCGGTGCTGGACAGTCTGGAAATCATCGAGCATGGTACGATCGTTGTCGGATGTCTTTCTGGATATTTGATTTTACAGTACGTGGCAGGCGGTATGATCTATCGATACCTGCTCAAAAAATACGAATAAGGGAAAACACAAAAGGAGCGTATCATCGATACGCTCCTTTTTGATGGAATTACAGCTCGGATCGGATGGCCCAGCGCATTTTGGTACACTTTGAGCGGCTGTTGCGCACACACTCAGCAGCAGAAGGACGAATGACATCCTGAGCAATTTCGGAGTAAAGCCCTTCCCGTGCAAAGTGCTTGAAGGATTTCTTCACCAGACGGTCTTCGCCGGAATGGAAGGTGAGAATTGCCACTCTTCCGCCGGGGGCCAGCACATCGGGGAGCTTTTCGAGGAAGGCATAAAGTACCTCAAATTCGCTGTTGATATCGATGCGCAGGGCCTGAAAGGTTCGGGCACAGGCTTTTTTTACGGCTTCTTTCTGCTCTTTCTTCGGCAGGAAGGCAAGGGCCTCCTCGATAGCTTGCTTCATCTGGGTGGTGGTTTCAATGAAATGGCCGGATTCGGTGCGGGTCATAACCACTTCGGCAATCTGCTCGGCATATGGCTCGTCGGAATTTTCAATCAGCATACCCACCAGTTCGTCATAGTTCAGCTCCTTGAGCCGTTCGGCGGCGGAAATCCCCTTTTGGGGATTCATCCGCAGATCAAGGGGGCCTTCCACCTTGTAGGTAAAGCCGCGCTCGGGGTTGTCAATCTGCATGGAGCTGACGCCCAGATCCGCCAGAACAAAGTCCAGCTTTCGCCCGGTGTCCTTCACCACCTGATCGATGTCGGCAAAGTTCTGGAGGCGCACAGAGAGAATGTCCTCCCCGAAGCCCAGATCCGCCAGACGTTTTTTTGTTTTCTCGGATTCAATGGGGTCTACGTCCAGACCGTAGATATGGCCCTGTCCCTCCAGCTTTTCAAGCATCCGGCGGGTGTGTCCGCCATAGCCCAAAGTGGCATCCAGCCCCACCTGACCGGGCTGAATCTGCAAAAAGTCCAGAATTTCGTCCACCATGATGGAAATGTGCATTCCGGCGGGGGTAGCGCCCCGCTGAATCACATGCGCAACATCGGCGGCATATTTTTCGGGATTATGCTCCTTGTATTTTTCCTGATAGCGTTTGGGATGGGTGCCGGAGTAACGGATTCTCCGCTGATGCTTTTCCTGCTCCATGATGTCTCCTTACTGTGTTTTCTTTTTATGATACCATGGGCCGCAGCATTATGCAATGAACTTGTTTTTTAAGAGAAATTTCGATATAATCAGGCAAAAAGATGGGAAAGGGGCAGGATGGAAAGGAAACAGAGGAACAATGAATCGGATTCCTGTCTTCCTATTTGGGCAGCAGTGAGGAAATTGTAAATTTACCATAAATTAATTCGATTACAGCCGGAATCGAATTGACAGAATCGGGGATCATGGGTAGTATAGTCCGTAATGACCGGAAAATTACCGTCAGAAGGTGGTTTCCGATGAAGAAAGGCGATCTTATGGTTCGAATTGTATCAGATACTTCCACCCTTTATTCCACGGCCGAGGCACAGAGGGCCGGATTTGACGTGACACCGCTTTCCGTAACGGTCGCGGGTAAGAATTATCTGGAGTTAGATGAGATCTCGTCGGAGACGTTTGTCGGGATGCTCCGGGAGGGAGAAATTCCGGTGACGAGCCAGCCTGCTGTCGGCGGGGTTCATGAGCTGTATGAAAAATACCCAGACGACGAGATTGTGAATGTGACCATGGCACTGGGGCTCTCCGGAACCTACACCGGCGCAGTGGCGGCGGCGTCCATGTGCCGCAATCCGGAGCGAATCCATGTGATTAACAGCCGCACCCTCTGCGGTCCCCATCGCTATCTGGTAGAGAAGGCCGTGCAGTGGGCAAAGGAAGGTCATTCCGTCGAGACGATTTTGGAGCGGCTGGAGAAAAAGATGGAGACGGCCAAGAGCTATCTGCTTCCCGTGGACTATGACTATCTGCGCCGAGGGGGAAGACTTTCCGGCCTTGTATCCCATGTGGGAAAGCTTGCAGGACTGTGCCCTGTGATGACCCAGACGGAGGACGGCACCAGAATTACCAGTGCCGGAATCGGACGGGGCTTTTCCCATGCCATCCGCCATGTACAAAAGGCAATCAAGGGAATCGGCACCGGCACCGGCTGGCGCATCTATATTTCCCACGCTGATGCACTGGGGCAGGCGGAGAAAGCGCTCCAGACCCTGCGTGCCGCCATTCCGGACGCAAGCTATGAGATTCTTCCGCTGAGTCCGGCCTTTATTACCCAGGGCGGTCCCGGCTGTATTGCGGTGCAGATCATCGAATCCTAGGGCGGACAACTTACTCGGAATCTCAAAAAGCCAGCCCATCGGGCTGGCTTTTCGGCATCAGAATACAAAATAATGAAGAATCAGAGCGTTGGCAATGCCGATGAGAATACCGGCAGTTACCTGAATGGGGGTATGGCCCACAAATTCCTTGAGTGTAACGGTGGGGAGCCGCTTGATGTCAAACATCTCCAGCGTCTTAATCAGATCGTTCAGGACGGCGGCCTGCTTTCCGGTTTCGTGGCGCACGCCCATGGCATCATGACAGACGATGACGGCAACCACGCCGGTGACGGCAAATTCAAAGGAACCGGGGCCGTAGTATAAAAGACATGCGATGCAGAGTGAGGAAACCGTGGCCGAGTGACCGCTGGGCATTCCGCCGTCACCGACAAGCCGCTCCCAATCCAGCTTTTTGTTAATTACTGCGTAAATGATAACCTTCAGAACCTGGGCAATCAGCCAGGATGAGAGTGCGGTGAGCAGAAAACGGTTTGTCACCAGCTCCTGAAACCATTCCATGGAAAATCCTCCTAATTGTGCGTCATCTAGGACCTAGTATACCATGATTTTCGAGGGATTCCAAGTGAAAATTCCCATCGGATGTGCTAAAATAAAAATGCGGTGTGCTGGGTGATTTTATCACGGAAGAAACCGCCGGATGTGGGTATGATAATGCCATAAAACAAATTGAATTTCCAAGGAGGAAACGAATATGTCTGAACTGAATATCACCATGAATAATTTTGAGGAGGAAGTCCTCCGCAGTGAAAAGCCTGTCCTGCTGGATTTCTGGGCACCCTGGTGCGGGCCCTGCCAGATGATGCTTCCGATTGTGGAGCAGATTGCGCAGGAACGCAGTGATATCAAAGTTGGCAAGATCAATGTGGATGAGAATATGGAGCTTGCAAAGAAGTTCAAGGTTATGAGTATTCCTACCCTCATTGTCATGAAAAACGGCGAGATTGCCAAGCGCTCCACCGGAGCCGTATCCAAAGACAAGCTTCTGGAGATGCTGTAAACTTGCAGAAAAACCGACACCGCCCGGAGAATCTCTCCGGGCGGTGATTTTTATGGAAATCCGCAGGCTGTCAGGCATCGGAAAGAGCCGAAAGTCCTTTTCGATCCAGAATCTCAATGGTGCCTCGAGTGAGACGGACGAAACCTTCGTTTTGAAAATACCGAAGCATTCGAGTGACGACTTCCCGGGCGGTGCCGAGGTGGTTGGCGATTTTTTCGTGGGTAATTTTCAGACAGTCGCCGTCCAAGGCGCTCTCTTCCAGCAAAAAGGATGCCAAACGCTTGTCGAAGCTCTTCCACATAATCTGCTCCATGAGCCACATGACTTCCGAAAAACGGGCACTCATCAGTTCTCGGGTGTAGTTGGCAATGGGTGCGGACTGCTCCATCAATCCCCGATACATCTCCGGCGGCAGCACAAACACCTCCGTGTCTTTCTCCGCTTCAATATGCAGCTCAAACTGGATGCTCTCCATCATGCAGGAGGCGGAAAACAGACAGATATCCCGCTCAAACAGCCGATAAATGGTAATTTCCCGTCCTTCATCCGAGAGAATATAGCACCGCAGCTGGCCCGACCGAATCAAAAGCAGCCCCACACAGTCGAGATCTCCCCGATGCACGACGGTTCCCGCAGGAATGTGACGGGGAAAGGCGGCGTCGGAAAGGGTTTTCTGCTGCTGGGGGGTGAGTTTATCCCAAATGGGAAAATAATCGGCAATTACCATAGAGACTACCTCCTGTTTCTTGAATTCAGTATAATCATTTTTCCGGATTCTGTCAATTCTCCGCTGCGTGATTGAGATATGGCGAAAACAGGAGCAGTATCCGATTCTTAGCTTCGGCGGGCAGGGGCTTTCTCCGGGGGAGCTGAAAAGAGCGCAGAAAAAGCTGCCTCAAAACCGGCAAAATAGTTGCAAAGGCAACAATGAGGTGATACAATATCAGGAATCTAAATAAGGGAGGACAAAGAGTTGATTTTCGGGAAACATATCAACCGATACTATGTCCGGTATGCGCTGTGGCTGATTTGCGGTTTGGCAGCCCTTGCGGCGGTGGATATTTTGCAGCTGCGGATTCCCGGCATGTATCAGATGCTCATTAACGGCATCAACGAAGGCGCTGTTATGGTCGATGGGCAGATGGTGCCGTTCGATCTGGCGTTTCTGCTGGATCGGATTTGTATGCCCATGGTGGGCATCATTCTGGCGATGGTATTCGGGCGCTTTGCGTGGCGTGTCACCTTCATCGGCGCGGCAATCCGCACGGAAACGGATCTGCGCAACCGGATGTTCAGTCACGCAAAGGAGCTGAGCCACGAATACTATCAGGTGAACAAGGTCGGAAACCTGATGAGCCTGTTCACAAATGATCTCGACACGGTGCAGGAGTGCTATGGCTGGGGAATTATGCAGCTGTTTGACGCACTGTGTCTGGGCAGCCTCGCGGTATGGAAAATGTGGTCCATGGACCATATCCTCACGGTGTTTTCCATGATTCCGATGGTGCTGCTGTTTGCCTGTGCGACGGTCGTAGGCCGGTATATGACAAAGAAATGGGATATTCGGCAGGAGGCATTTTCCCGCCTGTCCGATTTCTCGCAGGAGAGCTTTTCCGGAATTTCGGTTATCAAGGCATTCGTCAAAGAGTCGCGGGAGCTGATGGCCTTCCGCAAGCTCAATGACGAGAATGAAAAGGCCAATATGGATCACACCAAGGCCTCGGTGCTGCTGCGAATTCTGGTGACACTGTTTGTTGAGAGCGTAATGTGCGTGATTATCGGCTACGGCGGATGGCTGGTGTATCATCACAAGTTCAATGCCGGACAGCTGATGGAGTTTATCGGCTACTTTACTTCGGTTGTGTGGCCCATTATGTCCGTTGCGGAGCTGATTGACATGACCTCCCGAGGCAAGGCATCGCTTGACCGCATCAGTGAGCTTTTGGATGCAAAGTGCAATGTGGTTGACCGGGAAAATGTTCAGGATCTGACGGAAATTCGGGGAGATATCGAATTCAAGAATCTGAATTTCCGCTTCCCGGATGGAGAATTTAATGCCCTTGAGCATGTTTCCTTCCGGATCAACGCCGGCGAAAATGTGGGACTTGTGGGCAAAACAGGCTCCGGAAAGACCACCCTTGTGGATTTGATTCTGCGCACCTACAATGTACCCGACGGCACCGTCTTTATCGATGGGCATGACGTCAACAGTATATCCATCCGCTCGGTACGAAATGGCTGCGCCTATGTGCCGCAGGATAATTTCCTGTTCTCTGATACAATTGAAAATAATATTTCCTTCTCTACCAGAGAGAAGGACCCCGATAAGATTGTCCAGGCGGCAGCAATGGCAGATGTGGACGAAAATATCCGGCAGTTCCAGCTGGGCTACGATACCGTTCTGGGAGAACGGGGCGTGACGGTTTCCGGCGGACAGAAGCAGCGCATCTCCATTGCTCGGGCGCTGATGAAGGATGCGCCGATCCTGATTCTGGATGACTCGGTTTCTGCGGTGGATACCAAGACCGAGCGCAATATTCTCGATAACCTCAAAAAGACCCGGGCCGGAAAGACCACGATCCTGATTGCCCATCGGATCTCCACCATTGAGAAAATGGACAAGATTCTCTTTGTGGACGGCGGAACACTGGCGGCTGTGGGTACCCATACAGAGCTGTATGCCACCTGCCCGGCCTATGCCAAGATGGTGGATCTGCAAAAGCTCGACGAGGAAGGAGGCGCAGCCAATGCGTAACTATCTGCCAATCCTCATCATGGGCGCAATCATCGGATCGTTTGCCATTGTGTTTCTGGTGGCGCTCGCCGCACTGAAAAAGCATTCTAGCCCAGAGGACGATCAGGAGCGTCAGATGTCCGATATGGAGATTGTCCGCCGCCTGATGCACTACGGCAGACCCTACTGGAAACAGTTTGCGGCAGTGCTTGTGGTGATGGTGATTTCAGTTGCCTATGATGTGGTTTCTCCGCTGCTGATCGGACACATTCAGGATGTTATCAAGGGCGAATTTGAACTGAGCTATCTCTATCGGATAGTCGGAGTGTACGCCTCGATTCTGGTGATTTCCATGATCTGCACCTATATTCAGGCGATGATCCTGCAAAAAACCGGACAGAAGATTCTCTCCGCAATTCGCATGGATGTGTTCACCCACATCGAAAAACTCTCCCATGAGCAGATGAACAATATCCCTGTGGGAAAGCTCGTGACACGGGTGTGCAACGATCCCAACTCCATTTCCTATCTGTTTACGAACATCCTCGTGACACTGATTAAAAATACCATGGTGATCGTGGCGGTTCTCGGCGCCATGCTGATGCTCAACTATGTGCTGACGCTGATGGTGCTGTGCTTTGTGCCGTTTGTTGTGCTGTTTACGGTGGTATTCCGGCAGTTTTCCCGCCGCTGCCACCGCAGAGTTCTGACGGCGACCACTGATCTTAATACCTATCTTTCCGAGAACCTCTCCGGCATGAAAATCACCCAGATTTTTAATCAGGAGGATCGGAAGATGGAGGACTTCCTCCAAAGAAGCAATCATCTGCAAAAGACCAAGCAGCAGCGGATGTTCGTCTTCGCAATTTTCCGACCGGTGGTTTATATGCTCTATATCAGCTCTGTGATGTGCCTGTTCTATATCGGAGGCAAGGGTTATATCGATCATGTATATTTATTCGGGCAGAATATCACCAGTGCGGTGATTGTCTCCTTCTATATGTACATCTCCAAGTTCTTTAGCCCCATCCAGACGCTGGCAGAGCAGTTTGATATGCTTCAGAGATCCTTTGCCGGTGCGGAGAAGATTTTCTCCATCATCGACATGGAGCCGGAGATTGTGGATGAGCCGGATGCCATTGAGCTGGAGGAAATCCGCGGAGAGATCGAGTTCAGAGATGTCTGGTTTGCCTATAAGCCCGGCGAATGGGTGCTTAAGGGCGTATCGTTCCATGTCAAGCCCCGCCAGACGGTTGCGTTTGTCGGGTCCACCGGCTCCGGAAAGACAACGATTTTGTCCCTGATCTGCCGCAACTACGACATTCAGAAGGGACAGATTCTCATTGACGGAATTGATATCCGCAGAATTAAAATCTCTTCTCTGCGGCGTCATTTCGGCCAGATGCTTCAGGATGTATTTCTGTTTTCCGGCGATATCCGAAGCAATATTGTGCTGCGGTCTGAGGGAATCTCTGATGAGGAAATCTGGGAGGTCTGCCGCTATGTCAATGCGGATACCTTCATTTCCCGGATGGATCACGGTCTTTATGAGGTTGTGCGTGAACGGGGAAATAACTTCTCCGCAGGCCAGCGCCAGCTGCTGAGCTTTGCGAGAACCATCATTCACAAGCCGTCTGTGATGATTCTCGATGAAGCAACAGCAAATATTGATACGGAAACAGAGCTTCTGATTCAGGATTCTCTTGAGAAGATGAAGAATATCGGCACCATGCTGATTGTCGCCCACCGGCTTTCTACGATTCAGCACGCGGACAACATCATTCTGCTGTCCCACGGTGAAATTGTAGAGCAGGGCAATCATCAGCAGCTGTTGAAGGCCAAGGGCCGCTATTATAATCTTTATACACTTCAGTATACAAAACAGCAGCTTGAAAACAGCTGACCGCTTCACGGCGCACCGAAACTCGGTGCGCCGTGATTTTACAATGCCCGACATTGACATTATTCTGAGGCTTCGGTATACTGTATTTGAATGATTTTGACCATACACACGAAACGCAATCAAAAGGATAAAGGTGATAGGAATGTATATGGATGATTTTAGACGCTGGTGCGCCGCAGACTTGGAGGACCCTGCTCTTACCGAGGAGCTTCGGGCCATTGAGGGCAGAGAAGAGGAGATTCAGGACCGGTTTGCCGTGGCGCTGAAGTTCGGAACCGCCGGACTGCGGGGAGTTCTTGGCGTCGGCTCCAACCGGATGAATATTTATGTGGTTCGTCAGGCTACGCAGGGGCTCGCCAACTGGGTGAAAACACAGGGCGGAAATCAGCTCGTGGCAATTTCCTATGACAGCCGCATCAACTCTGAGGTATTTGCAAAGACGGCGGCATGTGTGCTGGCAGGCAACGGGATTCATGTTCGGATTTATGATACATTGATGCCCGTTCCGGCATTGAGCTTCGCAACCCGTTACTACGGGGCAAATGCAGGAATTATGGTAACCGCTTCCCACAATCCTGCCAAGTATAACGGCTACAAGGCCTATGGCCCAGACGGCTGCCAGATGACCGACTGCGCAGCTGCTGCCGTGTATGAAGAGATTCAGAAGACGGATATTCTCGAGGGTGCCAAGCTGATTTCTTTCGAGGAAGGAATGGCAAAGGGGCTGATCGAGTATATCGGAGAGGACTGCAAGGAGGCGCTTTATGACGCAATCAAGGCCCGTTCCGTCCGCCCCGGCCTGTGCGCAACTGCCGGACTGAAGCTGGTTTATTCTCCGCTGAACGGCTCCGGTCTTGTGCCGGTGCTTCGTGTTCTCAATGATATTGGCATCAGCGATATCACCGTGGTTCCGCAGCAGCGGGAGCCGGACGGACATTTCCCCACCTGTCCCTATCCCAATCCCGAAATTTATGAGGCGCTGAAACTGGGACTGGAGCTGGCGGAAAAGAGCGGTGCGGATCTGATGCTTGCAACGGACCCCGATGCCGACCGGGTCGGGATTGCCATTCGCTGCCCCGACGGTTCCTATGAGCTTGTTTCGGGAAATGAGGTGGGAGTACTGCTGCTGGATTATATCTGCGCAGGCCGAATGGAAAACGGCACCATGCCGAAAAATCCCGTGGCGGTTAAGTCCCTTGTTTCGACACCGCTGGCGGATCAGATTGCAGCCCACTACGATGTGGAGCTGCGCAGTGTGCTCACCGGATTCAAGTGGATCGGGGACCAGATCGCAAGACTTGAGGCAGATGGCGAGGTTGATCGTTTCCTCTTTGGCTTTGAGGAGAGCTACGGCTATCTGGCAGGCCCGTATGTTCGGGACAAGGATGCGATTGTCGCCTCTATGCTGATCTGTGAAATGGCGGCATACTATCGCTCCGTGGGTTCGTCCATCAAGGCACGGCTGGAGGAAATCTATGCCCAGTACGGCCGATACCTCAATGAGACGGACTCCTATGAATTCCCCGGTCTGAGCGGCATGGATAAAATGGCAGGGATTATGCAGTCTCTGCGGAACAATCCGCCCAGTGAAATCAGCGGCTACAAGGTGGAGAAGGTCATAGATTATGAAAAGTCCGATGAAACCGGACTGCCTGCGGCCAATGTGCTGACGTTTGTACTTTCAGGCGGTGCTTCGGTGGTGATTCGCCCCTCCGGCACCGAGCCGAAGATCAAGACCTATTTCACCACACTGGGCAGGGATCTGGCCGAAGCCAAGGCCCAGAGAAATGCCCTCGCAGAGGGAATCAAGCCGCTGCTGGCATAAAAAGTTCATCCGAAAACAGACGCATCCCTTTTGGGTGCGTCTGTTTTTCAAAGCTTGCCCGTGGGGAGGTTCCGTGATAAAATAGCACAGTATCTGGATCGGAGGTGCAGCCATGGAGCATCACAACACAGCGGAGAATATTCCGTGCCTTACACTGGGAGAGTTGGAGGCACAGGGAATTCTGACACTGGGACGGGGGAAAATCATCAGCAAAAAGGATATGCTCGAACATCCAGGCCCCTATCCGGTCTATTCGAGCAGCGCTGCCGGAGACGGCGAGATCGGACGCTATGGGTGCTATATGTTCGATGATGAGCGCATTACGTGGAGCATCGACGGCGGCGGAAAGCTTTTCTACCGCAATCATCTGCGCTATTGCGTGACCAATGTAGGGGGATGGATCAAGGTGACGGATCCCCGTCTGCTGACCAAATACCTATATTATGTGCTGATCGATCAGTGGGAAGGGAAAAGCTTTGACTATGTCAAAAAAGCCCATCCCAGCGTGCTTCGGGAGATATATAAGGTTCCTATGCTTCCGGTGGAGCGGCAGGCAGAGATTGTCCGGATGCTCGACACATTTTTGGAGCTGATCGACACACTGGAAGCGGAGCTGGAGGCGCGGCGCAGGCAATACAGCTATTATCGGGATTGGCTGATCGGGCAGGAAGGCACAGAAAAATATCTGGCGCAAGTGTGCCGGATTGTGGACTGCCCCCATACCTCGCCCCAATGGCAGCAGATGGGGGTTGCGGTCATTCGGAATTATAATCTTGTGGATGGACGCATTGACCAAAGCAATCTGTCGTATGTTTCAGAAGAAGAATATCTCCGCCGGGTCAGGCGGATTGTGCCCCAGAAGGATGATCTTCTGTTTTCCAGAGAGGCACCCATCGGCAATGTAGCCATTATTGAGGAAGATTTCCGCTGCTGTCAGGGACAGCGAGTGGTGCTTCTGCGGCCGGACCCACAGGAAATTCTTCCGAAATATCTGCTGGAGCTGCTGCAAAGCGGCGCTGTCCGCCGACAGCTCAATCAGGCGGCACAGGGCGGTTCTACTGTCAGTAATTTTAATCTCTCTGCGCTTCGGAAGCTGAGGATTTCCGTTCCGGATCTGAAGCGTCAGGCGTATATTCAAAAAACATTGGAGAAATTTGACCGGATGATTTCCCAGACGGGAATTTCCGGGGAGATTGCTGCGAGAAAACAGCAGTATCGGTATTATCGGGAGAAATTGCTGCGGTGACAGTCGGACAAAAAAGGCGGCGGGATAGAATCCCACCGCCTTTTGATCGAAAGTAGAGTTTGAAAACAGGTTAGTTCTGCCCCAGATTTCCAATTACCTGAAGCACCATGCGGCAGTGATCCATTTCCTGCTCCCGCAGGCGCGAGAAAACATGGGCATACTCTGAATCTCTGGCACGAACCTCATAGGCACTCAGATTCCGCATCTGTCGGGCATAGCAGCCCCGAAGAATGTCTCCGGTTTTTCCGCAGATCACCGGAACCGGCCGGGTAGACGCTTTTTTTCCGGTGACAATGGCATAAATTCCCTTGAGACAGGCACAGTGGGCCTGCTCCTGCTCGAAAAGCCGATGCAGCAAAGTGGAGTCCTGCCCATGGAACCGGCGGGAGAGCTGTAAGTAGGTGCAGGCATTCTGCCACTCCTGCTGAATGAGTGCCGCCAGTGCCTGAGCCTCGTCTTCTGCGGTTTGCCCCCGAACCCGCTGCCAGACGCGCGCGGCCTGAATGTGATCAATCTGTTCCATAGATAACCTCCTGATGGGATAAATAAGAAATCGGGAGCCTCCAAACGGAAACGGCTTGCTGCACGATTTCGTGCAACCAAATCCCGGTTATGTTTCTATATAGAGTATAGCTCGCTGCCTCGGTTTATTTCGTCGAAGAGGGGCGATGGGAACTTTTTCGTGAAAAAAAGATAGCATCTCACAAAAATTATGATATAATAAGGACTATGGACTACATTGCAAAAACGGAGGGAAGATCAGATGGCATTTGATACCCTGCTGGGAAACGAACAACTGAAAAAGAATCTGATCTCCGCCAGACGAAGCGGGAAGCTTTCCCACTTCTATCTGATCTCCGGTCCGGAGGGTTCGGGCAGGCATACGCTGGCGGATCTGCTGGCGAAGGCTATGATGTGCGAAGACCCCAACGGACCATGCGGCCATTGCCGGGCCTGCCGGAAGGTGGAGAGTCATACCCACCCCGACTATATTCTGGCAGACGATCCGTCCAGCCGAACAGTCAGGGTCAGCTTTGTCCGAGACATCCGAACCGATATGTTTATCCGTCCCAATGAGGGTGTTAAAAAAATCTATCTGTTCCCACGGGCGCAGGATATGGGGCTGGAAGCGCAGAATGCGCTGCTGAAGGTTCTGGAGGAGCCGCCGTCCTACGGCGTGTTTCTGCTTTTGACGGACAATCCGGACAAGCTCCTGCCCACCATCCGGTCGAGATGCGTGGAGCTTAAAATGCAGCCGCTGCCGGAGGAAATTCTCAGAAGGGTGCTGCATCGGGAATTCCCGGAGGCTTCCGAGGCGGGGGTTTCCGCGGCGATTTTGCGCAGCGGAGGATATCTCGGGCAGGCAAGAGCCTTGATGCAGGGCAATACCATGTCCGAGCAGACCAGACGGTTTGCCGCGTGTTATGCCGCTCGGGATACCTATGGACTTCTGGAGCTGCTGGTTCCTATGGAAAAATGGAAGCGGGATGCGCTGATTCCTATGCTGGGAGAATGGCTTGAACTGATGGAGCAGGCTCTCGCCAATCGCTCCGGCCTGCCTGCCTGCGTGGAGGAGGCTGCGGCTATTGCTGCGGTTCGCCGGCCCGGAGATATGATGCAGACCTGCATGGTGCTGCGCAAAGCAATGGAATATGCCCAGGCCAATGTGTCCTGTGCCGCAGTATGCGGCTATCTTTCCTGGGCCTTGAGATGAAAATGGAAACCGTACAATATAAGGAGAATATCATGGACGAAATGACTGAGACTCTCGCCCCTGAGACGGCTGAGATTTCTGAAGAGCCTGTGATGGTGGAAGTGGTGGACGTGCAGTTCCGCCCCGGTCAGAAGATCTACTTTTTCGATCCCTCCGGGATGGAAATTCCGGTGGGCGCCCATCTGATCATTGACACCGCCCGCGGCCCCGAATACGGCACCTGCACCGGAACCAATCACAAAATTTCTGAAAAAGATGTGGTTCCGCCGCTGCGGGGAGTCATCCGTCTGGCAACGGAGGCTGATGAGAAGATCGTGGCCGAAAACCGCCAGAAGGAGAAGAAGGCATACAGCGTCTGTATGCAGAAAATTGAAGAACATAACCTCGATATGCAGCTGGTCAGCGCCGAATACGCCTTTGACGGCAGCAAAATCCTCTTTTTCTTTACGGCCGATGAGCGAGTGGACTTCCGGGAGCTGGTAAAAAATCTGGCCTCGATTTTCCACACCCGCATTGAGCTGCGGCAGATCGGCGTGCGGGACAAGGCCAAGATGGTCGGCGGCCTCGGCATCTGCGGAAGACCCTTCTGCTGTGCCCAGTTTCTGGATGATTTTCAGCCCGTATCCATCAAGATGGCAAAAACCCAGAATCTGAGCCTCAATCCCACCAAAATTTCCGGCGCCTGCGGCCGGCTGATGTGCTGCCTCAAATATGAGCAGGAAGCCTATGAAGATCTGATCCGCACCAGTCCGAAGATGGACTCCTTTGTGGATACCCCCGACGGCCGTGGAACGGTTGTGGATGTGAATCTGCTGTGCCAGATGGTGAAGGTTCGTCTGGAGAAAAATCCGGAGAGCTGCTGCTGCCACCATAACTGCGACATCTGCGTGCTGCGTAATGGCAAAGCCAAGAAAAATGATCCGCCCATCCCTGCCGATCTGGCACCGATTTCCGGCCCTGATGCAAAGCAACGGCCTGAAAAACCCAAGGAAGAGGAGCCGGCACTGGATCCGGTTAAATTCCGCTACCGTATGGATTCTGTGGTGGATGAGCCGGAACAGGAGCAGAGACCTGCACGTGCAGAGAAGCCCGAACGTCCCGTGCGGCAGCCCAGAGCTTCCCGATCTGACAATGGAGAGAAAAACGAGGAATCCGGTGAACAGCGCAGCACCCGCCGCCGCCGTCGCCCCCGCAATGCCGGACAGAGAGCCGGAGAAAATCGCACAGAGGGAGCACCTCAGGAGAAACAGGACAGACGGGAAAATACCGAAAAGGGCGAGCGCTTTGAACGTGGCGAAAAGCCGGAAAGAGCGGAGCGTCAGGATCGGCCCAAGCCGCCCCGCAGACCAAGACCGGAGCAGCGGGAGCGCAGAGAGGAAAACGGAGAAATGCCCAACAGCGAAAACGGGCCTTCTCACCGCCGCAAACCCAATCACTTCCGTCGGCGTAAGCCGAAGAATCCCGGGGATGGAAGCCGTGGAGCCGAATAAAACGAACAAAGCCGCCCTGTTTTTGGGGCGGCTTTTTGTATGAACAAATTTCTAAAATTATGGAAACCTACTGGAATGAGACGGCTGTTTGTGCTATAATGCGAGTAAGTATACCAATTATGGAGAGATTAAAATGCTGGAATTATTAGCCCCTGCGGGCTCTATGGAAGCACTGCGCGCCGCCGTCCAGAACGGTGCCAATGCAGTCTATTTGGGCTGCGGAACTTTTAACGCGCGCCAGAGTGCAAAGAATTTTACCATTCAAACCCTCCAGGAGGCAGTGAAGTACTGCCATGTGCGAGGGGTGCAGGTTCATCTGACCTTAAATACACTGGTTTCCGATCGGGAGATGAAGGATTGCGTGGAGCTGATCCGTCAGGCGGCAACCGCCGGCGTGGATGCGTTCATCGTTCAGGATCTGGGTGTGATCAAGCTGTGCCGGGAGGTAGCTCCCGGGGTGGCGCTGCACGGCTCTACTCAGATGACCGTCCATTCCCTGCCGGGTGTGCTGCTCTGTGCGGCATGGGGCATGAGCCGTGTCGTTTTGAGTCGGGAACTGAGTCGGGAAGAGATCCGCTATATCTGCGCCAAATCCCCGATTGAAATTGAGGTGTTCGGCCACGGAGCGCTGTGTATGTGTTATTCGGGTCAGTGTTATCTGTCTGCGGCCATCGGCGGCCGATCCGGTAACCGGGGCCGCTGCGCCCAGCCCTGCCGCCTTACATACGGATATGGGCGAGCAGAGCAGCGCCATCCGCTGAGTCTGAAGGATAACTGCCTCGTCCACTACCTTCAGGATCTGGAGGAGATGGGCGTCGCATCAGTTAAGCTTGAGGGCCGCATGAAAAAGCCGGAATATGTGGCGACGGTTACGAGTGTATACCGCAAGGCCATGGATGAGGGAAATGTCAGCCGAGGCATGGTCAAGGATCTGATGACGGCATTCAACCGTCAGGGCTTCACCGACGGCTATTATACCGGACGCATCGGACCGGATATGTTCGGCATCCGAGAGGATAAAAGCGAAAATGCAAAGTGGGCGCAGGAAGTCAGAAACAGCTATGAAACCGTGGAAAACGGTCTGGTTCCGGTGCGCTTTATTGCGCTGATTACGCCGGATGGAAGTCAGCTGGCGGTGGAGGACCCCGATGGAAATGTCTGTCAGGCAGAAGGTCCGGAGCCGGAGAAGGCCCGGAATCTGGAGCTGAATGAGGAGACATTGGCGGCCCGTCTGTCCAAAACCGGCGGAACACCCTTCCGCTGCGTGGGGGTAAAGGCACGAATTGCCGGAGGATTGACTTTGTCTGCCTCGGCGATCAATGCCATGCGTCGGGATGTTCTGAATCAGCTGACGGCCCTTCGTGCCAGAAGAGATCCGGTAGAGCTGCATCGCCCCAGACGGGTGCCGCAGGTTTTCGGCCGCCGCTCGGAGCCGGTGCTGACGGTTCAGGTCAGTAATCGGGATCAGATCACCGGACGGCTGCTGAAGATGAATCCGGAGGTGCTGTATGTGCCCCTGCATCTGGTGCAGGCGGACCCGGCTTACTTTGGGGAGCTGGCAAAGACGCAGCATTTGGCGGTTGTACTGCCCAGAATTGTGCATGACGGTGAGATGGAGAAGATCCGTGCCGGAATGAAGGGCGCCAGAAGCATCGGTATCCGAGAGGCACTGGTGGGGACTTTGGGCTTGCTGGTCACCGCACATGAGTGTGAGATGGATGCAAGAGGAGATTTCAGCCTCAATGTCTATAACTCTCGGGCAATTGAGGTTTGCAGCGCACTGGAGATGGCTTCCGCTATGCTTAGCTTTGAGATGACGCTGCCGCAGATTCGGGATGTCAGCAAGACGCTGAACACGGAAATGCTGATCTATGGACGGATGCCGCTGATGGTTACGGAAAATTGTATCATCAAAAATCGCACCGGAAGCTGCACCTGCGATCAGGGCCCCAGCAAGCTGGTGGACCGCACAGGAGCGGAATTTCCCATTATGAAGGACGGGGATTCCTGCCGGAGCATTCTGCTCAATGGCAAAAAGCTGAGTATGCTGGATCGGCGGGAGGAGCTGAGCCGTCTGGGACTGTGGGGACTTCGCCTGAGCTTCACCACGGAAAACCGTCAGGAGGTGGACCGGGTGCTGCATGATTATTTAAACCCAGCGCCGTTTGACCCCGGCGCCTGCACCAGAGGCCTGTATCTGCGGGGCCTTGATTAAGAAAGGATCAAGCTATGAATCTGATTTTGGCATCCCAGTCTCCCCGCCGTCGGGAGCTTCTGGGATTGATTACGCCGGATTTTGTGGTCCGGGTGGCGGATATTGACGAAACGATGGATCTTACCCGACCTGCATCGGAGGAAGTGGCTCGGGTAAGCCTGAAAAAGGCGATGGCCGTCGAGCGGCAAACAGGAGATGTGGTTGTGGCGGCGGATACCATTGTGGTCTGTGATGGGCAGATTCTGGGCAAACCCAAGGATCAGGCGGATGCATTCCGGATGCTGTCCATGCTCTCCGGAAGGGACCATCAGGTGATGACGGGAATGACGGTTATGCGGGATGATGACGTATATACCTGCACGGAGATTACGGATATCCGTTTCCGCGAGCTTCTTCCGCAGGAAATCCGGGCCTATATTGCCACGGGGGAACCCATGGACAAGGCCGGCTCCTACGGAATTCAGGGAGGCGCGGCACTGTTTGCCACCGAACTGCATGGCGACTACTATAATGTCATGGGACTGCCGGTGTGCCGTCTTGCGATGACCCTTCGGAATATGGGAATTCCTGTCTGGGGGGTGGGCGTATGAGAAAGTTTTTCAGCGGAAAAGTTCGGCTGATTGTCATTTTGGCATTGCTGCTTTCGATTATGCTGTCCGTGGCGGGCAATGCCATGGGGATCAACTTTGCAAGTATGGCAGTTAAGGGAATGCTCAAGCCGCTGCGCTCCGGTGTGCAGGCGCTGACAAATAAGGCGGAGGATATTTACAGCTATATGTTCCGATACGAGTCCCTTCAGGCGGAAAATGAGGCGCTTAAGGAGCGCATCGCCCAGATGGAGGATAAGGCCCGTGAAGCAGATGCCCAGCGGCGTGAAAACGAATATCTGCGTCAGCTGACCGGTTTACAGAAGAGCCGTGAGGATTTTAAGGGCGTGGATGCGTATGTCATTGCCTGGGGCTCCAATGATTGGAACAGCTCGCTGACGATCAACAAGGGCACCTCCTCCGGAATTCGGGAAGGTATGTGTGCCACGACGTTCAACGGACAGGTTGTGGGACTGGTTGTGGAGGCTGGGGAGAATTATGCCGTCGTAAAGACGGTGCTGGATTCCTCTCTGGAAATTTCGGCCACAGTGGCATCCTCGGGCTATAACGGCATGGTGCAGGGCGGCTATGCGACCGGTGCCAACGGTATGCTGCGAATGAACTATCTTCCCTCTGATTCCGTCATTCGGAATAATGACCAGGTCGTTACGGCAGGCTCTACCGTGTATCCAAGAAATCTGATTCTAGGATATATAGTGGACGCCGACTTTGACGAGACGGGTGTGGCAAAATATGCCGTTTTGGAGCCGGCTGCGGATTTCAGCTCCTTGGAACAGGTTTTGATTCTGACGGAATATAACGCAAACAATGGGGAGCAGGTTCAGAGTACCGATCCCACGGACAGCGCGGAGTGATTGCTATGTCACGGAAGAAATTTGAATTTAAGCCGGATCGCGACGGAATCAATCTGGCCAATAAGCTCTATCTGACGGCGCAGCAGCGCAAAAAAATCCTCAAATGGGGGCTTTATGCGGTGTCCTGCGTGATTGCGATGATCCTTCAGGACTCCATGCTGGCGAAGGTTCGACTGCTTGGCATGGGGGCAATGCTGGATCTGACTCCATGCCTCATGGTGCTGATCTGCATCATCGAGGGCGCAGAGCGAGGCGGAATGTTTGTGCTGTGGTGCTCGGTGTTTTATGTGCTGTCCGGAACGGCACCCGGGCCATATTGCGTCCTGTTTCTGACGGTATACAGTATGCTTGCAGCGCTGCTGCGGGAAAATTTTCTGCGCCGCAGCTTCAGCTCCAACTGGCTTTGTGCCTGGATTGCTCTGCTGGCCTATGAGATGAGTGTATTTCTGATGGGTGTTTTTCAGGGACATACCTATCCGGGCCGCTATGATGTGTTTCTCGCCACGGCTGTGGTGGGAGGCGCGATTGTACCTCTGCTCTACCCTCAGATGGGGTGGATCGGTAAAATCGGAGGAGAAACATGGAAAGAATAACCCGAGTCCGGGCTGCGGCCATGCTGCTGCTGTTTGCGCTTCTGCTGACAGGTTACAGCATCCATATGTACTCGCTGCAGATTCTGGGCAATGGCGATGTGGTTCAAAACTCCAGCACGTTGACCTATTATACGACGGTTAAGGCTGCCCGGGGCGATATCCTCGACCGAAACGGCAATGTGCTGGTGTCGAATCGTGCCAGTTACAATCTGGTTTTTACCAACTTTGTTCTGATGAGCAGTGAAAATCCCAATCAGTCCCTGCTCAGATTGGCGGAGCTGTGTCAGGGAAAAAATATTGCGTATAACGATCATTTTCCGGTGAGCACGCAAAAACCCTATGAGTATATCCATGACCAGTTTGGCTCCGAGTGGAAGGATTATTTTCAAAGCTATCTGACGGAAATGCAGATTGACTCGGATATTTCGGCGACACTGCTCATCAACAGACTTCGGAGCTACTATAAGCTTCCGGAGGAATGGACGGATGAGCAGGCGAGAAGTGTTCTGGGTCTTCGCTACGAGCTGGCGCTGCGCACAGATATCACCAACCTGCCGGCCTATGTGCTGATTGAGGACGTAAGCGACGATGATCTCAACACGATTATGGAACTGAATATTCCGGGCCTTGAGGCGGAGGTATCCACCGTTCGGGAGTATAATACAAAATACGCACCCCATATCCTGGGATCAATGAAACGAATCGGTGCGGAGGAGTGGCCTGAATACAAAGATAAGGGCTACTCAATGGATGCGGAAATCGGTGCCAGCGGATTGGAGCGGGCCTTTGAAGACTATCTCCACGGCACCGACGGACAGCTGGTTCGGACGGTGGATAAAAACGGAAATGTCATTCGGGAATATTACAGCAAGCTCCCTGTTGCGGGGCATAATGTGGAAATTACACTGGATCTGGATCTTCAGAAAATTGCCGAGGATTCTCTGGAATATTATATTAAGAATTTGCAGGCCACAGGCGGTATTGATGAGGGTACCGGTATGGGCTCTGATGCTTCGAGAGGCTCTGTGGTGGCGGTGGAGGTCGGAACAGGAAAGGTGCTGGCGTGTGCGTCCTATCCTTCGTATGATCTGACCAGATTCCGGGAGCCGGAGTATTTTAAGCAGCTGAATGAGGACGAAGATAAGCCGATGTATAACCGGGCACTGCTGGCGGCCTATCCCCCCGGATCAACATACAAAATGGTTACAGCTACGGCCGGTATGGAGAATGATAAAATCAGCCGATACACCGAGATTTTGACAAAGGGCATCTATACGAAATACGATGCGGAAAACGGACCGATGTGTCTGATCTATTCAAGAACCCATCGGACCCACGGAAGCATCAACGTATCACAGGCTCTGAGTGTATAGTGCAACTGGTTTTTCTATGAAGTCGGTGATATGCTGACAAGTGAACAGCTGGATGAAACGGCAAAGAACTTCGGCCTTGGTGAGCCCACAGGCGTTGAACTCTATGAGGAAGTCGGCCACCGGGCAAATCCGGAGACAAAAGCGGAGATTTTCCAGGGAAGCGATGCAAATTGGTATCCCGGCGATAAGATCCTCGCCGCAATCGGTCAGTCGGAAAATCGATTTACCCCCATGCAGCTGGCATCTTATACAGCGACTCTGGCGGCAAAAGGAACCCGTTATGCCTGTACATTCCTCAACCGTGTGGTTTCTGCGGATTATTCTACCCTTGTAAAAGAGCAGCAGCCTCAGGTGCTGTCTACGGTGCAGATGTCCGCGGATACAGTCGGCGGGATTTTCAAGGGCATGAATGATACGACCCATACGGGTACGGCCACATATTACTATGCAACAGGCCCTGACGCATGGTATAAAAAACACAAAGATATTGAGGTATGCGCCAAGACGGGTACTGCGGAGCATGGCTCCGGAGGTTCGCCCCATGGTTCGTTTGTGTGCTTCGCACCGCAGGATAATCCTGAAATTGCCATTGCGGTATACATTGAAAAGGCTGGACAGGGCGGCTATGGCGCCAACATTGCCAATGCCATTATGGATGCTTATTTCACGGTGGATGATACAAGCGATACAATTATCTATGAAAACCGAGTTGGATAAACCGAATGATTTCCCCCATCCTTTTTAGGATGGGGGAAATTGCATAAAAAGAGAAATAAAAAAGAAAATTCATAAAAAAAGAAAAAATTTGAAAAATAGTGTTGACAAATGGGGAAGGGCGTGATATTATATCTGAGCGCTCGAGAGAACGCCAAACAAAATACCGGCCAATTCGATGAAGTTTGCCAAGAAAACCTCCGAAAATCAAATTTTTAAAAAGAATT